>DFYU01000105.1:0-18552 GCA_002383415.1 Geobacter sp. UBA4074
TAGGTGGCGCCGGCCTTGGCAGCCAGCAGCGCCTGCAGCGGGGAGAAGATCAGGGTCACGTTGGTCTTGATCTTGAGCTTGGTCAGCTCCTTGGTGGCCTTGAGCCCTTCGGGCGTCATCGGCAGCTTGATCACGATGTTCTTGTGGATCTTGACCAGCTCTTTGGCCTCCTTGACCATCCCCTTGGCCTCCAGGGAGATCACCTCGGCCGAGATCGGGCCGTCCACGATGGCGGTGATCTCCTTGATCACATCCTTGAACTTGCGGCCAGACTTGGCGATCAGGGACGGGTTGGTGGTGACGCCGTCCACCAGGCCCAGCTCATGGGCTTCGCGGATCTCTTTCACATCTGCAGTGTCGATAAAGAACTTCATGGGTAAACCTCCAGGTTTGGATTAGGGTGTATGGTCAAGTTGTTCGCGAAATTTTTCCAGACAGGCCATGGAGCAGAAGTAGTGACGTTTGCCCTCCAGGGTGCCCACCACCGCGTCGTCACGGGAGAGGTAGACCCCGCAGACCGGATCTTGCACGGCATCTTCGCCTTTGATCCGTTGCGGCGGAGCCTCGGCCTTCGGTTTGGGCGCCAGTAACGCCTTGACCACGCGGTAGCCGATGTAGAACAAAAGTCCCATGAACAGCAGGCGCATTAAACCCATGACTTACTCCAGCGGGGCAACCCGCTCCTCCGATTGCAGCCCTGCCAGCAGGCTGCTGATGGTCTTCCCGCTCAACGGCTCCACCAGGTCCGGCGCGATTTCGGCCAACGGCTGCAGCACAAAACGGCGCAGTGCCAGCCGGGGGTGGGGCACGACCAGATCAGGCATGTGCAGAACCTGGTCACCGTACAGCAGCAGATCCAGATCCATGCGGCGTGATACCGGCGTGGTCGAGGCCGTGCGAGCGAATACCTGCTGCTCGATCCGTTGCAGTTCTGCTAACAGAGCGTGTGGCTCCAGTTCGGTCGTCAGTCTGAGCGCCCCGTTCAGAAAGGCGGGGGTGTCGTCCGGCATACCCACCGGGCTGGTCTCAAAAAAACGGGAAAGGGCCGTGACACGGCAACCGGGCAGACGGCCCAGTTCCGAAACGGCCCGCAACAGGTTCAGTTCCCGATCCCCCAGGTTGGAGCCAAGGGCGATGTAGGCGTCGGTTTCCACAGGGCAGAATTAAACCACACTACGCCAGGGGCGTCAACCGCCGGGCTGTCTGTTTTGTTGGCGCAGCTGGTCGCACTGAATGGCCAGGCAGCAGCCTTCGCACCGGGGGCGGGGCCGGCAGTGCTGTTTGCCGTGCTCCACGATCAGGGCGTGGAACTCGTTGAACAGGGCCGGGTCCTCCGGCAGCTGCTGCATGCAGAAGGAGCGCAGCGTTTCGTAGGCGATGGTCTCATCCACCAGCCCCAGGCGACTGAAGATGCGGCGGGTGTAGGCATCCACCACAAAACTGGGCTGGTTGGCGGCGTATAACAGTATCGAGTCGGCGGTCTCCGGACCGATGCCGTTGACGGCCAGCAGCCACGGGCGCAGCTGCCGCCAATCCTGCGCAAACAGTTGTTCAAGGTCGCCCTGGCATGCTTCCAGGACACAGCTGCAGAAGGACTGCAGGCGGCGGGCCTTGACGTTGAAGTAGCCGGCCGGACGGATCAGCGCGGCCAGCTGCTGCGACGGCAGCGCTGCGATGCCGGACAGGGTCAGGCAGTCGGCGGCCTTCAGGTTGGCAATCGCCTTTTCCACGTTGCCCCAGTTGGTGTTCTGGGTCAGGATCGCGCCGACGCAGACCTCGAAGGGGCTTTCGGCAGGCCACCAATCGCGATGGCCGTAGCGTTCCAGCAGCCGATCAAAGATCGTGGTCAGCATAGCATGGTCATGGGCTGGGCAGGCTGGCGCGCAGGCCGTCCGCCAGGCTGGGATAGCGCAGCGTGATGTCCAGCTCCGCCAGCATGCGTCGGTTGTCCACCACCCGCGATTCGACGAAGTAGGTAAACAGCAGGGGCGGCATCATCCGTTGGGCCTCTGCCAGGTCCACCTGGGGCTGGCGGGGTAGCCCCAAGGCATCAGCACAGGCGTTGAAGTAGGCGGTCATGCTGCAGGGCGCGCCGTCGCTGACGTTGTAGATCCCCTGGCCACGCTGGAGCGTGGCCAGGCAGACCTGCACCAGGTCGTCGACATGGATCCGGTTGGAGGGCTTGGCCAGTTCTTCCCGCAGCAGCGGCTGGCCCTGGGAGATCTGCATCAACGGCAGGCGGCCCGGTCCGTAGATGCCGGAGACCCGAAGGATCACCAGCGGGATGCCGTGGCGTTCGGCAAAGGCGCTGAACTGTTGCTCCGCATCCAGCCGCCGTTTACCCATGGCGGCGGTCGGTTGAGCCGGGCTGGTTTCATCGACCAGTGCCCCGCCGGTATCGCCGTAGACGCTGCTGGCGCTCAGGTAGATGATCCGTTCGGGCTCCTGCTGGTCGCGCTCCAGTGCCTTCAAAAAGGTACGGGTCCGCAGGTCGATGCTGCCGCCTCCCTGAGGAGGGACGCTGTAGAGCAGGGTCTGTCCGGTCAGCGCCAGGGGGGGGATCTCATCCAGCTGGTCCATGTTGGCCAGAACGATGGTGCAGCCGGCCTGCGCCAGCGGGCCGGACTTGGCCTCGTCGCGCAGCTGGGTAGTCACCTGCCAGCCCTGCTGCCGGGCTGCCAGGGCCACCCGTTGGCCGGTGTAGCCGCAGCCGGCGATGAACAGTTGTTTCATGATGCGTTCTCCTGCGTCAGGCGTTGTTGTGTTGTCCGGCCTCCTTCCGTCAGCGGAATGATGCGGACCTTGATCAGCCCCTTGCCCCACAGGCCGATCTGCTGGGCAGCCTTGCGGGAGAGGTCGATCAGGTTTTTGGGGGCATGGCGGGGGTGGCAGCGGTCATTGATCCGCACTACCACATCCTGGCCGGTCCTGGGGTTCAGCACCCGCACCACCGTCCCCAGCGGCAGCGTGGCGTGGGCCGCAGTCAGCTTGTCGGGATGGTAGCGTTCGCCGGAACTGGTGCGGCGGCCGATGAAGCGCGCGGCATAGTAGGTGGCCACGCCATCTCGGGGGTCCCGTGGGCTGCCCTGACGCACCAGCTGCTCCAGCTGTTCGTCGATCAGATCCGATTCTGGTGGGGCGGCAAAACTATAACCGCCTGGCAAAAGCAGTGTCAGAGCGGTCAGCAGGCAGACAGTGCGCTGCAGGCGAGAGGTCGAGCGCATGTCAGCCTTTCAGGTAGGCGCGGATACCGTCCCGCAAGCGGATCGGTTCAAAACGGAAGGTGTCGCGCCAAGCGCCGTCGCAGATGTTTTCCTCCAGCAGCATCTGCAGCTGGTCGCTGGTGATCGGGAAGGCGCTGAACCCTTGCAGGGCCTTGATCACCGGCTGCATCACAGCCAGCGGCAGGGCCGGCTTCCAGGGATGCCCTTTGCCCAGGGCTTCGGCAATGGCGTCCAGCAACTCCCGGTAGCTGAGTCGGTCCGCGCCGCACAGCTCATAGGTCTGTCCGGCGGTCTCCGGCCGCTCCAAGGCCTCGGCATAGCAGCGGGCCACGTCGTCGCCATGGATCGGTTGCAGCCGGTAGGCGCCGTTCCCCATGGTGGGCATCAGCGGCGCCAGCCGCAGCTGGTCGGCCAGCATGTTGACAAAGGCATCCCGGGGCCCGAAGATCAACGATGGCCGGAAGATGGTCCAGGCCAGGCCGCTGTCCCGTACCAGCTGCTCACCCCGCCATTTGGTACGGTGATAGCCTGAAACCGCTTCGGCACGGGTGCCCAGGGCCGACATCTGCAGGTAGCGCTGCACACCGCTGCGCTGCGCCGCGGCAACCATACAGGCGGTGGCCTCCACGTGCAGTCGTTCGAAGGTGATCCCTCTAGCCGGAAACTCGCGGATGATCCCCACCAGGTTGATCAACGCATCGCAGCCGCTGACCGCTGGCTGGTAGCTCGCGGGATCGGTGACATCGCCCCTGACATAGCTGACGCCGGGCCCCTCAGCCGCAGGCGCCCCATGGGACAGCAGCACCAGCTGGTGGCCGCGGCGCAGCAGTTCGGCGGTCAGGTGTCCGCCCACAAATCCGGTTGCCCCGGCGATGAAGATCTTCATGGTTGTTCCTCCGTATCCTCAGCAATTTCCTTGGGAAGAAAATTCTGCTTGCTGACTATACTTCTGCCCAGTTCCTTCTCTGTTTCCAGGCGGGCCGTACCAGCCACCCGGCCGCCCCGTTTGGCGACTTTTTTGTTGGCTTCAAAGCTCTCAGGTTGTTCAGTTTGAGAAATTTCCGTGGTTACCTTTTCACCCAACATGGTGAAGATCAGTTCCAGATCGGTCATGTGATCGCGCAGGTTGTCCTGGGGACGGGTAAGTCGCTTGAACTGCTTATGCTCGGACGGTGTCATCCCAAAAGTGGCCTTGGCAATCTCGGCAGTCAGAATACTGAACTCCCGCTCGGTTGTGATGCCCCGCTCCTGCCATTCATCGGTCAGGTTCTGACGGATGGCAATGCCGCGCAGACGTTTATCGATCCAGTCCTTGGGGTAGCCTTTCTGTTCGTACAGCTCTTTCATTCGCTGCTGGGCCAGCTCCGGGTTCTCGATCTCCTGTATCCGTTCATAGCCCACCTGAGCCAGCCAGCGTTTGAACGGCTCTGCCTTGGGGGACGGGATCGACTGGATGATACGGAACATCCCTTCGGTATTGGCACAGTCGGTGGCGTATTTTTTCCCATCAGTAGCGGGTAGCTTCAGTTGTCGACAAATTGTCGATAACTCAACGCCTGATAATTTTTCGCGTTTTTTGATACGATACCAATAGTCTTTCGGATCAGCGCTGTCCGTCAAAACACCTACCACATCCACCACCGAAAACCACCATTCGCCGTTGTGGATGATTTTCCGAATCTGTTTGCCTTCAAAGACAGCCAACTTGACGAGCTGCTGTGCAGTCATGGCGTGCCTCCTTTTGCAGAAGCGCCCTCCACCAGGGCAATTTCATCGTCCGTCAGGCCGTAGAGGGCATAGACCAGTCGGTCGATCTCGGCCTCAAGCCGGGGGACTTCCGGGCTGTCGGGAGCATCCAAAATTTGCTGCACCCGTTCAATGATCGGAGCCTGCTGCTCTTCTGCTGCCTCTGGCACAGGAAACTGCTGGATATCGCTGATCATGATCTGCGGGAAGGTGTCTTCAGCCGAAATCTGGAATCTGCTTTTAAAGTACCAGCCGATAAAGCGGGAATTGAGAATCCCCAACAGGTACAAGTAGGATAGTTGCCGTTCCGGCTTGATTTTTAGAACATATAACAAAGTATTACAGTAAGAGGTCTCCGGCACATAACAGGCGATTAAGGTGTCAGCAACAATCTTACGAATCAGGATTTTTTCACCGACAAATTTCTGAGGATTTCTTGGCTCAGCTAGCCACGGTCCGTAGTGAAGCCAGTTGTCCTTTTGCCAAAACATCCGGTAACGGCCAACATGCTTGCCGTCGTAAAACGGTAAGAAACTTTCATCTTTTTGGATGTTAGAGGTAAACGGCTTGCTGATACGAATCTCTTCAGTCTGAGGTGGTTTACCTTTGCCAACCTGATACGCTTTAATGCCATAAAACATTTCTGCCAGTTCAGCTATGCTGGGTAGCGTGGTTGCTAAGCGGTTCAACAGTGCATCAGCAGGGCCGCCAAGCTGGACATTGAAACTGCCTTGGGCATGCCATGAAGCCGTATCAATAGCCGTAGCGTATTCAGGCTGATCAAGGTCTATCTGGCTGGCTTGTTTGGAAAAGCTCTTAACCCGTACAGAGGTCTGATGAAACGCCTCAGCTGAAGCAGCTTTTTCGGCAAAAAGCAGGGTGGTGTCAACCGTGGCATCTTCAAAAACGCGGGACGGCAGTAACACCAGTTCTTGCAGTAATGAATGTTGCAACAGATGGCTTCGTAACGGTGCCGTAAAGCTCAAATTCAAGTAGGTGTCAGGAATGATAAAGCTGAATTGCCCCTGCTGCTTCAAGAGCGACAACGCCTTTTCTACAAAGAGAACATAGCTTTCTCCCCGTAGCGTGTAGCTCTGGTACCATTGCTTCAACTCTTTTGCCATGGCAACGCCATACGGCGGATTACCGATCACCGCGTCAAAGCCGATAAACTCCCCGGCATCGTCCAGCACCTCGGGGAACTCAAAGCGCCATTCAAAGGCGTTGCTGTACAAAAGCCGCTCTTTTTCCCCAAAGCGGACCCGCAGCGCCTCCACCTCTTTCATCAGCTTTTGCCGGGTCTCAGTCCCCTTTTTGTCAAAGGCAAAGCCAAGCTGGGCCACTTCATTCTCTTTTTTACGCAGGGCGATCAGGTCTTTATCATTGGGCAGGCCAAAGTTCTCCAGCGAATGCTTCAGGTTCTCAATCTGTTTGCGCACCTCTGTCTTGTTGCTGGGGGCATGTTTGTAGAAGAAGACCAGTTCGCGGTATTTGTCGGCCAGCTCTTTCTGCTTCTTGCGTCCGGCTGCGGGGAGCGACGGCATACCGGCCAGGGCAAACCGGCTGACCAGCGAGTTACCACATTTGATGTTGATATCGATATTGGGCAGGGTTTCAAGCTGGTCGCTGTTGCGGCGGTAGTAGGCGTTTTTCAGCAGCTCGATCCAGAGCCGTAGACGGCAGATAGCTACTGACTTGGGGTTGATATCCACCCCGAACAGGCAGTTTTCTATGATGGTTTCTTTTTCGTGAAACAGGGTCTCCTGTATCCGCTGTGATTCGACATCCTTGAAGTTGTACTCAAACAGCTGGTCGTCAACCGTGATGATCAGTTCATCGTTTTCAACGGTAACGTCACAGCGCAGCAGCTTAGCGTCGTGATCAGCCAGTATGCCCAGCTCACTCTTGATGGCAATGATCTCGTTTAAGGCCGAAACCAGGAAATGGCCGGAGCCCACAGCCGGGTCGCAGATTTTCAGAGAGTTGACCAGAGCATTGGCCTCTTTGATCGACAGACGCTGGCGAATGATCTCGTTGTGCAGCTCCACCAGATCGGCACAATTCCAACCATAGGCATCGTTGAATTTGTGCAGCACAGCCCGCCGTAGGGTCTCGCGGCAGATGTACATGGTGATGAAGCCGGGGGTAAAGAAGGAACCGTCGCGGTAACCGTTGATCTTTTCAAAGATCAGGCCCAGCACCGAGGCGTTGATGATGCTCTTGTTTTGCTCCTGAATATCGGCGTTGCCTTCGGCGCCAAAATCATAGGCATCCAGAAAATCAAACAGGTACGCCAGGGTGCTCATGCTGCCGCTTAATCGTTTGCCATTACTTGCCTTGAGTACGGTTGAGCCGGACAACGGCAACTCCAGGCGGTTTTTCAGTTCGTTAATCCGGATGGTGCTGCGCTCAAGTTCACTCTCTTCAAACAGTGAGCTGTTCAGGTAGGGAATGGCGCCAAACTTTTCCAGCACCGATTGGCTGCGCTCATCAACCCGAACCGCCAATACCTCAAAAAACAATTCATTAAGTTCGTCAAAATCAGTGATCCGGCTGCTATTAAGAAAGGCCTGGCTGCGGTCGCCCTTGTGATAGGTGATCAACTGCCCTTCCAGCAGCTTCAGAAACAGCAGGCGGTTCAGCCAGGTAATGCAGAGCTCAAGGGCAACGCTAAAATATTGTTCATCTGCGTCTGCTCCGTACTGTTGCAGGTTGGTAAGGCCAGAGAGCCGCCCGCGGGTTTTAAGAATGTTACAGGTGTTTTCCAGCAGAGAGCCATCGTCACGCTTGCCTTCCGGCTTGCGTTGAATCAGTTTTTTGCCCTTTTCCTTTATCTCTTCCAGGCCAATGATATGCAGCAGTTCGCTGTAAAATTCTTTGTTCAGCGAGTTGCTGTCGTTGGCAAAGGACTGTTTCAGCAGGTGTGGTGGTGAGAGTACCTTGTAGAGGGCGATCAGCTTGTTGTCTTCAGCCTTGGCAGGATTACAAACAATCCGCTCATACTCTTTCAGATTGAAGTAGGTGCAGGGGAGATTTTCCAGTTCGCCCTCAACAAACGGCTTGAGGATTTCTTTGTAGAGCCAGTGGGTTTTGTCGCCGCTGAAGAGGCCGTTACTCCATTTTTGGTAGCTTTCGACAAATTTCTTGTTTTGGAAGAACAGGCGCTCAAAATCAGCGGCATCAAAGAGGTACCATTCATAGATATTGCAGACGATCAGACGCCGGACTTCCAGATTGCCCTTTGTGTAGCGTTCCTGCATGTAGTAATGCAGCAGTTCATGCAGCGCCTTGGTATTGGGCTTGTCGTGGGAGATCATTTCTGCGCTGTTGCCGGGTCGCTTTACCTCCAGCAGCACGCCAACATTGTCTTTAGAGCTTGTGCCGTTATGGATGACCAGATCGGTGCGACCGCTGGTGTTGATCTCGTGGGTCTGCTTGTACCAGGTGTCTTTTAAAAAGTCGGCAACGATATTCTTGAGGTGCTCTTCATGCTCATCTGTACTCGTACGGATACGCTCAAACATCCGGGCAAGGTTGGTGCGGAAAAGCTCGATTTGCTCGCGTTTGAGGCTCTGCTTGAGGTAGGCCTTGTTCAGAGATTTTGCAGGAGTTGAAAGTGTCAGTTTCATAATGCTCCAAACTTCTTTTAATGCGCCAGCCGCAGTGTCAGCCAGGCCACCACACCGTAACGGGCCAGTTTGCCCGTTGCCACTAACACCAGAAACAGCAGCGGATTGATTCGCAACAAGCCCCCCACCAGACACAAGGGGTCACCCACCAGAGGCAGCCAGGAGAACAACAGCGAGGCGGCTCCGTAGCGGCGGTACCAGGCTTCAGCCCGCTGGCGTTGCTGCTCGCTGATACTGAACAGCCGCTCAAGCAGCCAGTTGCCGCCATAGCGTCCCACTGCCCAGGTGGTGCAGGCGCCCAGGGTGTTGCCCAGGGTGGCAACGGCGACCGTGGTGGCGGGCTGGTAGCCTTGGGTCAACATCAGCGCCAACAGCCATTCCGAACCTAGCGGCAGCAGGGAGGAAGCCAGGAGGCTGACGGCCAACAGGGCCGGATAGCCGGGCTGGCGTAGCCAGTCTACAAGTGGGACGAAATATGTCGGAAACAGGTTGTCAAACAGGTCCACATCACGTACCCTTCGCCGTTGGAAACAATAGTATAGCTGAAATTTTACTGCAGCAACAGGGGGCAGTCATGGCAGGACCCGGCAGCAAGACCCGAGGCAAGCCCGCTGGTCATTACACCCAGGCGGCGCGGCTGCATAACGTGATCCGCCTGATCGAATCTCGCCAGGGAGTGACCCTGGATGAGCTGGTGGAGGAGACCGGGGTGGACCGGCGCACCGTGCACCGTGACCTGGCCGCGGTCCAGGAGGCCGGCTATCCGCTGGTGGCCGAATGGCAGGCCGGCAAGAAGGTCTACCGCTTCCTGACCCGTACCCGCCAGATTGCGCCGATCACCTTCACCCTGGATGAGCTGGTCTCGCTGCACCTGCTGCGTTCGCTGGCCGGCATGCTGCCGCCGCAGCCGTTCGGCAGCGAGATCGACGCCCTGTTCGCCAAGATTCATGCCGCCCTGCCCCCCCGTTCGGCAGCCCATCTGGAGCGGATCAGCCGGGTGGCCCTGCCCCGTCTGCAGGGTACGCGTGATTATTCAAGCGCAGCTGAACTGCTGACGGAACTGCGCCGGGCACTCTTGTACCAGTACCGGGTCAAGCTGTCCTATGGCCGCAGTGGGAAGTCGCCGGCAGCGTACGAAGTGGATCCCTATACCCTGGTGCTGGCCAAGGGGGGGCTGTATCTGCTGGGCCACGCCCATAACCGTAACGCCATCCGCCTGTTTGCCGTGGAGCGGATCGCCGGCCTGACCGTCAGTCGTCAGCGCTTCGAGATGCCGGACGATTTCGACCCTGAGGGCTGTTTCAGCGATGCCTTTGGTCTGGTCTCCGACCAGCCGATGCAGGTCAAGGTCCGTTTTGACCAGGAGGTGGCCCAAACCGTGCGGGAACGGATCTGGCGGCCGGGGCAGCTGGTCAGCGATCTGCCGGACGGCGGGCTGCTGCTGTCCTTTGAGGCGGCCGGCACCCTGGAGATCCTGGCCTGGGTGCTGTCCTACGGCAGCCATGCCGAACTGCTGGAGCCGCCCGAACTGCGCCGGGAGCTGCGGCGCCAGATCAAGGGGATGCGCGAGCTTTACCGCAAAAAAGGAAAGGATTAGACGCAGGACGAGCCCATGAGTGACAACCAACTGGAAACCATCATCAGTGACCGGATCCGCCAGCAGGGGCGGATCACCTTCTGCGACTACATGGCCGCCTGTCTCTACGAGCCGGGCCTGGGCTACTACACCTCGCCGGGCCGCAAGGTGGGCACGGCCGGTGATTTTTACACCAGCATCACCGTGCATGCCGCCTTCGGCCGGGTGATCGCGCGGGAGATCGCCCGGATGTGGCGCTCGCTGGGGCAGCCGACGGACTTCACCCTGGTGGAGGCGGGGGCCGGACATGGCCGCCTGGCCGGCGACGTGATGGACTTCCTGGCTGAACAGGAGCCCGACTGCTACGTTGCAAGCCGCCTGTTGCTGGTGGAACAGGAGCCGACCCTGGCCGGAGCCCAGGCAGATCTGCTGGCTGCCCACGCCGCAAAGCTGGGCTGGTGCAGTCCGGCTCAACTGGCGACACTGCGCTTCAGCGGCGTGTTGTATTCCAACGAACTGCTGGATGCCATGCCGGTACACCGGGTGGTGATGACGGCCGAGGGCCTGCGGGAGGTGTTCGTGACCCTGCAGGACGGCCAGCTGGCCGAACAGCTGGATCACCCTTCCACCCCGGCCCTGGAACAGTACCTGACCCGCTATGGCACCCCGCTCTTGGCGGGGCAGGAAGCCGAGGTCTCCCTGGCAGGTCTGGCCTGGCTGGAGACGGTGGCTGCCGCCCTGGAACGGGGCTTTGTGCTGACCATAGACTACGGCTTCCCCAAGGAAGAACTGTACACCCCCCGCCGCCGTCAGGGCACCCTGCTCTGCTATCACCAGCATAAGGTCGAGGATAACCCCTATATCCGGCTGGGACAGCAGGATATCACCACCCACATCAACTTCAGCGCCCTGATGGAACGTGGCGAGCAGTTGGGTCTGCAGACAGTCTGGTTTGGCGAGCAGTACCGCTTTCTGCTGTCGGCCGGTATGCTGGACGAGTTCGAGGCGATCGAGAGCGCCGCTTTAAGCGAGGCCGAAAAGCTGAAGGCCCGCCTGACCCTCAAGCGGTTGATCATGCCTGAGGGTGGCATGGGCGACACCTTCCAGGTGCTGGTGCAGTCACGCGACGTTGAGCGACCGCAGCTGGGCTGCCTTAAGGGGATCGGGTTATGATGCTGCACGAAGCTGAGATCAAGGCGATCGTGTTCGATCTGGATGGCACGCTGTATGTTTCCGAACCGTTCGAACAGGTGGTCTGGCAATCGGCTGCCCGCTATGCCGGCGACCTGCTGGGGGTAGCGGCCGACGAGGGTGGACGGCAGATAACAGCGCTACGGCAGCGTTTGTCCGAGGAACGGGGTACCCTGCAGACCCTGGCGGTGGCCATCGAGGTATTGGGCGGTACGGTGCCGGAACTGCACCGCCGCTTTGCCGCAGAGCTGGAACCGCATCACCACATCGAGCCGGACCCCCGCGTCGGGCCGTTGGTCGAGGGCCTGCGGCAGCGCTACACCAGCTGGCTGCTGACCAATAATAACCGTACCCTGACCGACAAGATCCTGGCTACCCTGGGGTTGGAGACGGCCTTTGAGCGGGTGATCACTATCAACGACACCTGGCGGCCCAAGCCTGACGAAACGGTGCTGGACGAGGTGTTGGAGGCGCTCGGCCACGGGCCTGAGCAGGTGTTGTTTGTGGGGGACCGCTACGATATCGACCTGCGTCTGCCGGCCGAGCGGGGCTGTCCGGTGCTGCTGACCAAGACCGTTGACGAACTGATGGCGCTCTCGGCGTTACTGTAGGCCGAATAGAATAGGGTGTACCGCTGTTAATCTCGCCTCGATCTGCTTTCAGGTCACAAGATGCAGTTCGCCAAATAAAATTATAAAACGTCGTTACCAAATAACTTGATTTTTTTGTGCGGGTTTGATTTACTTGACGCTGACTTCTTGCCACCGGTCAACACTGCGATCTTCCTTCTCCGTGGAGGTGTTACCCCATGTTTAACCTGCGTCTGACTACCAAGGTGCTGATCGCCATCGCCGTCACCCTCTCCATCGGTTTTGCCTGCCTGGGGGGCTTAAGCCTCTACCTGTCCTACTCCTCGATGCTTGACCTGCAGCGTGCCGCCACCCGTCAGGCCGCCGCCGCTGTGGTCCACGACCTGATCGAGCTGAAGATGCAAGGCGATTTCGAGGCCTTTAACGGCTACGTGGCCGAGGTGGTCAAACGGGGCGGTGCGCTCAAGATTCAGCTGTTCCACCCCGACGGCAAACCGTACGGCGGCGGTGAAAATAGCGAGCTGATCAGGCAGGCGGTTGAGACCGGTGCACAGCGGGAGCAGAATGTTTCGCTGGATGGCAGATCTGCTCTGGTGCTGGCCACACCGCTGGTCAACGAGGCCCGCTGCAACGCCTGCCATGCCGCCGGTCCCAAGTACCTGGGCGGTCTGCAACTGACCACCTCACTGGAGGCCGGGGTGGCCAAGGCCAAACAGCTGGCCCTGATACTGACCGGCGTCGGGCTCTGTTTCTTTTTCCTGATCATCGGCGTGCTGTACCTGCTGATCTCGCGGCTGGTGGTGCGACCGATCAAGGTGTTGTCCGGCCAGGTGGCCGAGATTGCCAAGGGCGAGGGCGACCTGACCAGGATTATCCCGATCGCCTCGCATGACGAGATCGGCATGCTGGGTGAGGAGGTCAACCATCTGACCCAGAAGATCCGCGAGATCATCGCCTCTCTGTATCAGCAGGCCTGTCTGATCGGCTCCAGCGTCTGCGAACTGGCCGCCGGCACCGAACGGATGGTTACGGCTTCGGAATCGCAGAAGGAGGGGGCCGCCGCTGTGGCGGTGGCTGCCGAGGAGATGGCCCAGACCATCAGCGGCGTGGCCGACAATACCCATCGCGCGGCCGATCTGTCCGGCCAGGTGGACAGCGCCGCCGACAGCGGCATGGCGGTGGTGCAGCAGACCTGTGACTGCATGCGCAGCATCGCCGACAGCGTCCAGGAGACCCTGCAGGGGATTCGACAGCTGGAGGGGTCGTCCAACCAGATCGGCGAGATGCTCAACCTGATCGAGGACATTGCCGACCAGACCAATCTGCTGGCGCTGAATGCCGCCATCGAGGCGGCCCGGGCCGGCGAGTATGGCCGCGGCTTTGCCGTGGTGGCCGACGNNGCGGGCCCTGGCCGAGAAGACCACCAAGTCTACCCGCGAGATCGAGCGGATCGTGGCCTCGATCCAGCAGGAGAGTCAGCGGGCCGTAGGGCTGATCAATCGGGAGAGCGAACTGGTGCAGACCGGCCTGGCCCAGGCCGAAGATGCCCGCAGCCGGCTGGAGGCGATCCGGCAGCATGCCCATGAATCAAAGGAGATGATCGACCAGATTGCGGTGGCCAGTGAGGAACAGAGCGCCACCACCGGCGAGATCGCCGGCAAGATTCATCATGTCTCCGAGGTGGCCAGCGAGACCAACGCCATGATGCAGAAGAGCGCCGAGGCCTTCAGCCAGTTCTCACAGGTGGTGGAGCAGATCTACGGTACGGTCGGTAAATTCTCGGTGGGCAACTACCACGATCAGATCAAGGCCTATGCCAAGGAGCTGCATGACGGCGTGCAGCAGGTGATCGCTGAGGCGCTGCAGCGCGGCAGCATCAGCGAGGCCGACCTGTTTGACCGGGCCTACAAGCCCTATCCGCAAAAGACCGAGCCGCCCAAGTTCACTACCCGTTTTGACAGCTTCTTCGACCGGGCAGTGTCGCCGTTGCAGGAGTCGATCGTCAACCGGGACAGCAACGTGCTGTACGCGATCTGCTTCGATGACAAGGCCTATGTGCCGACCCACAACCAGCGTTACTGCAAGCCGTTGACCGGCAATCCCGAGCTGGACCGCAACAACAACCGCACCAAACGGATCTTCAGCGACCATACCGGCAGCCGTTGCGCCTCCAACCTGGAGGGCATACTGCTGCAGACCTATCGCCGCGACACCGGCGAGATCTTGAACGACATCAGTCTGCCGATCTACATCAACGGCCGTCACTGGGGCGGCATCCGGATCGGCTACAAGGCGCCCTGCAGTTCGGTGGTCAACCTGTAATCTGAAACGTGCGATAGCGGCAATCGCTACTGGATGAGGCGGGGCTCACGATGATGAGAGCCCCGCTTTTTGCTTTACTTCCCAGTCGGTTGCGCTAGAGTTGCTACAAACGCCTATTCACAGCTACTGTGCGGTTTCAGTTGCTGTGTTTTTGGTGGCCGATACCCACTATTCTGGTCAGACAAGATAGCCTAGGGAGACAACCATGACCGACCCCACCACTACCACCTCGACAACGGGCGATGATCCCCTTGACCGTGACTACCTGGAGCGTAACTACCTGGCCCTGAGCTGTGCCGATGTGCTGGCCGACGTGGTAGCCATGTATCTGGAGAGTGTGCCACACAAGATGGCTGGACTGCAGGCTGCGCTGGCGGCCAGTGACAGTGCTGAGTTTGCCAAGCTGATCCATGGCCTGAAGGGTGAATCAGGTTCGGTTGGCGCGCATCGGGTAACCGCACGGGCGGCGGTCCTCGAGCAGCACGCCCGCCAGGGCGATCTGGCCGCTTGCTCAAGCGGTATGCCGGAGCTGGAGCAGGAGCTGCAGCGGGCCATTGCCGTGCTGCAGCAGGAGTTTACAGGATGAATCAGTTAGCACAGCCGCTCAAGATCCTGTTTGCCGCCGCCGAGGCGGCGCCCTTTGCCAAGACCGGCGGTCTGGGAGAGGTGGTGGGCGATCTGCCCCGCTACCTGCAGCTGATGGGCCATGACGTGCGGGTGGTGCTGCCCCGCTATTACAGTATTGATCCACAGCGCTACGATCTGAAGCTCTTGCCCGGCTCGCTGGTGGTGCCGATGGGGATCATCGGCGATATGTACTGCGGCGTCTGGGAGGGGCGGCTGCCCAAGAGCGAGGTGCCGGTCTATTTTCTGGAACATGACGGGCTCTACGGACGGGACGGCATTTACGGCGTCGACAACGTGGCCTTCATGGACAACGACAACCGTTATGTCTTTCTGTCCAAGGCGGCCCTGGAGCTGCCCAAACTGCTGGGTTGGCAGCCCGACATCCTGCACGCCCACGACTGGCACACCGCCGCCGTGCCGCTGCTGCTCAACACCAGCTACCGCAACGACCCGCAGCTGGCTGACGCTGCCTCGATCCTCACCATCCACAACATGCAGTATCAGGGCGAATTTTACCCCGGCCTGATGGAGGTGCTGGATGTGGGCTGGGATCAGTTTACCTTCCTCGGGTTGGAAAAGGATGATCAGGTTAATCTGCTCAAAGGAGGCATCTACCAGGCCACGCTACTGAACACCGTCAGCCAGGGCTACGCCCGCGAGATTCAGACGGCCGCCTTCGGATGGGGTTTGGAAGGGGTGCTGCGGGAACGGTCCGCCGACCTGTACGGTATCCTCAACGGGGTCGATTACGAGGAGTGGAATCCGGCCGCTGACCATTATCTGCCGGCCAGCTACAGCAGCGATAATCTGTCCGGCAAGGCGGTCTGCAAGCGGGCCCTGCAACGGCGATTCGGTCTGCCTGAGCTGGATGTGCCGGTGTTCGGCGTGGTATCCCGCATGGTGGCCCAGAAGGGGACCGACCTGCTGGCCGAGGCGATCCACGAGATGCTCAAGCTGGATATCCAGTTGGTGGTGGTCGGTACCGGTGAACCGTGGGCCCACTTCTTCTTTGGTGGTATGGCCCATCGTCATCCCGAACGGGTGGGCTGTTTCATCGGCTACGACAACGCCCTGGCCCACCTGGTGGAGGCCGGCAGCGATTTTTTTCTGATGCCGTCGGCCTTTGAACCCTGCGGCCTGAACCAGATGTACTCACTGGCTTACGGCACGCCACCGCTGGTGCGGGCCACCGGCGGCCTGGACGACAGCGTTGATAATTTTGACGAAGCCACCTTGACCGGTGACGGCTTCAAGTTCTGGAGTCACACCGCAGCGGCCCTGTACGATACCGTGGGCTGGGCCACCTGGACCTACTACAACAATCAGCCCGGTCTGGCCGCCCTGCGCAAAAACGGCATGGCCAAGCGCTTTACCTGGCAGGCGGCGGCCCAGGCCTATGACCAGCTCTATCGCCAGGCGCTGAAGAGGAAGCGCGGTGCGTAGCAACGGTTACCTACAGCGCCTGCTGTTTGCCTGTCTTGCCCTCTGCCTGCTGTCCGCCCTCGTACCCAGCCCTGGTCTGGCCCAGACCCAACCGCCGCCACCCTATGCCAGCCATCCGTTGTTGCCCAGCGGCTACCGCTCGATCAAGGTCTTTGACCGTCAGAGCCGTTTTGTGGGCCGCCTGTTGCCGGAGACCCGTTACTGGGTCACCATCGACCGGATTCCGCTGTTTTTGCAACAGGCGGTGGTGGCGGTCGAGGATGCCCGTTTCTATGAGCACGGCGGCATCGATCTGCGCGGTATCGCCCGGGCTGCGGTCAAGGACGTGGTCAAGCGGCGGCTGGCGGAGGGCGGCTCCACGATCACCCAGCAGTTGATCAAGAACCGTTACCTGAGCGCCGAAAAGACCATCGACCGTAAGCTGAAGGAAGGGGTGATGGCGCTGGAGTACGAGAAGCAGTACACCAAACGCCAGATCCTTGAGATGTACCTGAATGAGATCTATTACGGCAACGGCGCCTGGGGTATTGCCCAGGCAGCGAGGCTCTACTTTGACAAAAACCCCGAGCAGCTGAGCGATGCGGAATGTGCCCTGCTGGCCGGGGTGCCCAAGAATCCCGGTCGCTATAATCCGCTGGCGAAACCGGCCGAGGTTGCACAACGCCGGGCCGTGGTGCTGAAGCGGATGTCCGAGGTGGGGGTGCTCACTGCCCGGCAGCTGCAGCAGGTGCGCAGCCAAACGGTCGCTCCGGTGCCGCGCAACCAGGCCCCCTATTATCTGGCCCATCTGCGGGCGCTACTGATTGCGCGCTACGGCAGCGCTATCATCGAACAGGGCGGGCTGGAACTGACGACCGCCCTGGACCTGCCGTTACAGCTACAGGCCGAACAGGTGATCAGCGAGGGAGTGCCCCGGATCGCACCGCAACTGCAGGGGGCCCTGGTGGCCCTTGACCCGGTCAGCGGCGACCTGCTGGCACTGGTTGGCGGCACCAACTTTGTCACCAGCCCCTATAACCGGGCCCTGCAGGCCCGTCGGCAGCCGGGCTCAGCCATTAAGCCGCTGCTGTACGCCTTTGCGCTGGAGAGCGGGGCAACGGCTGGGGATGTCTGGAATGACGCGCCGGTGACCTATCCCAAGGGCCATAACCAGATATGGAAACCGCTCAACTATGATGGTAAAAGCCATGGCGACCTGAGTCTGCGTCAGGCCCTGGCGTCGTCCAACAACGTGATTGCAGTCAAATTGCTTGACGCAGTGGGGGTGAACGCCTTTAGCGATTTTAGTGCCGGACTGGGTCTGCCGTTGCACACGCAACATGACCTCTCACTGGCCCTGGGCACGGAAGAGGTCACCCTGCATGACCTGGCCCTGGCCTATGCGCCGTTGGCCAATGGCGGTAACCGTCCGCAGCCGCGCAGCATCATCCGCAGCTACAACAGCTACCAAAAAAGCTGGGACGTGCGGCCGTCAGTCAGCACGCCGGTCATGTCGCCGGCAAATGCCTACATTACCACCCAGATGCTGAAAGATGTGCTGGTCAGCGGCACCGCCCGGTCGCTTAAATCATTCAGTCAGCAGTACCCGGCTGCCGGCAAGACCGGCACCACCAACGACGCGCTTGACACCTGGTTCGCCGGTTACAACCCCGGCCTGGTGACGATCACCTGGATGGGCTACGACCAGCCGCGCTCGCTCGGGCGGCGCGAGACGGGTTCGCAATCCGCGCTGCCCATCTGGATGAACTTCATGGGCACCGCGCTCAAAGGCGTGCCGCAAAAGGGCTGGGCAATGCCCGACGGCATCATCAGCGTCAAGATCAACCCGGCCACCGGCGCCCGCCCGAGCGAAACGGTGTGGGACACCGTGCTGGGCGCGGCACTGGGGGTCGAGACACCCAGCATGGTGGAGCATTTCTATCAGGAGTTCCCCCCACCCGAAGCGCCAGCCGCCGACGGAGACGATGGCCCGGGCAACTTCACCGAACCTGCAGCACCGTACGAACGCGCCGAACCCGAAACAACCCTGCCATGAAGAATCAGGACATGCGCCGCCGCATTGCGCATGCAGCGGCGCGCATACTGGCCGAAGACGGCAGCCTCGATTACGGCAGCGCCAAGCGCAAGGCCGCACGCCAGTTGGGAGCGCCCGACAGCGGCAGCCTGCCCGACAACCAGCAGATCGAGGAAGCCCTGCGCAGCTA
>DFYU01000105.1:18557-19281 GCA_002383415.1 Geobacter sp. UBA4074
GGCCCGGTGCTCAACGGCACCGCCGGACGCCACACCGGCATCACCCTGCAACTGTTCACCGACCAGCAGAAGGAGGTCGAATTTCTGCTGATGAGCCTGCCCTCGCCGTATCACGCCGGCGACTATCGCGCGGCGGACGCGCCCGGACGAATCTACCCACGCTTTGTCATCGACGACCCGCGCGCATCGATCGATCTTGTCGTCTACCCGGCCGCCGAATTGCGCAACATGAAGCGCCGGCAAGCCGACGGCAGCCCTCGGCGCCTGCGGCTTCCCCAGGTTCGCGAACTGGCCTGAATCTTTTCAACGGCAAATCTTTTCAATAACCCTTGACTTTGTTCCTGTCACCCTTGAATACTGCGCTGGCGCGCCATTTGCGAGGCCGCGAGGCTCGGAGCGCCTGAACAACCGGCTCAGGCAAACGTGCGCATGGGATCTGGCGAAAAAAATGGGCGGCACGCAGTTGCAAATTGCACGAAAGGTACTTTACTGAAGGTGAAGTAAAGGGGATGGCGTTCAGGACGTACGCCATTTGAGTTGTAGGTGCGGTAGTTGTTTTTTGTTCGTTTGACTAAAAAAGGAGAGGTACTGTGAAAAAACTGATTTTGGGTGTTCAGCGTTTTCTGAAGGATGAAGAGGGCGTCACCGCCATTGAGTATGGCCTGATCGCGGCGCTGATCGCGGTGGTGATCATCGCGGCGGTTACGGCGGGGGGCGATAATTT
>DFYU01000105.1:19310-19683 GCA_002383415.1 Geobacter sp. UBA4074
ATGAAAAAAACAGCCGGGAATGCTTGATGCATCCCCCAAGCCGGCCTGAATGGCCTAAACAGAAAGACATGCCTCCGGGCAAGCAAACCAACACTTGATGGCCCTACAGACCTCATGACGCCACAAAGCCTTGCCCTCTCTGTCCTTTCCGTTCTTGCCGTGCTGTTGGCAAGCGCGGCATGGTCTGATTTCAGGCGGCATCGCATCCCGAATTCAATCGTTTTTTCCGGTGTGCTGTTGGGTATTTTGCTCAACAGCCTGCTTGCCCCCGGCCTGGGCTTTGCCAGCAGGTATTCCCCGGGCGCCGGCGGCCTCGCCTTTGCGCTGGGCGGCCTCGGCCTCGGCCTGGCCTGCCTGCTGCCGCTTTACCTGC
>DFYU01000078.1 GCA_002383415.1 Geobacter sp. UBA4074
ACTTGCGAATAGAATCTACCACTCACTTGTGGATGATCTTGGAACCTTGCGGTAGAGGAAGGCCAAGGCAAACAGGCCGAAGGCCAGCAGGATGATGGTGGCCCCGGATGGCAGGTTGAGCATAAACGACAGGATAATCCCCCCCACCACCGAGGCCAGGGCGCTCACCACCGCCAGAAGTACCGTCATCCGGAAGCCGCGGGCCACCTGCAGCGCAGCCGAGGCCGGCAGGATCAGCAGGGCCGAGATCAGCATCACCCCCACCAGCTTCATGGCCAGCACCACGGTCAGGGCGGTCAGCACCGCCAGCAGGCCGTTCAGAAAGCGGCTCTTGATGCCGCCCACCGAGGCCAGTTCTTCGTTAAAGCTCAAGGCCACCAGATCGTGGTAGTAGAGCCAGAGCAGCGTCAGCACGGTCACGAACAGGGCGGCCGCCACCAGCAGCTCGGTGCGGCTGATGGCCAGGATGCTGCCGAACAGGTAGCTGAACAGGTCCACCCCGTAGCCCCGCCCCAGCACCGCCAGCATCACCCCCAACGCAATGCCCAGCGACGAGACGATGCCGATGGCCGCATCGCCCCCCAGACGCGCCTTGTGGGCCAGTTTAAGGATACCCAGCGAGGCCAGCACCACCACCGGCAGCGACACCAGCAGCATGGCCGCCCCCTGCAGCCCCGCAAACAGGGCCAGGGCCACGCTGCCGAAGGTGATGTGGGCCAGTCCGTCGCCGATCAGCGATAGCCGCCGCAACACCAGAAAGACCCCCAGCACCGCACACAGTACGCCGATCAGGCAGCCGGCCAGCAGGGCCCGCTGCATGAAACTGTAGGAAAACATATCGATAAGCGTAGTCATATCAGTGCCTGTGACAGATCAGATGCTGTGAGTGTTCGCCGAAAAAGGCGGCCATCTCGGGGGAGTGACAGAATTGGTCAAAGGAACCCCAGAACAGGACCTTCTTGTCCAGGTAGAGCATCTTGGAAGCGTACAGGCCGATGGTGCCGGTGTCGTGGGTCACCAGCAGCACCGTGACCCCCTGCTCGCGGTTCATCTGCGCGATCAGGCCGTAAAACCGTTCCCGCATCTCCGGGTCCAGGGCGGCGGTCGGTTCGTCCATCACCAGCAGCTGCGGCCGGTTGACCAGAGCCCGGGCCAGCATCACCCGCTGCTGCTGACCGCCGGACAACTCGCCGATCATCCGTCGCCGCAGATGGTCGATACCCAACTGTGCCAGCAGCTGTTGCACCTGCTGGCGGTCCTGGCGGTTGATCCGCCGTGGCAGGCCTTTGCTGGCCAGCAGTCCCAGTTGCACCACCTCTTCGACGGTGGCCGGAAAGGACGGGTTCAGCGGCCCCAGGTTTTGCGGCAGGTAGCCCAGCCGGCCCCACTGGTCAAAGCGGGCCAACGGTTGGCCAAAAAGACTGACACTGCCCTGGCTGACCGGCATCAGACCCAACAGCGCCCGCACCAGGGTGCTCTTACCCGACCCGTTGGGACCGACAATCCCCAGGTAATCGCCGGCAGACACACTGAAGTTGACCTCCGAGAGGGCCTCCACCGCGCCATGGCGACAGGACAGCTGTTCAACCCTGATCAGTTCCTGCATCCCAGCCCCGCCTGCAACTGTGTCAGGTTTTCTTCCATCAGGCCGATGAAGGTCACGCCGCGCTGGCGCTCATCCTTACCCACGTTGTGGGCCCCGTGCAGCCGCCGCACCGTGGCGCCGGTCTCTCTGGCCAGGGTGTCGGCCACCCGCGGCGAATCCAGTTGTTCCATAAAGACCGCCTGCACCTTGTGCTGGCGCACCTGCTGCACCAGCTGAGCCAGCCGCTGGGGCGTGGCCTCCAGCTCGGCGGTCACCCCGGCGGCAGACTGGTAGGTCAGATGGTAGCGGTTGGCAAGATAGCCGAAGGCGGCATGGCCGCCATGCAGCAGTACCCTGCTGTCGCAGTTGGCCAGACCATTGCGGTAGCGTTGATCCAGCTCGGCCAACTGACGTTTAAGCTCGCCTGCCCGCTGGCGATACTGCTCGGCACCGGCCGGGTCGGCGGCCACCAGGGCGTCCAGCAGGGTGGTCACCATGGTCTGGTCGGCCACAAAATCAAGCCAGACATGGGGATCTGACGCTGCAGCACCGGCATGATGATCATGGTCGTGATCGTGTCCGCCATGGGAGGGGGCCGGCAGCAGCTTAACCTTTTCCGCCGCCGCCACCACCCGCACCTTTTGGCGATCAACTCCGGCGATCACCCGCTCGGCCCAGGGCTCCAGAAAGGGGCCGATATAGACGAACAGCGCGGCGCGATGGATACGGGCCAGATCATCGGGGGTCGGCTCAAAGTGATGGGGCTCCACGCCGGGTGGCAGCAACAACTGTACCTCCATCCGGTCGCCGGCCAGCTGGCGGGCAAATTCGTACAGCGGATAGAGGGTGGTCACCACCACCTGCTTAGCGACCGTTGGCGCGGGATGTTCCTGTCGGTCACAGCCGACAGACAACCCAATCGTCAGCAACAAGGCACACAGTGCCAGATACGGTGTTCTCATGAACAGGCTCCTTTTTAGCGATCGGCATCATAGCCTGTCACGCCGTTGCTTGCAATTCCCCTCTTCTCGGTTATAGTGCTTGGCATACCAACAATCATTTGGAGGAGTACCATGGGACTCTTTGGCGGACCATCCAAGCAGGAACTGCTGGAAAAAGATCTGGAAATCAAGAAGATGATGCAGATGATGGACAACGTGGACAACATCGTGATGTTGTGCGACACCACGCCGGACAACAAAATCTTCTACATGAACCGCCGCGCCAAGGAACTGATGCAGCGTTTCCGCAGCGAGCTGAACGCCGGTCTGCGGGGTGCCGATGTTGCCAATGCCATGAGCAACTCGATCCACCAGTACCACAAGGATCCGGGCCGTATCCGTCGCATCTTCAGCGAGCCGCGCAGCGCCATGCCCCACAGCGCCGATATCCCGATCGGCTCCGTCACCCTGCGCACCACCGCCTACCCGATCTGGGACAGCACCGATTCCTCCAAGGTGCTCTGCTACATGGCCTGCTGGAACGACATCACCGCTGAAAAGCAGGTTAAAGAGCAGCAGCAGCGGGAGATTGAGCGCAAAAACTACCTGGAAGAACGGGTGCACCAGATCGCCACCGCCATGGAAGAGATGAGCATGACCGTCAACGAGGTGGCCCGCAACACCTCCCAGGCGGCCGATTCGGCCATACAGGTCACCGATAGCGCCCACATGGGGCAGAATGTGGTCAACCAGGCGGTCAAGGGGATGCAGCAGGTGGCCGAGGTGGTCCGTTCATCGGCCCAGATCGTGGGCAACCTGGGCGCCACCTCCGAGAAAATCGGCGAGATTGTCAACGTGATTAACGAGATCGCCGACCAGACCAACCTGCTGGNNCGCCGTGGTGGCCGACGAGGTGCGCCGCCTGGCGGAACGGACCATGGCCTCCACCAAGCAGATCGGCTCCATGGTAGCCGAGATTCAGACCGGCACCCAGAAGGCGGTGGAATCGATCGAGAGCGGCAAGGACGAGGCCGAAAAAGGGGAGCAGCTCTCCCACCAGGCCGAGGCCTCCCTGATCGAGATCGTCGAATCGATCGAGAACATCAAGAACGTGATCTCCCAGATCGCCACCGCCTCGGAGGAACAGGCTGCCACCGCCACGGTGATCGCCGGTAACCTGGAAGAGATATCACGCACCAACTGATCATCCAGCCCATACCAAACAGGAAAAGCCGGGGCGTCCCCCGGCTTTTCCTGTTTCTGCCACCACTCTAAATAACTGGCTACTTACTCAACACTGGAAAAGAAATCACGCTCTTCCTGTGAGAACATCCGGTCCACATCCATGATGATCAGCAGACGCTCGGCATGGTTAAAGACCCCGGTGATGAACTCCTGGTCGATATTGCCGGACACCATGGTGGGGGGCGGCTGGATCTCGCTGGAGTGAATCCGGATCACCTCGGAGACCGCATCCACGATAAAACCGGTCAGGCCACCCGCCACCTCCATCACCAGGATGCGGGTGTGGCTGTCGTAATCGCTCTCCGGCAGGCCGAACCGCTTGCGCATCGAAATGATCGGTATCACCTTGCCCCGCAGGTTGATGATNNTGGGCATCTTGGTGATGCCGGGCATACGGATGATCTCGCGCACCTTCAGTACCTCGACCCCGTACTCTTCGTTACTCAGCATAAAACATACCAGCTGGATCAGCTGGTCGCCGCCGCCCGTTACCGCACCGTCACCGGATTTCACTAATGCTGTCGTGCTCATCGGAAGCCTCCTTGGAGGGGATTGATCGAAATTTTGGGGAAGCATAGCACATTTTTAAAAAACCAAAAGTGAATCTGTCAAAAATGATCAGAAAAGTCCGTGCAGAGGTCCACCAGCAGCGGCCAACGACTCGACACGCCGCACAACCGACGGGTCCGATTCCAGCGGCGGGGCGTGAAACGGCTTGCGTCGCGCATCAATCACCAGCGGCCCCCGGCAGCCCCAATGCTGCCCCTGACGCCGGGCGCCGACGCCGTACAGATCGCAGGACGGATTGGAACGGGTAAAGGTGACCCACAGCAGGTTATCGAGGTTCATGGCGCAAAACGGACTGTCGTCCACCAGCACCACCAGCGGCAGACCATCCGGTACGCCCGCGTCGTCCCAAAAACGGCACAGCGCCTCCACCGCCGGATCACTCTCGCCACGGGCCTGGTTGCTGGCTGGCCCCTGCAGCACCAGCACGCCGAGCTGGGCCAAGAGCGGCCGGTTCCAGCCGTCAGGCAGCGCAATATGGCTTGGCAGTTCCGTAGCCAGGCGGCGCAGTTGCGGACCGGCAGCGGCCATCACCAGCTTTGAACCGCGGTTAAGGCCATCGCCGGAGTAATCAAGGGTGTCGATGGTGGTGCTGGTCTGGAAGTGCAGGTCCCGCTGCCAGTTGATCCGCTCCAGCAGGTGTTGCAGCACCGCGCCGGCATCGTGGATATCAAGTGCGGGATTATCCTCTTCAGCCACGATCAGCAGGTATTTGGCCAGCGAGAGTTGACCCTGTCCCAGAATGGCGTTGGCCTGGGTCAACAGCTCCATCGGCCGACGCACCCCATCCCAGGGGGTATAGCGTTCGCTGCCGATGGCCAGCAGCAGCGGATGCACGCCGGCGCAGTCCACGGCATGCACCGCCCGCACACCGGGCAGCACCGTCGGGATCAGCCCGCCGGTCAGTTCATGGATGAAGGTACCGAATGAAGTATCCTCCTGGGGGGGACGACCCACGGTGGTGAAGGGCCAGACGGCGTCCGGCCGGTGGTAGACCGCCTCCACCTCCACAAAGGGGAACTCGTGACACAGGCTGTAGTAGCCGAGATGGTCGCCAAAGGGGCCTTCCGGCAGGGTGGCCTGGGGATCGATGGAACCGACGATGCAGAAATCGGCCTGGGCCGCCACCGGCAGCTGCCCCGGCAGGGTCGCCATCTCGATCCGATGCCCGGCCAGCAGGCCGGCGAAGGACAGTTCAGGCATCCCCTCCGGCAGCGGCATCACCGCCGCCACAGTCATGGCCGGGGCGCCGCCCACGAAGATGTTGACCCGCAAGCGCTCACCGCGGGCTATGGCTTCACTGTGGTGCACCCCGATGCCGCGATGGATCTGGTAATGCATCCCCACCTGGCAATCGGCCTGATAGCGATTGCCGGCCAGCTGCACCCGGTACATGCCCAGGTTCGACTTGGCAAAACCGGCCCTGAGCGGGCTTTCGCTGTAGACCTGCGGCAGGGTGATGAACGGCCCGCCGTCCATCGGCCAGGAGGTGATGGCCGGCAGACTGCTCAGGCTGCTACGGCAGGACAGGGCCGGAGCGATGGCGCTTGAGACCTGCTTCGGCAGCAGGTGCAGGGCTGCGGCGGGCAGCGACAAGCTCCCCAGCGGGTCCTTTACCAGCGACAACGGATTGACCTTGGCAGCCACCATCCGTTCGATAGTGGGCAGGGTGTCGCGGAAGATGAAGCGGGTCCGTTCCAGGGTGCCGAACAGGTTAGCCAGCAGCGGAAAACGGCTGGTACCCGGATTGGTGAACAGCAGGGCCGGTCCTCCGGCCTGGTAGACACGCCGCTGGATCTCACCAGCCTCCAGATACGGATCCACCGGATGATCGATCCGCCGCAGCATGCCGTGACGTTCCAGATCGGCAACACAGCTCTGCAAATTTCGGTATCCCATGCAACGACTCATTTCTTTGATGCTGCCAGGCAGCTGATGGAGTATGATGCTGTGCCGTTATAATCGGGGCGTGGGCTACGGGTCAAGGGGCAAACATCTTCCTGACCTCTGCCCCCGCCCCATGACCCTGGTTCTCCATGATACGTCCAACCATCTTCAGAAAATTCCTGTTTGCCGCCCTCTTTATCGCCCTGGCGCCGATGCTGGCGGTGGCGCTGGTCTTGCTGGCCGGGGTCGAAGAGGCGCGGGACCGGCTGGCTCAGCAGATCGGCGCCAGTTCTGAGCGAATGGCCTCGGAGAGCCTGCAGATGCGGGCCCAGCAGGTGGCGGAGGCGGTGTCGTCCTTTCTGTACGAGCGGGAAAACGACCTGCTGTTTCTGGCAGCGCAGCCCCTCGACCGCCCGACCTTGCAGCGCTACTACAAAAGCCACCGCCGTGAGGTATGGGAACTGACCGGCCCTGAGCAGGACCGGCGTGAGATCAGGGAGCAGATCCCGCTCTACCGCTCAATCGCCGTGGTGGGGCCTGATGGTCAGGAGCGGATGGTACTTAAGGACGGTCGTTTCCTGCCTCCCTGCCGGCTGCGCAACGTTGCCGACCCCCAAAACACCGAGTTCGGCAGTGAGACCTACTTTCAGGAGATCAGGGCGCTCAAGCCGGGCCAGGTCTTTGTAAGCCGCGTCACCGGCCGTCATGTAACCATCGCCGAGCAGGCCGCCGGCAAACGGTTTGAAGGCGTACTCCGCCTGGGCACCCCGCTTACCAGCCCCGATGGCCGCTTTAACGGCATACTGGTACTGTCGCTGGACCATCGCCACCTGATGGAATTTTCCCAGCATATCGATCCCGGTCCCGGCTTCCTGACCCTGGCCCCCACCTATGAGAGCGGCAACTACGCCTTTCTGTTCGATGACGAAGGCTGGATCATCACCCATCCCAAGCTGTGGGACATCCGGGGGCTCGACGGGCAGGGGAAACTGGTGCCACCCTACAGCGAGCATTCCACGCCTGAGCAGATCAAGGCCGGCCGAATTCCGTACAACCTGGATCATGCCGGTTTCATCCACCCCAACTACCCCAAGGTGGCCGAGCAGGTCCGCAACCGCAAGGCCGGCGTGGTCACCCTGACCAATGTGGGCAGTACCCGCAAGATCATGGCCTACGCCCCGATCCTCTACGACCGTGCCCCCAACCGGCGTCACGGCGTCTTCGGTGGGGTGACCATCGGCTACCAGGCCAGCCAGTTCCAGCAACAGGCCCAGACCGGCAGCCTGCTGATCAACAAACAACTCAAACAGTACCGCAGCCGCAGCGTCCTGATCCTTTCGCTGGCGGTCCTGCTGGCCGGCCTGGCCGCCTGGCTCCTGGCCCGGGGCATCACCAAACCGGTACAACGGCTCAACGAAAGCGCCCGCCAGGTAGCCCACGGTGAGACCGGCGCCCGGGTACCGGTCACCGGCAGCGATGAACTGGCCGACCTGGCGCTGACCTTCAACGCCATGGTGGCCGAACTGGAACTGCGCAAGCAGAACCTGACCGCCACCCTTGATCAGTTGCGGGCATCCCGTCAGGAGATCCTGGATGAACGCAACTTCAAGGAGAGCATCCTTGAGAGCATCTCCAGCGCCATCACCACCTTCGCCCCTGACGGCACCCTCACCTCCCGCAACAGCACCGCCGATCAGTTTCTGGGACGGCACTGGCCCCTGGAGAGCCATTACTCCTCGGTTTTCGCCGATTGGGGCGACCTGCCGGCCCGTATCGCCCGGGCTTTTACCGAGGGGCTCGGCTATGGCCGCGAACCGCTCAAGGTCACCGTACAGGGCCGTACCCGCCACTTCGACGCCGGTATCTTCCCGATCGGCGCCAACGCCGAGCTGGGCCTGACCGTCACCCTGCGGGACGAGACGGTACGGGAGCAGCTGCGGGAGGAGACCCTGCGGCTGGACCGGCTGGCCTCGCTGGGCAAGCTGGCGGCCGGTATCGCCCACGAGATCCGTAACCCCCTGACCGGCATCTCGCTGTTGCTGGACGACCTCCATGACCGGGCGCCGCTCTCAAACAACGAGCGGGAACTGCTGCGTAAGGCGCTGGACGAGATCGAACGGATGGAGCGCCTGATCACCTCACTGCTCTCCTTTGCCGCCCCACCCCGGGCGGAGCTGCGCAGCGGCGACCTGTCGGCGGCCGTGGCCAGCCTGGTGCTGCTGGTGCGACGGCCCTGTGAAAAACAGAAGATTACACTGCAACTGGATCTGGCTGACGGACTGCCGCTCTGCCGCTTCGATGCCGAAAAACTGCAGCAGGCCCTGCTCAACCTGGTCAAAAACGCCCTGGAGGCGATGCCCGACGGCGGTCAACTCGGGATTCGCGTCTGCCACGAGCCCGGATGGGCCCAGATCAGCGTCAGCGACAGCGGACCCGGCATCGGGGCCGACGACCAGCAGTTGCTGTTCGAACCGTTTTTTACCCGCAAGGGTGCCGGCACCGGCCTGGGTCTCTCGATAACCAAGCGAATCATCGAAGAACATGGCGGCAGCCTCGAGGTCACCAGCAGCCCCGGCCTGGGGGCCTGCTTCACGGTACGGCTGCCGCTGAACGACACGGCGGCAGCCTAACGACTGACTGACAAACCGGTCCAGATGGTGTACAAGTTTATACATTCACAGCCTCAAACCAGCACCGGAACCTGCCCATGAGCACACCGCTACAACCATACCGTCTCTTCCTGCAGCACTTTGCACCGCTGGCGTTCCTGATCACGCTGCTGGCCGGCGGATTCTGGCTGATTGAACAGCACGGCCACCAGAGCCTCCTGGATGGCACCGGCATCGATATCAAACCGCAGCAAGCCAGACAACTGTTAGACATCTTCAATACCCACCAACTAGAGACCATTGGCGCCGCCACCATCATTGCCCTGCTGGCCGCCGCCCTGATCGCCTGGTACACCGCCCGGAGCAGGCTGAACCAGCTGCTGGCCGAACAGGAAAACCGGGAACAGCTGCGCAAGATCGAACTGCTGCTGGATTCGACCCTGGAGGGGATCTATGCGGTGGATTGCGTGGGCCTCTGCACCATGGCCAACCGCTCCTGCGCCCAGTTGTTAGGCTATGATGGCCCCCACAACCTGCTGGGCCGACAGATGCACGAGCTGATTCACCATACCCGGCCCGACGGCAGCCCCTACCCCCTCGACGAGTGCAAAATCCACACGATCGTTGGCACCGGTTCGGCGGTCACCACGCTGAACGACGTCTTCTGGCGCAAGGACGGCAGCAGCCTGCCGGTGGCCTATACCGCCCATCCGATCAAGGATGGCGAACAGATCATCGGTGCTGTCTGCGCCTTTATGGACCTGAGCGAACAGAAGCAGGCCGAGGCGCAGATGACACAACTGGAGGATCAGCTGCGTCAGGCCCAGAAAATGGAGGCCATCGGTCAGCTGGCCAGCGGCGTGGCCCACGATTTCAATAATATCCTGCAGGTCATCTCCGGCAACACCCAGCTGCTGCAGATCGTCGAGCACGGCGACCTGAACACACAGCAGCATCGACTGAACGAGATTATCAAGGCCGTTGAACGCGGAGTCAACCTGACCCGGGCCATGCTGGCCTTTGCCCGGCGCCAGGCCATCGCCCTGCGACCGGTTGAGCTGAATGATCTGTTACTGGAAAGTGTACCGTTGGCACGCAACCTGCTAGCAAAAACACAGCGGCTGGAGCTGCAGTTGTACCCGAAACCACTGACCGTGACAGCCGACGCCACCCTGTTGCAGCAGGTGCTGTTTAACCTGCTGACCAATGCACGGGATGCGATGCCCGAGGGAGGCACGGTCACGATCGGCACGGCCTGGAGCGACCAGGCCCCTGAGCAGGCCGTGGCTGGCGAACAGCCGCCTGCGGGCCCATGCGCCCTGCTGTGGGTGCAGGATACCGGCCATGGGATCAGCGCAGAGATCCGCGACAAGATATTCGAACCGTTCTTCTCCACCAAAGGGGTCGGCAAGGGTACCGGCCTCGGACTGGCCATGATCTACGGCACTATCAAGCAGCATCACGGTTGCATCCAGATTGAATCGGAACCGGAACAGGGCTGCCGGGTCAGCATCTACCTGCCCTGTATCGAGCAGCACCGCACCTCTTCCTGATCCGTTGCCCAAGGAGACGCAGCATGGCCAGCATCCTGCTGATAGATGACGATCCACAGGTCAGATCCGTACTGGAGGGGTTTCTGAACCATGACGGCCACCTGGTGATCTGCGCCGACAACGGCAAGGAAGCCTTCCGGCTGCTGGGAAGCCGGCGCTTCGATCTGGTGCTGACCGATATCGTCATGCCTGAGCAGGATGGCTTCGAGGTGATCAGCAACTTGACGTTACAACCGGATCGTCCCCGTATTATCGCCATTTCCGGCGGTTCATCCCGCCTGTCCCAACAGATGCTGCTCTCCATGGCCGCCAAGATACGGATCGAGCGGGTACTTGCCAAACCGATCAGTTATCAGCAACTCTCCGCAGCGGTAACCGAGGTGTTAACAACCGCGATTACCACAACCCAGCCCCAGGCGCCGTAACGGGACACCATGGAAACCATCCTGATTGTCGATGACGAGGCCTTTATCCGGGAAAACGTCCAGCGGGTGCTGACCGAGGACGGCTACCGGGTGCTGGAGGCGGCCAATGGCCGGCAGGCCCTGGAGCTGATAGCGGCTGAAGAGATCGATCTGGCACTGCTGGATCTCAACCTGGGACCGGATAACGGTCTGGCCCTGCTCAGCTCCTTCAAGGAACTCAACCCCGAACTGCTGGTGATCATCATCACCGGCTACGGGTCGGTGGAATCGGCGGTGGATGCCCTCAAGCTGGGGGCCTTCGACTACATGAAGAAGCCGTTCAAGGCCGACGCCCTGCGGGTGATCGTCAAACTGGCCCTGCAAACCCAGGAACTGCGACGGGAGGTGCGCAGTCTGCGGCGCAGCAGCGACCTTGGCGAGCAGACCCGCCTGCTGGGTACCAGCCCGCTGTTTGTCGCGGCCCTGGAACAGGTGCGCGACGTGGCCCGCATACCGTCGGCCACCGTACTGGTTACCGGGGAATCCGGCACCGGCAAGGAACTGGTGGCCCGGGCGATCCACACCCTGTCCGACCGCCGCGAACACCCCTTTGTGGCGGTCAACTGTGCCTCGATCCCGGCCGAACTGATGGAGAGCGAACTGTTCGGCCACGAGCGGGGCGCCTTTACCGGCGCCACCATCCGCAAGGCCGGCCTGTTTGAAGAGGCCAACAACGGCACCATTTTTCTGGATGAGATCGGCGACATGCACGCCACCCTGCAAGCCAAGCTGCTGCGGGTGCTTGAGGAGCGCACGGTGCGCCGGGTGGGCGGCAACCGCGACCTGCCGGTGGAGTTACGGGTGATCGCCGCCACCAACCGCAATCTTGAGGAGCGGATCAAGGCCGGCAGCTTCCGGGCCGACCTGTACTACCGGTTGAACGTGGTGCCGATCCAGCTGCCGCCGCTGCGGGAGCGCAGAGAGGATATCGGCCTGCTGGCCAAATATTTCCTGGACAGCTTCAGCCGCAGCTTCGGCAAGACCTTTCAGGGGATCGCGCCTGAGGCGCTGCAACTGCTTCAGCGCTATGGCTGGCCCGGCAACGTGCGCGAGCTGAAAAACATCATCGAGCGGATCACCATCATGGCCAACGGCCCCCTGCTGACGGTGGAGCATCTGCCCGCCGACCTGTCCCGGCAGCCGGCAAGCGCCGGGCAGACCTGCGTCGCCACCCCGCTGGCCGGCGGTCAGGGACTTGAGCAGGCCTTGGCCTCCTTTGAGCAACAGCTGATCCGGCAGGCCCTTCAGCAGACCGAGGGAAACGTGGTCAAGGCCGCCAACCAGCTGAAGATCCCCCGCGGCACCCTGCGCTACAAGATGGAAAAATACGGGCTCTGAATGGACGCTCTTTCCGAAACCACACCGATCAGCCTCGGTTCAGCCCGCTACCGCCGGGCCAACCTGGCCCTGTTCTGCGCCGGCTTTATCACCTTTGTCACCCTCTATGACCTGCAGCCGCTGTTGCCGCTGTTTACCCGTGAATTCGGCATCTCCCCGGCCACCAGCAGTCTGACGCTCTCGATCAGCACCGTCACCCTGGCGATCGGCATGCTCTTTTCCGGCATCACTTCCGATGCCGTCGGCCGCAAACCGCTGATGGTGGCGGCCCTGCTCTGCACCTCGCTCCTGGCCATCGCCACCGCCTTTTCCCATGATCTGACCAGCCTGCTGCTGATCCGCTTCGCCCAAGGGGCGGCCCTGGCCGGGGTGCCGTCGGTGGCCATGGCCTACCTGGGTGACGAGATGGACAGCAGCGCCATCGCCTCGGCCATGGGGCTCTACATCAGCGGCAATGCCGTGGGCGGCATGTGCGGCCGGATCATCACCGCCATCATGGCCGACTACCTGCCCTGGCGCACCGCCATCGGCATCATCGGCTGCGTCAGCCTGCTGCTGGCGCTTTATTTCACCACCATGCTGCCGCCGGCAGTCGGCTTCAAAAAACGGCCCTTTGCCCTGCGTACCCTGCTGCCGTCGCTTGCGCATCACCTCAAAGACCCCGGCATGCGTTACCTGTTCGGGGTCTCCTTTCTCTGCATGGGCTGCTTTATCAGCATGTATAATTATATCGGCTTCCGCCTGCTGGACCGGCCCTATGGCTTAAGCCAATCCAGCACCAGCCTGATCTTTCTGGTCTACTTCCTGGGTTCCTTAAGCTCGGCCGCCATGGGCCGCCTGATGCACCGCTTTGGCAGACGCTGTGTGGTGCGCCTGACCATCACTGCCATGGTAGTGGGTACCCTCTGCACCCTGGCCACCCCGCTGGCCATGATCGTGACCGGCGTCGGGCTGTTTACCTGCGGCTTCTTCGGCCTGCACAGCATCGCCTCGGGCTGGGTCAGCCGCCGGGCCCAGGTGCACCGCGCCCAGGCCACCTCGCTGTACCTCTTCTCCTACTACCTGGGTTCAAGCATCTCCGGCACCGTGGGCGGTCTGTTCTGGCTCGAGTTCGGCTGGCGCGGCGTCTCTGCCATGATCTTTCTGCTGCTGCTGCTGACCATCGCCTGCACCGAGCAGCTCCACCGCTCCTTCAGCGAGCAGCCGGCACCAAGTGGCGGAAATTGACCACCACCTGCCGGCGGATTTTCGCCATCCAGAGGCGATTCGTCAGCCAAAGCGCCTGAGAGAAAAAAATGATTGCCAGCCATAACAGCTAATTAGCGTAAACAGCATTTATTGGCACTTGCATTGCTTGATAAAACCCGATTTTAGGATACACTCCAGACTTTCAGCAGTACGTCCAATCACAAGGAGGAACGCCCGATGTTCAGAAAGATCACCGTAGCAGTTCTGACCCTGGCCCTGAGCCTGCCGCTGGCAGCTCAGGCCGAGCCGATCGTGATCAAGTTCAGTCACGTGGTCGCCACCAACACCCCCAAAGGGGCAGCAGCGGAGTACTTCAAGAAGATCGCCGAAGAGCGCACCAAGGGTCGCGTCAAGGTGGAGGTCTACCCCAACAGCCAGCTCTACAAAGACAAGGAAGAGATGGAGATGTTGCAGATCGGCGCAGTGCAAATGCTGGCCCCTTCCCTGGCCAAGTTCGCACCGCTGGGCCTGAAGGAGTTTGAGGTATTTGACCTGCCGTTCATCTTTAACGACTATGCCGACCTGCACAAGGTGACCCAGGGACCGGTGGGCGCCAAACTGCTCAAAAAACTGGAGTCCAAGGGCCTGATGGGCCTGGCCTACTGGGATAACGGCTTCAAGGTGATGTCCGCCAACAAGCCGCTTAGGAAACCTGAAGACATGAAGGGGCTCAAGATGCGGATCCAGTCCTCCAAAGTGCTGGATTCCCAGATGCGCTCCGTAGGCGCAATTCCGCAGGTCATGGCCTTCTCCGAGGTCTATCAGGCCCTGCAGACCGGCGTGGTTGACGGCACCGAGAACCCCCCGTCAAACCTCTACACCCAGAAGATGCATGAAGTACAAAAGTACGTAACCATGTCCAACCATGGCTACCTGGGCTACGCCGTACTGGTCAACAAGAAGTTCTGGATGGGCCTGCCGGCCGATATCCGCACCATCCTGGAAGGCGCCATGAAGGATGCCACCAAGTATGCCAACGATATCGCCAAGAAGGACAACGACAAGGCCATGGCTGAGGTGAAAAAGTCAGGCAAGTCCCAGATCATCACCCTGACCGCCGCTGAGCGTAAAGCCTGGAAGAAGGCCATGGACAAGGCCCACAAGGACAACGCTGCCCGGATCGGCAACGACATCGTGCAGGAAGTCTACAAGGCAACCGGCTACAGCGCCAACTAGGGCGTAGCTGATCAGTACCGGCCGCTGCGGCCCCCCGCAGCGGCTTTTTTTGCGAATTTGCTCAGGGAGAAATCCTCATGAAATATCTGGATCGTCTGGAAGAGATCATCATCGGCTTCCTGATCGGTGCGGCAACGCTGGTTATCTTTGTTTCCGTACTGCACCGCTACACCGCCGGCCTGCCCATTCCCGGCCTGCAGGACTGGCTGCTGAGCATCAATCTCAGTTGGGCCCAGGAACTGTGCATCTACATGTTTGTCTGGATGGCAAAGTTCGGCGCTGCCTACGGCGTGAGGACCGGTATCCACGTGGGGGTGGACGTCATGGTCACCCGTCTGCCTGAGCCCTGGCGGGTCAAGTGCGTACTATTGGGCATTGCCGGCGGTGCCCTGTTCACCGGCATCATCGCCTACCTGGGGCTCGCCTTTGTCTGGGAAAACGGCATGCACTACGCCACCTACAAGATGCTGGGCAGGGATGTCTCCGAGATCATCGAAGGCCCGATCACCCCTGACCTGGAGTGGTCCACCTGGAAGATCTACTCGGCCGTGCCGCTGGCCTCGTCCCTGATGAGTTTCCGCTTCCTGCAGGTGGGCTGGGCCTTTCTGCGCACCGGCGAGCTGCCGCACCACGACCACGGCCATGTGGATGGCATTGAGGAAGAGACCGTCGACGCCACCGACGCCCTGGAAGAGTACGGCGAACATAAATTTGAGGATGAGGACAAAGCAGGAGGTGTGAAATGAGTTCAGCTGCCGTAGCAGTAGAGCAACTTAGCAAGAAAAAGGCAGCCATCATGCTGGCCGGTATCGCCGTGGTGCTGCTGGCCCTTGCCACCTTCGGCGGTCATGCCGGTATCGTGTTTGCCATCCTGGCCGCACTGATGCTGACCGGCATGCCGATTTCCATCTCCCTGGGCCTGACCGTGCTGGCCTTTCTGTTCTTTTTTTCCAATGTACCCACCGAGGCGGTGGCCTTGAAGCTGTTCACCGGCATCGAAAAATTCGAGATCATGGCGATCCCGTTCTTCATCCTGGCCGGTAACTTCCTGACCCACGGCGGCGTGGCCCGGCGGATGATCAACTTTGCCACCGCCCTGGTGGGCCACTTTAACGGCGGCCTGGCCCTGGGGGGCGTGGTGGCCTGCGCCCTGTTCGCGGCGGTCTCCGGCTCCAGCCCGGCAACCGTTGTCGCCATCGGCTCGATCCTTTTGCCGGCCATGGTCAAGCAGGGCTACCCGATGAAGTTCGGCGTGGGGGTCATCGGCACCTCAGGCGGCCTGGGGATCCTGATCCCCCCCTCCATCGTGATGGTGATCTACGCGGTCTCGGTCAACGAATCCATCGGCCGGTTGTTCATCGCCGGCATCATCCCGGGCCTGCTGCTGGCCGCTACCCTGATGGGCGTCACCTGGCTGGTGGCCAAGAAGCGCAACTACCCCAAGCAGCCCCGGGCCTCCATCGGCACCATCATCAAAACCTTCCGCGAAAGCTTCTGGGGACTGTTCCTGATCGTGGTGGTGATCGGCGGCATCTACTCCGGCATCTTCACCCCCACCGAGGCTGCTGCCATGAGCGCGGTCTACGCCTTTTTTGTATCGATCTTTGTCTACAAGGACCTGGGCTTTAAGGACCTGCCCAAGGTGTTGTTGTCGTCGGCCAGTATGTCGGCCATGCTGCTCTACATCATCACCAACGCGGTCTTGTTCTCTTTCCTGCTCACCTCCGAGCAGGTGCCCCAGAACCTGACCACCTGGATGGTGGGCCTGGGGCTGTCGTCGGTCACCTTCCTGATCTTCGTCAACGTACTGCTGTTGGCGGCCGGCAACTTCATGGAGCCGTCTTCGATCCTCTTGATCACCGCGCCGCTCCTGTTCCCGATCGCCATGGAGCTGGGCATCGACCCGATCCACCTGGGGGTGCTGATGACCGTCAACATGGAGATCGGCATGATCACGCCGCCGGTGGGCTTAAACCTGTATGTGGCCAGCGGCATCTCACGGCTGGGGTTGACGGAAACCACCAAGGCCTGTCTGCCCTGGATCCTGGTGATGCTGGTCTACCTGACCCTGATCACCTATGTGCCGGCTATCTCGCTCTGGCTGCCCAACCTGCTGTACAAGTAGCCGTCAGAATACCACTGAAACAACAAAGGGCCGGTCTGCTGACCGGCCCTTTGTTGTTCATGATTCCTCCTTACCGCGCGATCATATCCAGCTTGTAATGGCTGCGCAGGATCTGCAGCAAGGCATCCACCCCCCTGAAGGAGTTGCGCAACTGGGTGCGCTGCCGCTCCGGCAACCGTTCCGGGTCGATACAATTATCCGGCTTCTGGCCGCTCTTCAGCGCCTCCAGTTGTCGGCCCAACCGCAGGCCAACCAGAAAGCTGAACGAATCCTCGATCAGGTCGAGATTGCGGGAGGAAACCAGGTTCATCTCCCGCAGCCGGTCCAGCTTGTCCCAACTGGTGCCGCCCATCAGATCGGCCTCCAGCGCCAGCAAACCGATCCCGCGCACCAGGGCGAACATCCCCCCCTTTTTCAGATCAAGCTTGCCACGACAGGGGCCGCTCTTTTCCACCAGCAGCCGGCCGAACATGCCGACCGGCGGCTTGAAACGAACGATATTACGGGCCATGTAGGGAAAAAACAGGGCCGTGCGATGGGCGGATGCATGGATATGCCGCCGCAGTTCCTGCTCGAAATGCAGCTCGCCATGCAGCACCCGCATATCCTGAAACATGCCGAAGTTAACCATGTTGTCGGGCAGCGGCGTACTGATCCAGCCATCCAGGATCTGCCTCCACCGGGAGAGTGAGTGCCGCCATTGAGGATTACTGGCCATGGTATTACCGGGACAACGGGGCACACCCAACTGTTCCAGCCCCTCGATCAGCCGCTGGGCAAACCGTTCCAGTTGCGGCATCAGCTCCGGCGGAAAGTCGTCGGCATACACAATGGCGCTATCCTGGTCGGTGCGGAAGGTCTGCTCGCGCCGCCCCTCACTGCCCAGGCTCAGGTAAGCCGCCCCCGGCGGCAGCCTGACCCCCTCTTCCTGATCCAGCAGTTCGATCAGGCGTTGGGTAAAGGCATCGTTAAAGTGGGCCAAGAGCTGCACCACACCACGGATATCAACACCGGCCTTGTAGGCCAGGTTGATCATCTCAAACAGACGCGCATTCAGACGCTGCAACTGTTCAATACTGACAGCACGCTCGATCTCGTTAAGCAGGTACAGCGGGGTGCGGGTCTGAAAGGTCAGCAGATCGGTATCGGTCAGCATGCCCACCAGCTCTCCGCCGGCATCCACCACCCCCACCCGGTGAAAGTTGTTCCGGGACATCAGTGAGATGGCGTCAAACAGGTAGGCATCTTCACGCAAGGTGATCAACTGTGGCGTCATACACCGGCGCAAGGTCAGATCGGCCGGATTCCCCTCGCACTCAGCCGTTACCCGCCGCAGATCCCGCACGGTGAAGATACCGTGGGAGCCGTCAGCGTTTTGTACCACCACACAGGTGATATTGCGCTCCTGCATGATCCGGGTGGCCTCGCGCAGGGTGGTTGCAGGGCTACAGACAACCGGCGGACGACGACAGATCCTGCCGATGGTCATAAAGTACAGCCGTTCTTCGCTGTGGGCTGCATCGTAGGGCATGGTCTGTCCCTTTCCCCTAAATATTCAAATATAGTACCCCAGTTTCGTCAGCACGCAATCTGTTTTTCAGACCACACCTCACCGGACCTAACACCGTTATAGCAAACAACTTTCACTAATAACAGCTGGATAGAACCGCACAAGCCACGTAAATCAATATCTATACAAGGTGATAAAGTTTGCTAACGGACACAAAATAACCTTGTTAAATGCATATCTCCGAATATACGCCCAGACAACCATTTTTATAAAACGTATTTTAATCTATAAAATTAAATAGTTACAACTTTATTTAAAAAAATTTATCGATAGCATTTTTTTTCTATCAAAATTTAAAAAGCTGTTATATAAAAACAGCCATAAAAATAAAAAAGCATTTTGAAGATCTTGAAAACAGACACAGCGATCGCAGCAGCGACAGCAGCAGAGCAAAACAGGAAAGCCCGAGCCCGACTATCCAGCTACCACGAGGTATCATGATGCCGAAACGTCAAACGACGCAGACATCAATGTACTCAGTAAAGAGTGTCAAGAACGCGCTGGATGTGCTTGAGATTCTGACCGAGTACGAGTACGGCATACATCTTGGTGAATTAGCCGCCAAGCTGCAACTGTCACTCAACTGCACCTACCGCATCATGAAAACCCTCTGCGAAAAAGGGATGGTCGAATTCAACCAGCACCAGGGGGTCTACCGACTGGGTGTCTATTCTGCAACCCTGGCCCAGAAACTCTTGAAAAGCGTCAGTGTGGTCAGTTATGCCCACCCGGTGCTTGAGAAGCTGGCTCGCCGTCACGATGAATCCGCCTACATGGTGATCAGTCAGGACAATGAAGTCCTCTTCCTCGACATGGTTGACTGCAGTCAACCGATCAAAACCACTTCAATGATGGGACGCCGGATGCCGTTCTTCACCAACGCAGCCGGCAAGGTGATGCGGGCCCTTGATTCGCGGGACCTGCTGGAAAAGCTGATCAAAAAGAGCGGCCGCCGCAAGGAACTGCCTGATCTGGATCTGCTGGATGCCGAACTGCAGGAAATCCGCCACCGCGGGGTGGCCATCGACCGCAACGGTCTGGGTGAAGGGATCATCAGCGTGGCGGTTGCGGTGCGGGATTACGCCGGCAAGGTGGTGGGTGCCATCACCCTGGTGGGCCCCTCCTTTCGCCTGTTGACCGACCGGCTGGAGAGCGAGATCATCCCCTCCCTGCAGGAAGAGGCCGAGGCACTCTCAATGAAGTTCGGTTACACGCGGGCCTTTGCCTGAGGGCAGACAGGACCGATTGACTATGCAGTCTTTTAGTTCACGCACGGACAGAGAGAATGGCAGGCCCAGGCAGTTCGGGCTGACACGGAAAGGAGGATTGGCCATTAAAGATCCGGGCAAGGGGTGATGTTTCACGAGGAAGCGGTACTTATAGAAAGCTGAATCAATCAGAGAGGAGGCAGTTATGGACAAGAGTGGAGAAGCTTACTGGTTAGCAGTACTCAAGCTGCTGGGGTGCGTTCTGGCCGCATGGTTTATGGTGTCCTACGGTTTCGGCATCCTGTTTGTCGAGGTCATGAACAAGATCCACCTGGGCGGCTACCCGCTGGGCTTCTGGTTTGCCCATCAGGGTTCCATGTACGCATTTGTTGCCATCATCTTCATCTATGCCAAGCTGATGGGCAATCTTGACAAAAAATTTAACGTAGACGAAGAATAAGAGGAGGCATACTACATGGAACTGCAAACTATGACCTATCTTGTTGTCGGCCTCACCTTCGCGCTCTATATCGGCATCGCCGTATGGGCACGGGCCGGC
>DFYU01000041.1 GCA_002383415.1 Geobacter sp. UBA4074
CTCACTCCAGATCACCGGCATGTCCTGCGCCAACTGCGCCGCCCGCATCGAACGAGAGGTCGCCGCCTTGCCCGGTGTTGAGACCAGTGTCGTCAATTTTGCCATTGCCCAGCTAACCGTCAGCTTCGACGAGCAGGCCATCACGGCCGAGACCATCACCGCAAAGGTTCAGTCCCTGGGCTACGGCGTGATCCGCCCCGAGCCGCCGGGAGAGTTGACCTTCGGGGTCAGCGGCCTGCACTGTGCCTCCTGTGTAGCCCGGCTGGAAAAGGCGTTGCTGGAGCATGGGGCCATCACCACCGCCGTTGTCAACCTGGCTGCCGGAACGGGATTCGTACGTTTCGATCCGCAGCAGATCGACAAGGGACAGATCTTCGCCATCGTGCATGAGGCCGGCTATACCCCGCTGGAGCTTTCCGCAGCGGAAGAGGCTGCCGACCAGGAGCTGCTCCATCAACGCAACTGGTTCCTGTTTGCCCTGGCCCTCTCGCTGCCGATCATGGCCACCATGACCCTGCACCACCACCGCGGCATCGGCTGGCTGAACCTGATCCTGGCCACCATCGTCCAGTTCAGCGCCGGCCTGGCCTTCTATCGCGGCGCCTGGTCAGCCTTAAAGAGCAAGAGCAGCAACATGGACCTGCTGGTGGCCCTGGGCACCACGGCGGCCTGGGGTTACTCGATGCTGGCCTTCTTCGGCCTGTTCGGAGAATTTCGGGATGTATTCTTTGAAACCTCGGCCTGGCTGATCACCTTCATCCGGCTGGGCAAGTACCTGGAGGCCCGCGCCCGTGGCAAGGCCGGCGAGGCCCTCAAAAAACTACTGCATCTACAAGCCGACAAGGCCCGCCTGGTGACCCCGGACGGCGAGAAGGAAGTGCCGGCCTCGATGGTGCGGGTAGGTGACCTGGTGGCGGTGCGCCCCGGCGNNATGGTCACCGGCGAGTCGCTGCCGGTCAGCAAGAAGGTTGGCGACGCCGTTACCGGCGCCACCATCAACAAGAACGGCCGCCTGGTGGTACGGGCCACCCGCATCGGCGAGGAGACCCTGCTCTCCCAGATCGTGCGGATGGTGCGAGACGCCCAGGGTGACAAGGCGCCGATCCAGCGCTTTGCCGACGCCGTCTCGGCCTGGTTCGTGCCGATCGTGGTGCTGCTGGCCCTGGCCACCTTCGTGGTCTGGTACCTGCTGCTGTCCGCCCCCTTCATCATCGCCTTCAAGTTCGGCGTAGCGGTGGTAGTCATCGCCTGCCCCTGCGCCATGGGCCTGGCCACCCCCACCGCCATCATGGTCGGCAGCGGTGTCGCCCTGGCCCGGGGCATACTGGTCAAAAAGGGCTCGGCCCTGGAAACCATCGCCAAGCTGCAGGTGCTGCTGCTGGACAAGACCGGCACCCTCACCAGCGGCCAACTGGCCCTGACCGATCTGGCCACTGTTCCCGGCATGGACGACCAGCGGCTGCTGGAATATCTGGCCGCGGCTGAACGCTCCTCCAACCACCCCCTGGCACAGGCCGCCGTAGCCGGCGCCAAGGCCCAGGGTGTCGCCGCCGCCGCGGTGACTGACTTCAACGAACAGGAAGGCCACGGCGTCACCTGCAGCTATAACGGCCTCAGACTGGCAGCCGGCAACCAGCGCTTGATGCAGGCCCACGGGGTTGCTACCGATGCCGTGGATGACACGGCCGCCCGACTGGCCGACGAAGGCAAATCGCTGATCTACGTGGCAGCCGACACAACCCTGATCGGCGTGGCCGCCTTCAGCGACACTCTGAAAGACAGCTCGACCCAGGCCGTGGCTGCACTGAAGCAACTGGGTATCCGCACCGTGATGATCACCGGTGACCACCAGGCGGTGGCTGCAACCGTGGCCAGACAGGTGGGTGTGGACAGCTTCGAAGCCCAGGTACTGCCGGGGCGCAAGCAGGAGGTCGTCAAGGAGTATCAGGCACAGGGGCTTACGGTCGGCATGGTGGGTGACGGCATCAACGATGCCCCGGCCCTGGCTGCAGCCGATGTGGGGATCGCCATCGGTGGCGGCACCGACGTGGCCAAGGAGACCGGCGACATCGTGCTGATCCGCGATGATCTGCAGGACGCGGTGCGGGCCATCACCGTGGGCCGGGCCACCCTGAGCAAGGTGAAACAAAATCTGTTCTGGGCCCTGTTCTACAACGTGATCGGCATCCCGATTGCCGCCGGCCTGTTCAGCCACTGGGGCATCACCCTCAAGGCCGAGTACGCCGGCCTGGCCATGGCCTTTTCATCGGTCTCGGTGGTCATGAACTCGCTGCTCTTGAAACGGGTGGCAAACCGACTGTAACCCGGCATGATCTAACGGGATAAAACTGCGGCTGGTAGTTGTTAAAGCTACCTCTATAGTGAAACCGTATGATTAACGAGTTATACAGCAAACAGAAATATCGCATTATAACCAAGGACCGAGTACCCTTGTGGGCGCAAAGAAACCAACCTAAATTGACTACCAAGCCCAGATTATTTTGTGATACTATTTCGCCATGAAAAAATCAAACCCAACATTGACACAACCCATTAGATTTATTGACCTCTTTTCCGGCATCGGCGGATTTCGCTACGCAATCCAAAATGCTGCCGCTAAAAGCAATTTGACAACCGAGTGCGTATTTACTAGCGAAATTGATAAAGATTGCCAGCATGTCTATTTTGAAAATTTTGGCGACATGCCGCATGGTGACATTACTCAGATTGCGCCGGAAAGCATACCCGATCATGACGTTCTTCTCGCTGGTTTTCCATGCCAGCCGTTTAGCATCATTGGACAGATGAGAGGCTTTGAGGACACACGCGGTACCCTGTTTTTCAATATTGCCAAAATATTGGAAGTTAAAAAACCTGACGCTTTTGTCCTTGAAAATGTAAAACTGCTTGTTGGTCACGACGGCGGAAAAACCATTAAAAGAATCATGGAAACCCTTAAAGAGCTTGGATACCATGCCGACTACAGAGTTTTTAACGCTCTTGATTTTGGTTTACCGCAAAAGAGAGAACGTATTTTTATTGTAGGTTTCCGTAATCCTGTTTGCTTCAATTGGCCTAAGGACAAAACACCAATGAAGCCATTAAGCGAAATTCTGGAAACCGATGTAGAAGATTCTTATTACGCCTCGGAGCACATAAAAAACAAAAGATTAAGCAAACAGCAACCGACAGCCGAACCGACTATCTGGCATGAAAACAAGGCCGGAAACATTAGCGCGTATCCGTATTCGTGTGCGCTTCGCGCCGGAGCTTCATACAACTATCTGCTTGTAAACGGAGAACGCCGCCTGACATCCAGAGAAATGCTGCGCTTACAAGGTTTTCCAGAATCTTTCAAAATAGTGGGCAACTACAGCCAAACAAGAAAGCAGGCAGGAAACAGCTTGCCTGTTCCAGTCGCTCAGGCAGTGCTTGAAAAGGTTTTTAACGCCTGCAATTTCAGCAAGACAATAGAAACATACGAAACCGATAAACTGATTATAGACGGACAAATGAGAATATTTGAAAAGGCACAAAACTATGAGCATGTCCCCAAAACTAAGAACCGTAGAAAAATACAAGCCGCCATATCCGCTTAACGATTTTCCAAAACGGTTTGCACTTGATTTAGGCAAAGAAACTGTATACCTGCTCGCATCGAGAGGCGACACAGCAAGAATTGAAGGCTCTGACTGGGAAGAAATCTTTGCGCGGCTAATTGGCGCACAGTGGAAGCCATCAAATGTTGGTCTTGATGATGTTGTGCTGGAGCAAACGGCGTGGGGTGCAAAAACCGTTAAAAACCGCAAACCGTCAACTGTTTCTAAAGTCCGTCTCATATCAGGCAGAAACTCCCCTATTTATTCGTTTGGCGACCAGAAAATCAGCGAATGCGACCCTACAGAGCTTGGCGGAAAGATACTTTCCATCTGGAACGAGCGTGTTGCAGGAATCCGTAAACTGTATAAACATGTGAGAACCATTGTACTCGTGAAGTCAGACGATCTACTTGAACTTGCAGCCTTTGAGTTTGAAACCGTCATGTACCCAACAGATCAGTATTGGTGGCAGTGGAACGAACGAAACAACCTTGAAGGATTCAGCAAAGCAAACAATAATCACCTCTTCACTTGGCAACCACACGGCTCTCAATTTACCATCATTGAGGATGTGCCGCCCAACCGGCTTGCAATAAAAATCCAAAAGCCCCCGCAAATAGAACGTAATGACGTTCTCAAATCTATTAATTTTGACGATTCATGGGTTCAAATTTTGTAATTTATGGATTCTGTACCCCCTCAAGAACGCTCGCGTATTATGGGCAACGTCAAAGCGCGAGGCAATAAATCAACCGAACTCAAGCTTATAAAATTATTCAATGAAAATGGACTTACGGGATGGAAAAGAAACTATCCCGTAAAAGGCAAACCTGATTTTGTCTTCTTGTCGCAACGAGTGGCTATTTTCGTTGACGGCTGTTTCTGGCATGGTTGTGAAGATCATTGTCGCGTTCCTTCTAGCAATCAAGAATACTGGTTGGCAAAAATTAACCGCAATAAAGAGCGGGACATTACAACCACCGCTGCTTTCCAAGAAAGAAATTGGAAAGTGATTCGTATTTGGGAACATGAGCTAACCCGTAAAAATTCCATAGAAATTCTGAAACGTATTAAGGATAGCTTGTAAACGGTACACTCGACCTGACCACACCAAGAAACGGGCGGCAGTTTAGCACCGCGCCGTTGACCGAAGAAACAGAAATGAAAAGAGTCATTCCAAAAGGGCTCTAGAACGTGAATTTCTGAACTATCTGCAAGGACTGGAGTAAGGTATGGCAAAGCAACTTGCGGAATTAATGAAAAAAATAAACCCTGCTGTTGTAACGGCAGCACGTGCCCAGGCGGATCAAGAGATTTTCGAACTGCGTCTGGCACAATTGCGCCAGACGGTAGAGATGTCGCAACACGATCTGGCAACGGCACTCGGCATATCACAACCATCGGCTGCCAATCTGGAAAAACATGGCCACGAAGTTAAAATTTCTTCTCTCAAACGTTACATTGAGGCACTTGGCGGCAAGCTGTCACTGGATGTTGAACTGGCTGATGGTCGTCACATCGGCATAAACGTCTAGTGCTGTCTGCCTAAAACAAAGGAGAACCATCCAATGAAGGTTATCGCATTCAACGGCAGCGCCCGCAGAGACGGCAATACCGCCAAGCTGATTGACTACGCCTGTGAGGAGCTGAACAAGGAGGGGATTGCAACCGAGCTGGTGCAGTTGGCCGGCCGACCGATCCACGGCTGCATCGCCTGTTATAAGTGCTTCGCCAGCAAGGACCGCCGTTGTGCGGTAACCGACGACGTGGCCAACGAGTGTATCGAAAAGATGGATGGGGCCGACGGGATCATCATCGGCTCGCCCACCTACTTCGCCGCCATCAGCCCCGAGGCCAAGGCCTTGATTGACCGCTCCGGCATGGTGGGCCGGGCCAATGGGGATATGTACAAGCGCAAGGTGGGTGCCGGGGTGGTGGCGGTGCGCCGAGCCGGCGCAATCCACGTCTTTGACACCATCAACCACTTTTTCACCATCGGCCAGATGATCATTGTGGGTTCAAGCTACTGGAACGTCGGAGTGGGCCGCAACATCGGCGATGTGGATAGCGACGAGGAAGGGGTCAAGACCATGCGTGACCTGGGGGTCAACATGGCCTGGCTGTTGAAGAAACTGCAGGGCTGATCAATCGCTTGCGCATGACGCCCCTCCCTGAGGGGCGTTTTTCGCAACGCAGGCGTGGTAGAAGCGGTAGCCATTTTTACCGGCGTGTTTAACCTCATACATGGCGTCGTCGGCGGTTGCCAGCAGGCCGTCGCCGTCCAGGGCATCTTCAGGAAAGACGCTGATACCGATACTGGAACCGATCTGATCCTGCACGCCGCTGGGCAGAGTAATCGGCCGTCGCAGGGTCTGCAGGATTTTTTCCGCCACCTGGCCGGCATCTTCGTAGTTGGTCAGGGTGGAGAGGATCACCGTAAACTCGTCGCCCCCCATCCGCCCGGCGATATCCGAACTGCGGATACAGGCTGAAAGGCGGGCGGCCACCGTCTTCAGGACCCGGTCACCCGCCTCGTGGCCGTAGGTGTCGTTAATCCGCTTAAAACCATCCAGATCCACAAACAGTAGTGCAAAACGCTGGTTACCCCGCTTGGCCAACGACACCATCTGGGCCAATCTGTCCAAAACCATGCGACGGTTGGGCAGGCCGGTCAGCATGTCGAACTGGGCCATCTGTTGCAGCTGGTCCCGCATCTCTTTCCGTTCAGTGATGTCGTCCTTGATCGCCACAAAATGTTTGATGGCACCCTTGGCGTTTCTGATGGCCGAGATTGAGGCTGCCTCCCAGAACAGACTGCCATCCTTGCGTTTGTTGTGAAACTCGCCGCGCCACTCGTCGCCCCGCAGCAAGGTATCCCACAGTTCTTTGTAGAGCTCCCGCGGCTGATCGCCGGCCTTGAGGATGCGCGGGTTCTGGCCCAGGGCCTCCTCGGCGCTGTAGCCGGTCAGCCGGCAAAAGGCCGGGTTGACGTACTCGATGCTGCCCCTGGCATCGGTGATTACGATTGATGCCGGGCTGTGCTCCACCGCTGCCGACAACATACGGAACTGCTCCTCGCGCTCGCGGAGATCGGTGATGTCCCGCAGGGCCGATGCCCGGAAGAGCTTGTCGCCTGAGCGGAAGGTCCGACCACGCACCTCCAGCAGGCAGCGGCAACCATCGCGCTTGACCCCTTCTATCTCATAGGGCTGGTCGTAATCCCGGGCGATATTGTCACGCACCTGCTGGTGAAATTCGGCTGAAAACAGCGTGTAGAGCGAGCGGCCCACCAGCTCCTCGCGTGCATAGCCGGTCAGCTCCGTTGCCCGGTCGTTGCAGTCGTAGATCTGGCCGTCAGCCGACAGGATGATCGCTTCAAAGGTGGCCTCAGCCAGGTTGCGATAATGTTCCTCGTCGATCCGCTGCTTGCGGTTAGTTAAGCGGCAGATGACAAAACCTAACAGCAGCACGGCAAACGTAACGGCAAGAACCATTGGAACGCCGTACTTGGCAAGCAGTGCAGTGTGATGGGTGGTGGCAGAAATGGTCATGCTAATCAGCTTACCACAGTTTCCGACGCAAGCATCTCCAGCAGTTGTTCTTCGGACAGCACGGTAACCCCCAGGCTGCGAGCCTTATCGAGCTTGCTGCCGGCCTCGCTGCCGGCCACCAGGTAATCGGTCTTTTTCGATACCGAGCTGGTCACGTTGCCTCCTTCCGCCTCAACCAGCGCCTTGGCCCCGTCACGGGTAAAGCGGGTCAGGGTGCCGGTAAAGACAAAAGTTTTACCGTTCAAGCGTCCGCCGACCTTTTTCTGCTCAACCGTGGGGGTTACTCCGGCCGCCAGCAGACGGCGCAGCACACCCTGGTTGACCGGATTGTCGAAGAAAGAACGGATGCTGGCAGCCACTGTGGGCCCCACGTCGCGGATACTGGTCAACTCCTCACAGGTGGCCTGCTCCAGGTGTTCGATGCTGCCGAAGCGCTCCGCCAGCAGACGGGCGGTGCGAACGCCCACATGACGGATACCCAGAGCAAAGATAACGCGTGCCAATTCCTGCTGCTTGCTGGCCTCGATGGCACTGAGCAAGTTGGCAGCCAGCTTGTCCCCCATCCGCTCGAAGCGCATAAAATCTGCTGTTGTCAGGTGATACAGGTCGGCCACATCCTTGACCAACCCCAGGTTCAAGAGTTGTTCAATATACTTGTCGCCCAGTCCGTCAATATCCATAGCATCGCGGGAGGCAAAGTGGATGATCGCCTCGGCCAGCTGTGGCGGGCAGGCCAAGCCCCCCAGACAGCGCAGCGCCACCTCTCCTTCCAGCCGGGCCGTGGGTGCGCCGCAGACCGGACAGTTCGCAGGTGGCAACACCTGACGTTCCAGGCCGCTACGCTGATCTGCCAGCACCTTGACCACGGCCGGGATCACATCGCCGGCCCGTTCCACCACCACCCGGTCACCGATCCGCACGTCCTTGCGCTCGATCTCATCCCAGTTGTGCAGCGTGGCACGCGAGACCGTCACCCCGGATAGCTCCACCGGCCTGAGCAGCGCCACCGGCGTGATCACCCCGGTGCGGCCCACCGATAGCTCGATCGCCTCCAGCACGGTCTCGGCCTGACGGGGCGGAAACTTGCAGGCCACTGCCCAGCGGGGCGAACGGCTCTTCTCGCCCAGCTCCTGCTGCAGACGCAGCTCATCCACTTTCAACACCGCACCGTCGATCTCGTAGGGTAGCTGGTCACGCTGGGCCAGCAGGTCGCGGTAGTACTGAACGGCCCCATCAATGCCGCTGACCGTCCGTTGCCGGTCGCTGATCGGCAGGCCCCAGCTTGCCAGCTGTGCCATCAAACCGCTTTGGGTCGTTGCCGCTACGGCACCTTCCACCAGGCCAACACCGTAGCAGACCATCGCCAACGGACGACGGGCCGCCACCTTGGGGTCAAGCTGACGAATGGAACCAGCGGCGGCGTTGCGCGGGTTGGCGAAGGCCGACTCCCCCGCTTCCTCCCGCTGGGCATTCAGACTCTGGAAGGCGATCAGCGGCAGGTAGACCTCGCCCCGCACCTCTAGCAGCTGCGGCACACCGGCGCCACTCAGGCGCAGCGGCACGTTACGGATGGTGCGGATGTTGGCGGT
>DFYU01000052.1 GCA_002383415.1 Geobacter sp. UBA4074
CCCAGGGCGCCCCGGGCGATCATCACACCGTCGCAGCCGGTCTCATGCAGCATCCGTCGGCAGTCCTCAGGCTTGAACAGGTCACCGCTGCCGATCACCGGGATGCTAACCGTCTCCTTCAGCCGCGCCAGCAGCGGCCAGTCGGCCTGGCCGGAAAACATCTGGGAGCGGCTGCGGGGATGCAGGGTGATAGCGTCGCAGCCCTCTCCTTCTGCTATCCGACCCACCTCCTGATAGACATGCTCGCCACACTGCCAGCCACTGCGGATCTTGATGGTCAGCGGCAGCTCGGTCACCGCCCGCACCGCCCGCACGATTTCACGAATACCTGCCAAATCTTTAAGCAGCGCCGAACCGGCCCCGCTGGCCACCACCTTGCGCACCGGGCAGCCCATATTGATATCCAGCAGGTCGGCCTGGTCGGCCACCATCGCTGCTGCCTGGGCCAGGGTCTGGGGATCGCTGCCGAACAACTGCACCCCCAAGGGACGATCCTCCGGCAGGCTGTGCAGCAGCGCCCTGGTCTTTTCCCCTTCACGAACCATGCCGTTCACGCTGACCATCTCGGTAAAGGCCAGGCTGGCCCCCTGCCTGCGGCAGACCAGGCGGAACGGCAGATTGGTAATGCCTGCCAGGGGTGCCAGCAGGATGTTGTGGGGCAGTACCAGACGCCCAATTTTTAATGGTTGCAGCAACGACACGCGGACCTCTTTGTATAAAATGTAATCAGACATGCATATTTTTTGTGCAATACTAACACGGGCGAACAGCAGACCGGCAGTGATTTTTTTGTTGCCAGTTGCGGGGCAGAAAGGGTTTAATGACCCATTCGTTTAACGGCCTGCACCACACCACAGACCACCCACGGAGAACCTGCTATGTTTGGAATCGGTATGCCTGAACTGATCGTCATCCTGGTGATCGCCCTGATCGTGATCGGCCCCAACAAGCTGCCCGACATTGCCAAATCCCTCGGCAAGGGACTGGCCGAATTCAAGAAGGCCTCGGACGACTTCCAGCGCAATATTCAGGAAGAAACCCGCAAGGCCGACGTACTGAACGCCCAAAAACAGGAGCCCCAGCCGTCCGAGGCATCCAACCAGGCTACCGAAGAGCCAGCTCAGGAAGCTGCCCAGCAGTCAGATGACAGCAAAAAGTCTGCCTAAGCACTAAGCTCAACCCGCTAACGACAAACAACGGGCCGGGGGAGACTTCCCCCGGCCCGTTTGTTTTGCTACTCACTGTCCTTAAAATGAAACGAAGTTTCTTACCTTACTTCACCTCAACCGAGATCTGCTTCGGCTTCACCTCTTCCTTTTTTGGCAACGTAACGGTCAGCACCCCTTTTTCGCAGTTGGCGCTGACCCCTTCCTGATTGACTGTGCCGGGCAGCTTAAAACTGCGCTGGAAGCTGCCGAAGTAGCGCTCAATCCGGTGATAATTCTCCTTCTTGACCTCGCTCTCGTGCTTGCGCTCACCCTTGATGGTCAGGGTGTTGTCCTCGATCCGCACATCGATATCCTTCTGCTCCACATCGGGCAACTCGGCCTTGATCACGATCGACTCGGGCGTCTCGTAGATATCCACCGCCGGTTGCCAGACCCCCTCCTTGATATCTTCACCGGGAAAGTCGGGTGCTCCCCAGGAAAGGTTCAGCAGGCGGTCCATCTGGTCCTGCATGGTGCGCAGCTCGCGCAACGGGTTGTACTTGACGATTGCCATTGGTTGTTTCCTCCTTCCTCTGTGGTACTGGTGAGCCAGTTTCTAGTGTAAACATAAGCACTCTTTACCCAAAGTCAAGGGGGCCCGCGTCAGCCTTTCAGCTTGATGGCACCGTACTGTTGCGCTACTATCGCGGCGTTATCAAAGGGGGAAACACCATGCTGCAGTACAAGGTTGTCGAACTGTCCAACGTCACCGAAGAAAGCATCGAAGAGACATTGAACGAATGGACCGCCAAGGGCTGGCAGTACGACGGCCTGCAGTTTGCCATGCGCGAGAGCAGCAAACGGCCGGCCATGGCCTTTGTAGTATTTACGCGAGAAGAGAAAAACGACCAGTAGACGCCTGCAAGGAGTTACGCCATGCCGATCACCAAAACCAGCATCCTCTCAACCATTGCCGGAGTCTTCATCCTGATCATCGCCCTAGCCGCCCTGTATACCTGGGCCGCCCTCAGCTGGAGCTACTCCAAGGGTGAGCGCACCGGCTATGTGCAGAAGTTTTCAAGCAAAGGCTGGCTCTGCAAGACCTGGGAAGGCGAGCTGACCATGCTGCCACTACAGGGGATGGTCCCAGAAAAATTCATCTTCTCGGTCAGAGACGATGCAGTTGCAGCCAGCATCAACCGTTCCATGTCAAAGAAACTGGCACTGACCTATGAACAACACAAAGGGGTTCCCACCAACTGCTTCGGCGAGTCGGAATACTTCGTTACTGCGGTTAAGGTTATTGAATGACGGAACAGGCCAGCACCATACAGATATATCAGGATACAGACGGCAAGACCGCCCTGGAGGTCAAGCTCGACCAGGAGACGGTCTGGCTGACGCAACAACAGTTGGCGCAACTTTTTGATGTTAATGTGCCCGCTATATCCAAGCATGTCCGAAACATATTGGCTGCCGGCGAACTTAATCCCGACACAACTGTTTCCAAAATGGAAAGAGTTCAGTCAGAGGGCAGTCGCTCGGTAAAACGGAGCTATACATTCTACAATCTGGATATGATCATCTCGGTCGGCTACCGGGTAAACTCCGCGATGGCCACAAGGTTTCGGGTATGGGCCACCCAAGTTTTAAAAGATCACCTTGTCATTGGCTACACCATCAACCAGCAACGCCTGCAGGAGCAGACAGACAAGCTGAGCGACCTGCGCAAGACTGTCTCCCTTTTGGAGCAGACCATCGCCCGGCAGGAAATTGGGCTGGATGAGGCCAAGGGGCTGTTGGCGGTGATTACCGATTACGCCTATGCCCTGACCACGCTGGACCGCTACGACCACGGCACCCTCGCCATCGGTTCCACCACACAGGCCACTGACTACCTGCTTGAGTATTCTGAAGCGATCAGCATTGTGGCGTCCATGAAGGGTGAGTTCGGCGGTCTGTTCGGCCTGGAGAAGGACAACGGCTTCAAGAGCGCCCTGGCCACCATCTACCAGACCTTCGGCGGCAAGGAGCTGTACCCCAGTGTTGAGGAAAAAGCAGCCAACCTGCTGTACTTCGTGGTCAAAAACCACGCCTTTTCCGATGGCAACAAACGGATCGCCGCCGCACTGTTCGTCTACTTCCTGGGCGGCTNNCTCTGGTGGCGCTGACCCTGCTGATTGCTGAGAGTAGGCCGGAAGAAAAGGATACGATCGTAAAGGTAGTGGTCAACCTGATCAACCGGGAGAATTGAACCTGTATTACGTTAGCGGAAAAATGTTCCATTTTGGAGGATCGCCGATTCACGCGCGCGCGTATGAGAAACAGGCAATAACGCGCTAGGTAGATTCTATTCGCAAGTGCAC
>DFYU01000057.1 GCA_002383415.1 Geobacter sp. UBA4074
CCCATCGATTTGACCGTGGCGTCGTGGGGCGACAGGCCCTCCTCGGACATGATCCGTTCCACGTTTTCCACCACCACGATGGCGTCGTCAACCAAGAGGCCGATCACGATCACCAGGGCGAACATGGTCAGGGTGTTGATCGAGAAACCGGCTGCCGACAACACGCCCATGGTGCCCAACAGCACCACCGGCACGGCGATGGTCGGGATCAGGGTGGCGCGGAAGTTCTGCATGAACAGGAACATGATACAGAAGACCAGGATCACCGCCTCGATCAGGGTCCGCACCACCTCCTGGATCGAGACCTTCACAAAGGGAGTGGTATCGTAAGGATAGACCACTTTGACCCCGGCCGGCATGTACCTCTCCAGCTCGGCCATCTTGGCCTTGACCCGGTCGGCGGTGTCCAGGGCGTTGGCCCCGGCCGCCAGGCGCAGCGCCATGGCGCCGATCGGCTTGCCCTTGAAGCGGGCCTCTATGTCGTAACTTTCGGTGCCGATCTCGGTGCGGGCCACATCCTTAAGTTTGACGGTGGAGCCGTCCGGATTGGTGCGCAGGATGATGGCGTCGAACTGCTCGGGTGTCTGCAGCAGGGTGCGGGCGGTGATGGTGGCGTTCAGCTGCTGGCCGATGCTGGCGGGGATGCCGCCGAACTGGCCGGCCGAGACCTGGGCGTTTTGGGCCTGCAGCGCAGCAACCACCTCGTTGCTGGTCAGCCTGAAGTTGTTCAGCTTGTCCGGGTTGAGCCAGATCCGCATCGCGTTCTGGGAACCGAACACGGTCACCTCGCCGACCCCTTCGGTGCGACTGATGATATCCTGGACGTTGGCCACCAGGTAGTCGGTCAGGGTGTAGCGGCTTAAGGAACCGTCTTCTGACGCCAGTCCAACGATCATCAGGAAGTTTTTGGTGGATTTAACCACCTGAATTCCCTGCCTTTGTACGATTTGCGGCAGGAGCGGGGTGGCCAGCTGCAGTTTGTTCTGCACCTGTACCTGGGCGATGTTGGGGTCGGTGCCGGCCTTGAAGGTCAGGTTGATCGCCACGGCACCGGCTGAATCGCTGGTGGAGGACATGTAGATCAGGTTGTCGATACCGTTCAGTTTCTGCTCGATCACCTGGGTGACCGTGTCCTGTACGGTCTGGGCCGAGGCGCCGGGGTAGATGGCGTTGATCGTGATCTGGGGCGGCGCGATCGGCGGGTACTGGGAGACCGGCAGGGTTTTAAGCGCCAGAAGTCCGGCCAGCATCACCAGAATGGCGATTACCCAGGCAAAGATCGGTCGTTCTATGAAAAACTTGGCCATGGAGCGGCTCCTTTACTTTTTTGCGGCTGCTGGTTGTTGAGCTGCTGCAGGCTGCTGGGCCGCAGGTGCGGCCGGCTGCTGCGGTTTGACGGGTTGCTGGCCGGCTGCCGCTGCAGGTGCGACGCCGAACGGCACCGCCTTGACCGGGGTGCCGGGGCGGGCCCGCTGGATACCTTCCACAATCACCCGGTCGCCGGGTTTGAGCCCTTCGGCCACCAGCCAGGAGTCGCCCACGGTGCGTACCACCGTGATCGGCCGCGGCTCAACCTTCTCCTCGGCCCCCACCACCATCGCCACGGCAGCGCCCTGGGGGGTGCGGGTCACACCCCGTTGCGGGGCCAGGATGGCCTGCTCGTTGACCCCTTCCTCAACCACGGCCCGCACGAACATGCCGGGCAGCAGCAGCTGCTGCGGGTTAGGGAACAGGGCCCGCAGGGTCACCGAGCCGGTGCTCTGATCAACCGTCACCTCGGAAAACTTGAGGGTGCCGGTCTGGGGATAGGGAGTGCCATCCTCCAGCAGCAGTTTTACCGTTGCCTGGTGCTGATTGCCCTTTTTGAAGTGGCCGCTGGCCAGGTTTTTTTTCAGGGCCAGCAGTTCGGCGCTGGATTGGGTCACATCGACGTACATCGGGCTGAGCTGCTGGATGGTGGCCAGGGCGGTGGGCTGGCTGGCGGTGACCAGGGCGCCGTCGGTGATGCTCGAGCGGCCGATGCGGCCGGAGATCGGTGCGGTGACCCTGGTGTAGGCCAGGTTGATGCGGGCGGTCTCCACGGCGGCCTTGGCCGCTGCCAGCTCGGCCTCGGCCTGCTTGAGGCCGGCCTGGGCGTCGTCGTTATCCTGCTGGCTGACCGCCTTGACCTGGACCAGTTCCCGGTAGCGCTCGGCCTTGAGCCGCACCGTTGTCAGGGTGGCCTCGGCCCGGGCCTGGGTGGCCTTGGCGCTGGCCAGGGCCGCCTCGTAGCTGGCCGGGTCGATCTGGTACAGCACCTGGCCGGCTGTAACGTCACTGCCCTCGGTGAACAGGCGCTTTTTGACGATGCCGCCCACCTGGGGCCGCACCTCGGCGATCAGGAAGGGGGCCGTGCGGCCCGAGAGCTCGGTGGTCAGCGCCACCCGTTGCGGCTGAATGGTTACTACGCTGACCTCAGGCGGTCCTTGTTGGGGCATGGGGCCCTGCTTTTTGTTGCAGGCGGCGGTAAGCCCTGCGGTCAGCAGCAGTGTGGCTGCCAGTACTCGTCTTGTTTTGATCTGGAACATGGTGATACCTCGTTGTGTGGAATGTAACCATCAATACATGAATGGATCTTCAAAGTTAGCGTTTCAGCGAATCCCAACAGGCTTCGGCGATCCGCTGGATAAGCGTAGCATCTAACTGTATAAAGCCAAGTATGTGATTTCTAGATACTGAGACGATCGGGCCGAAGGCCAGATCAAACAGCAGCGGCAGCGGCAGGTCCTTGATCACCTGCTGGGTCACCCCCTGCCTGAACAGCTCGCAGTAGATACCGCAGTCTTCATGTTGCCCCAGCAGCCGGTCGCGCCGGAAGGCCACGCCGTAGGGTGAATTGTGAAACTGCTCGGCATACTTGAATTCGAGGGGGTTGTTGATGAAGAACTGCAACAGGCTGCTGACCAGGTGCAGAAAACGTTCCCGGTACGGAGTTTCCAGGCTGTAGCCTTGCTCCAGGAAGGTGTTGATCTTGGCCTCCAGCTCGCGGTAGAGCGTAACGATCAGCACATCCTTATTCTCGAAGTAGCGGTAGATGGTGCCGGCCGCCACCCCGGCCCGCTCGGCGATCAGCGAGCAGGGCGCGTCGTGGAAGCCGTGCTCGGCCACCAGTTCCAGCGTGGCCTGCATGATCGCCTCCCGTTTGTCTTCTTTTGACATGGTTTCCCTCGAAATGAATGACCGTTCATTCATAAACCGATCGCGGCAATGGGTCAAGAAAAAAACTGATACGGTATCCCACAGGTTATCTGCTGAGCTGACCACACCAGCCGTGTTCGCTTCGGGCTTCCCTAGCGTGCTAAGTCATGTTACAAGACGTTGTGAGTCTTATAAGTCCTTTTGGCCGCTAAAGGGAGGGGGAGATGGAGAATCTGATTAATCTGGACCAGGTCAGTGAGTTATCGCCAGGGGTCTACTGGGTGGGAGCCGGCGCCAAGACGTTCCTGAGCCGTAACAGTTTTCTGCGGATCTTCAAGGGTAACGGCGTAACCGGCACCCTGCTGATCGATCCTGGGCCAACCAGCGATTTTGACAGCCTTTCGCAGAAGGTGGCGGCGGTGCTGCCGGGCGGACTGGCCAAGATCAACTTGGCGTTCATCAACCACCAGGATCCTGACGTGCTCGGGGTGCTGCCCACCTTGGCCAAGCTCAACCCCAAGCTGACCGTGATCGCCACAGAAGACACCTGGCGCCTTGCACACTTAAACGGCATGTCCAAGACCAACTTCCGTGCTGTTGACCGGGTGCAGGGGCAAAAGGTGGTGCTGCCCACCGGCCATAAGCTGCAGTTCATCCCCACCCCGTTTTGTCATTTTCGCGGCGCCTGCATGATCTACGACCTGGAGTCGCGGATCCTGTTCACCGGTGACCTGTTCGGCGGCATCGCCGCGTCCGGCCTCTATGCCCAGGAGGAAAACTGGGCCGGTATCAAGGCCTTTCATCAACTGTACATGCCGAGCAACGAGGCCATCCGGCTGGCGGTGCAGAAGATCCGCCAGCTGGACCCGGCGCCGCTGGCGTTGGTGCCCCAGCATGGCGGGCTGATCAGAGGAGAGCTGCTGGAGACCTTGATGCAGCGGCTGGAAGGGCTGCAGGTCGGGCTGGATATCATCACCTCGCTCAGCAGTAAGCTGCCGGCCCTGATCGCGGCGCTGAACGAGATGGTGACGGCGGCGAAGAGTATCCTGGGCGATGCTGAAACGCACAAAATTATGGGCTTTTTCAAGCCGGACGGCAGCTATCCCAGCCTGTTCAGCCTCAATAGCGATGAGCAGGTCAACGATATCAAGGGTGAGCCGCTGGAGGCGGTGGAGGCGTTGCTACGGATGTTCCTCAGGTTTGCCAACGAAGAGCAAAAGGCGCTGCTACGGCCCAAACTGCTGCTGATCCTGCTGCAGCATGAGCTGCCGCCCTTTGATTTCCTGATCAACCAGGAGGACGGGATGATGGAGCTGAGCCCCGCTGATTTTTAGCAGGTGGCAGCGTCGGGTACAAAACAGGGGGCGCGGTCCATGGACCGCGCCCCCTGCTGACAGACAGCAGAAGAAACGAGCCTGCTACTTATTCTTCTTCTTGCGCTGGTTGGGGTCCAGCTCCTTCTTGCGCAGGCGGATCGAGGTGGGGGTTACCTCCACCAGTTCGTCGTCATCGATGAATTCCAGGGCCTGCTCCAGGGACATGCTGCGGGGCGGGGTCAGCTTGATGGCGTCGTCGGAGCCGGAGGCCCGCACGTTGGTCAGCTTCTTGCCGCGGCAGGCGTTGACCTCCAGGTCGTTGTCGCGGGCATGCTCGCCGATGATCATGCCGCCGTAGACCTCGACGCCGGCGCCGATGAACAGCACGCCGCGCGGCTGCAGGCCGTCCAGCGAATAGGCGGTGGTCTCGCCATGCTCCATGGCGATCAACACACCGTTCTTGCGGCCGGGGATATCACCCTTGTAGGGGGCGTATTCGTGAAAGGTGTGGGTCATCACGGCAGTGCCGCGGGTATCGGTCATCACGTCACCCCGCAGACCGATCAGGCCCCGGGCCGGGATCACGAACTCGAGGCGCACCATCTCGCCCATCGGGTGCATGGCCACCATCTCTCCCTTGCGGGGGCCCATCTTCTCGATGATCGCCCCCTGAAACTCGGAGGCCACATCCACCACCAGGTACTCCATCGGCTCCTGCTTCACGCCGTCCTTTTCGCGGATGATCACCTCCGGCTTGGAAACCGCCAGCTCGAACCCTTCTCGGCGCATGTTCTCAATCAGGATCGACAGGTGCAGCTCGCCCCGGCCGGAGATCTTGAAGGTGTCGGGCGCATCGGTGTCCTCCACCCGCAGCGAGACGTTGGTGCGCAGTTCCTTGGTCAACCGCTCGCGGATATTGCGGGAGGTGACCCATTTCCCCTCGCGGCCGGCAAAGGGCGAGGAATTGACCATGAAGTTCATGGCCAGGGTCGGCTCGTCGATGGAGACATAGGGGACAGCGATCGGGTTCTCGGCCGAGGCCAGGGTCTCACCGATGCTGACGTCGTCGAAGCCGGCCACGGTGACGATATCGCCGGTGCCGGCCTCCTGGATCTCCACCTGCTTCAAGCCTTCGTAGCCCAGCAGCTTGGTGATCCGGCCACGGCTGATGGCGCCGTTCTGCTTGATCATGGCCACCGTTTCACCGGCCTTGACCCTGCCGTTGAAGATCCGTCCGGTGGCAATGCGACCGATGTATTCGTTGTAGTCGATGTTGGCGATCAGCATCTGGAAGGGGGCGTTGGTATCGCCCTTGGGCGGCCGCACGTTGGACTCCACCACCGCCAACAGCGGCTCCATGCTGTTGGATTCGGCGTTCACGTCCAGCTTGGCGTAGCCCATCTTGGCACTGGTGTAGACCACCGGGAAGTCCAGCTGCTCGTCGCTGGCCTCCAGTTCGCAGAACAGGTCGAAGACCATGTTCAGCACCTCGTCCGGCCGGGAGCCAGGACGGTCGATCTTGTTGATCACCACGATCGGCTTGAGGCCCAGGTCCAGGGA
>DFYU01000153.1 GCA_002383415.1 Geobacter sp. UBA4074
GCGATCGTTTTGCCACCCAACGCCAGTACAAGGGGATTTCCGGTTTTCCAAAACGAAGCGAGTCCGAGCATGACGCCTTTGGTGTCGGCCATTCCTCCACCTCTATCTCGGCAGCCCTGGGCATGGCGGTGGCCAGCGATCTGGACCATGCCACCAATCGAGCCATTGCCGTGATCGGCGATGGCTCGCTGACCGGCGGCATCGCCTTTGAGGGCCTCAACCAGGCCGGTCACCTCAAGAAGAACCTGATCGTGGTCTTAAACGACAACGAGATGTCGATCTCCAAAAACGTCGGCGCCTTTTCGGCCTTCATCTCCCGCAAGATGACCACCCGCCGCGTCCGTGAACTGAAGCGCGAAATGCAGGGGCTTTTGTCCAACATCCCGGCCTTTGGCAAGGATATCCTGCAGTTTGCCAAACGGGCCGAACACTCGCTGAAGGGATTCCTGACCCCCGGCGCCCTGTTCGAGGCGTTGGGTTTCGACTACATCGGTCCCCTGGATGGCCACGACCTGCCCAACCTGATCGAGGTATTCAAGGCCGCCAGCGACTACGAAGGCCCGCTGTTGGTGCATGTCATGACCACCAAGGGCAAGGGCTATAAACCGGCCGAGGAGACCCCGGCCAAATTTCACGGGGTGGGTGCCTTTGATCTGCAAACCGGCTCGGCACCGGCCAAGGCAGCCGCCCCCTCCTACACCGAAGTCTTCGGCCGCACCCTGGTGGAGCTGGCCTCCCACGACCCGAAAGTGGTGGCCATCACCGCCGCCATGCCCGATGGCACCGGCCTCAACTTCTTTGCCGAGGCGCTGCCGGACCGTTTCTTTGATGTCGGTATTGCCGAGCAGCACGGTGTCTGTTTTGCCGCCGGCTTGGCCGCCGAAGGCTACAAACCGGTGACGGCCATCTACTCCACCTTCATGCAGCGGGCCTATGATCAGGTCTTCCATGACGTCTGCCTGCAGAACCTGCCGGTGGTGATCGCCATGGACCGTGCCGGCCTGGTGGGGGACGACGGCCCCACCCACCACGGCGTGTTCGATTTTTCCTTCCTGCGGCACCTGCCCGGCCTGACCCTGATGGCCCCCAAGGACGAAAACGAACTGCGTCACATGCTCAAGACCGCCATTGAACTAAACGCGCCGGTGGCGCTGCGTTATCCGCGGGGCGCCGGTTACGGTGTTGAGCTTGATCAGGAACTGCAACTGTTGCCGATTGGCACAGGCGAACTGCTGTGTGAAGGCAACGACCTTACCATCGTGGCCATCGGCAGTACGGTCATGCCTGCCCTGCAGGCGACGGAAAGGCTCGCCAGCCAGGGCATCAACGCCGGGGTGATCAACGCCCGCTTTGTCAAACCGCTGGATGCCGAGCTGATCCTTGAACAGGCCCGCATCACCGGCCGGATCATCACCGTTGAGGAAAACGCCCTGCAGGGCGGCTTCGGCAGCGCCGTGCTGGAACTGCTGCAGGACAACGGGGCTGCCCAGGTCAAGGTCAAGCGGCTCGGTATCCCTGACCGCTACATCGAACAGGGCCCCCAGGCCCAGCTGCGCAAGGATGTCGGCATTGATGCCGAGGGGATTGAAGCCGCAGCCAAAGATCTCATGCAGCGCTGAAAGGATAGTTTGTAACTATGCGTTTTCCATGGCGTCTCAACTACGACCTGACCAAATACATTATTAATAACGCCATCCACAAAGTGGAAAAATATCCCTTGGTGCTGATGCTGGAACCGACCCACCTCTGCAACCTGGCTTGCTCTGGCTGCGGCCGCATCCGTGAGTATGCCGGCACCATCAGCGACATGATGACGCTGGAAGACTGCCTGCATTCGGTGGAGGAATGTCCGGCCCCGGTGGTCACCATCACCGGCGGCGAGCCGTTCCTCTACCCTCAGGTCCATGAGCTGATCAAAGGGGTGCTGCAGCGTGGCCGCCACATAATGTTCTGCACCAACGCCCTGCTGATGGAGCAAAACCTGGACCAGATGCAGCCCCACCCCAACTTCACCTTCAACGTGCATATGGACGGCCTGGAGCAGACCCACGACCGGATCCTGGAGCGCAAAGGCTGCTTCAAGACCGCCATGGCGGCCATCAAGGCGGCCAAACAGCGAGGCTTCCGGGTCTGCACCAACACCACCATCTTCACCGACACCGACCTAGTGGAGATCGAGATACTGTTTTCACAACTGGAGGAACTGGGGGTGGATGGCCTGCTGGTGGCGCCCGGCTTCAGCTACGAGGCGGTTGAAGAAGACACACTGTTCCTGCAACGGCTGGAGATTGAGAAAAAATTCCAGCAGGTCTACGAGATGAGCAAGAAGCACCGCTTCTGGTCAACCCCGATGTACCTGCGCTTCCTGAAGGGCGAAAAGAAGCTGCAGTGCACCCCCTGGGGCAACCCCACCCGCAACCCACAGGGTTGGAAGGCCCCCTGCTACCTGATCACCGACGGCCACTACCCCACCTTTGCCGACCTGATGAACAAGGTCGATTGGGCCAGCTACGGCGTGGGCAAAGACTCCCGTTGCGCCCAATGCATGATGCACTGCGGTTTTGAACCAACCGTGGTCAGCGAGGTGGGCAAAAGCCCCAAGGATATGCTGGAGATGGCACTCTGGAACCTGTCTTAAACGGAAGCGGATACCAAAAAGGGGGCTTGTCAGCCCCCCAGGTACTTGGTCAATTCGGCAACCAGGGTTGCCGGATGTAACAACTTGGATGGAATCTTCTCACCACCGAAAAACTCCTGCTTCCACGGCTGGCGCTTCACCCAGGCCATCAACTGCTCCCACCCCTGCCAGGTCTCAAAATCGACCCCGCGGATATTGGTGATATTCTGTAAAAATTCCTGTTCGTAGGCTGACATACTCGCACCTTCAGTACCGGTTACAGCGGGCTCGCCCCACTCACTTATTGAGTATGTATATATACCGGTTTAGCAGATAAAACAAAAGCACCTAGTGAACACTAGATGCTTTTTGTTGAATTTTGGGGTGGCCAGAGGGAGGCCACCCACAGCATCGTAAATTACTGAAATCATTCGTTTATTAAAGGGCAGAGTTTTTGTCGTGTGGTACAAATTGTGTACCAGCCTATACAGCATAATTTCGTTGTTGGCAAATAAATTGCACCACCACAGCTTTACGGGGTGCCACATCCCCAACAGTTGCAACCCGTCCCCACTCCACGCCAACCCCCACCAACACTGCATCCAGCCCAACCGACACCCCGCAAACCACGCTACAGCTTGAACTCCACACATTTAATCAATTGATTAAACTTTCAAAAGGGGGATTTCACGCCCACCCTCAATAAACAGGACTTATTTAGTCCTAATAGAAACACCACAAACCCGGTATATAATGGGTCGAACGTGGTTTGTATCCAGCCGGGCTAGCTGGATGCTTGGCGCGTCCTCTCCCTGTTTACCCCGCTAGTTCTCCAGTGCTAGCGGGGTTTTTCACTTTTAGGTTGACCTTTCATTAGAATTTTGATATAATGTGCTGTATAAGATGGATTGAGCACATTTTTTTGTCAAACATCCCTGTCAAACTTCTCTATCATTCCTTTCTATCATCCCTCGTCTATCAAGCCTCATTCCATACTGGAACGCGGTTTTCTGCGTTTGGGCCTTAATTCTCTAGGCCATTCCCCCAGCACCAAAAAAAGATAAGCATCCTCTAATTAGAACCGCCTCTAACGACGTATATAATGTACTGAGGGCAACTTGTCGCCCCCAATACATCAGACAGGACAAAACCCGCAATGGAGCACAGCCAGCTTCACAAACTCACATTCTATCCGCGCTCCGTGGACCTGACCACGTTTGGTGGTGTGGACTACCCAGCGTCAGACGATCAGCACGACGCTGCACTCCGGTGGAATCTGGACCAGATCACAACCCAGTTGTTTGGGTTGCCGTTGTCAGCGTTCACGGTAGCCAGCAAATCCACCACAGCCAAGCGGAAAGCGTGGAGCGGATACAGCCTGCACGAGCAAATCTTACTATTGGTCCGCTTCTACAAAGGGGAGACGCGCCTGTCCATTGAAGTGAACGGCGATGCGTTCGACTCGCTAGACCTCGATTGGTCCCGACTGTTCGATAAGGTCGCCGCTGACTACATCGTCACAGAGATGCACGCCCGTATTGACACCACGGCTACATCGTTTGACCGGCTATGGAGTTGCCACAAACAAGACTCAGTGACCGCCAACACCACCAAACGCACGGACTACAGCAGCTCCAGCAGAACTTTATATTTCGGGTCCGGTGACCGCCTGTACTCGATTTACGAGGCGGGGATACTGCACGGACTGCCAGACCCGACGACCGTGCGGCACGAACTGCAAATCAAGGGGCAACCCGCCCGTGACCTGTTTGCTGAGTTTCAGGCCACCCCCGACAATCTCGGCTCAATCATCAAGTCCCACCTCGCTGGGACGTTCGGCGTGCAGTTCCGAAAAATCACCAAGGACACCAACGTAGCACGTAGACCCGTGCTGCCTTGCTGGTCCAAATTTTTGGCTGATACCCGGCCCAGTTACCTTCGGACACCAGTAAAACCCAGCGACACGGATACTGATGTACAGCGAGTGGTGGCGTATCTACTGCGGTACAGACACAAAGTCGACGACGCCACCTATCGGCTGACATTGGCGCTAGCGGATGCTGCTGTCCGTGGACAGTTCGCACCGCTGGACACGTCGCCGCCGATAGTGTTCTGACCCGCCCACTATAAATAAGGTTTTCTGGATACATTTTTTAG
>DFYU01000003.1 GCA_002383415.1 Geobacter sp. UBA4074
TCGTCGATGAAGATGATGCAGGGCGCGTTCTTCTTTCCCTGGACGAACAGGTCGCGTACGCGGCTGGCGCCGACCCCCACGAACATCTCGACGAAATCCGAGCCGGAGATGGAGAAGAAGGGCACGCCTGCCTCGCCGGCGATGGCCCTTGCCAGGAGTGTCTTACCGGTCCCCGGAGGGCCGACCAGAAGGACGCCCTTGGGAAGACGTCCCCCGAGTTTGGTGAATTTCTTCGGGTCTTTCAGGAATGATATGATCTCGGCCAGTTCTTCCTTGGCCTCGTCAACCCCGGCCACATCCTCGAAGGTGATCCTTCCCTGGGCCTCGGTGAGGAGTTTCGCCCTGCTCTTGCCGAAGGACATGGCCTTGCCCCCGCCCACCTGCATCTGTCGCATGAAGAATATCCATACGCCCACCAGAAGAATGAGGGGAAGCCATGACAGGAACATGGAGAGCCAGGAGACCTTCTCCTCTTCCGCCTTGGCGGTTATGGGGACCTTCTTTTCCAGCAGTTTCTGTGTCAGGGAAGGGTCTTCCGGTTTGTAGGTGCGGAATTCCTTGCCATCGGTATATTTGCCGAAGACTTCGCTCCCCTGAAGGGTGACGGACGCGACCTTGCCGGCGTCAAGGGCGTTTATGAATTCCGTATAGTTGGTCTTTTCCTGGCTGGAACGGGGCTTGTTGAAGAGATTGAAGGCCAGGATCATCATAAGGCTGATGACGAGCCAGAGTGCTAGATTCTTATAGAACTGATTCAAATGCTACCCCCGTGAATTTCGTGCTTTATCGTGGTCTCTTTAAATTCAAAACTGTTACCATCCGGAAATTCCGGATTATAACAAAATAGTGCGACATTATTGATGAAATAACATAGGGAAGGTTGTTTTACAAGGGGTTAAGGCGAAATAACGGTGATTTCAACCCTTATGGCTTCGGCTTCGCCGGCGGAAACGCTCGCCGGTTCGGCGATCCGGTGTCCGCATATCCATAGGAGTTCCGCGCCGCAAAACAGAAGCGGTATGCGGCGTCGGTCGTCCGGAGGAACCTTTCCGTCTATGAAAAAGTCTTTTACCTTTTTTGTTCCTTTCATGCCCAGGGGATGAAACCGGTCTCCCGGGCGGAATGTCCTTAGCGTCCACGGAAAAGGATTGCGGAAGTGATTCACATAGGCCTGATCCGGGGAGAGCGACTTCCATTCTTTCGGGGCCTGGGCAGCCTGAATGGTAAGGACCCGCCCGTCGGGGAGCCTATAGACTCCCGTACCGCCGATGGTTACTTCCCAGGGAGCGGCGTCCTTGTCCGCCAGTCGGCTGGTCAATGAAAGGGTATCATAGCACTTTGCCGCGGTCAGCCCCCGTGGCAGGGAGGCTCGCCCGTTGCCCGCCGAGGACAGGGCAAGTTCGTCGATTTGCCTGAGGTGGACGCCGGCAATGCCGGACAGGCTGCCGCTCACCTCCTGTATGGCCCGTCGATAGAGCCGCATGCGCATTGCGGGGAGTTCCGCCCGCACTTGGGGAAGGCGCAGGGTGACGGTTCCCGGCTCGAGGGAGGCAATCCTGGCGAAGATGCGTCCGGTGAACGACTCCAGAAGTTCCTCGTCCGCTGCGAGAATCTCCGCAGCCGCGTTCAGGCGTTCCGTCAGGGCGGGATTGTAGGTGGCAAGGTAGGGAATGCACTCATGCCGGATACGGTTGCGCAGGAAGCTCCTGTCGTCGTTGCTTCGGTCCTCCCGGAACTCCAGACCCCGTTCTTCCAGGTAGGAGAGTATCTCCGATCGGGTGACGTCCAGGAGAGGGCGGGCGTACAGTTCCGCGGCGAGATGCCGCATGGCGCCAAGACCGGTGGTTCCAGCGCCGCGCAGAAGACGAAGCAGAAATGTCTCCGCCTGGTCGTCTGCATGGTGCCCCAGGGCGACCCGCCGCGCCCGGTATCCCCGGGCAAGTTGCCGGAACCATTGGTAGCGCGCGGTACGCCCCGCATCCTCCAGAGAGAGCTTCCGGTCGCGGCTGAGCTTGAGGACGTCGACGCTTTCCATTTCGAAGGGGCGCCCGAAGCGTTCCGCCAGCTTCCGGACAAAGGCGGCGTCGCCGTCAGAGTCCGCGCCGCGCAGTTGGTGATTCATGTGGGCTACGACAATGTCCAGTTCCAGGTCCCGCAGGGAGACCAGGATATCCAGAAGGGCCACGGAATCCGCTCCGCCTGATACGGCGGCGATCACCCTGTCTCCCTCACGGAACAGCATGCGTCCTCGGATCGTAGCCAGCGCCTTTTTCAGAACGGAATTGGCGGACAAGGGTTCATCTCCATATCCGCCGCCCCATTGCCGCATGGGCGGGGGATTGATTAATGTATATAAAAAAACCCCCTGCTTTCCTGGGAAAGAGGGGGAGTTTGGTGGCGGTGCAGGGACTTGAACCCCGGACACTGCGGATATGAGCCGCATGCTCTGACCTGCTGAGCTACACCGCCTGATTCCGTATACGGATTACAGACTTCCGTAAAAAATACCTCCCTGGAAAAACCAAAGAGGCATATACGATACTTCAAATACTACTCTCTGGAAAGAACTTGCCGCTCTTTCCCTTTTGCGGGTGTCGCAGCTCTTCGTGCCCGATGTTTATATAGCACATTTTTTTCCATGTCAAGGGAAAAGCTTGGGCTCCTTACAGCTTCATTCCGCATTCCGGGCAGAACTTTGTTCCCGGCGAAATCCCGGTCGAGCATCCGGGGCAGGTTGACTTCTCTGCCATCTTGAAACCGCACTCAGGGCAGAACCTGGCGCCATGGGTTTCCTTGCCGCATTGGGGGCAGACCAGTTGTCGCTCGCGCTTTACATCCATCTTCTTCCCCTGCTGGATGCCTTCCAGGGCGGCCTTTTCTCCTGCTGCGTACACCTTTCCCTGGGCGCGGGCCGCTTCGATCTCCACCTCGGCGTCCGGCGCGCAGTTCAGGCACAAACCGCTGTCCCGATTGAAACACTGGTCGCACACATACTGGTAACATTTGGCGCAACGGTGGAAATGGGCCTTGGCCTGTTCCACCGCCTTGCTGAACTCGGCGTCCCTGGCCTTTCCGTATCCCGATTCGGCGAGTCCCTCCACTGCGTCTCCCACACCGTCCAGCATTCCGCCGAGGAATCCCGCCGCCTTTCTGAGCCAGCCTGAGGCCTGGCCGCCGCGATACGGAACAAAACCGGTGCGCCAGGTATCCTGGCAGCGCTCGCAGTAAAACTCGAATTGAAAACCGGCGTTTACCCCTTGCTGCCGGCAGAGATCGTTATAGTTGTCGCTGAATTTCAGTTCTCCCATGGCTTCTCTCCCCTGTGGTTTCACCGCACGGCCCCGTTTGCGGTCGGGGCGCGAAATCCTTGTCAATGGTTGCCGGTATCTATTCTCAGATACTCTTCTCCCTGCTTCCTGTACAGCTCCTCCGGAAGCAGCCGGGCTTCGGCAAGGGCGGTCTCCACCGCTTCCCTCTCTTTTTCCGCGTAGCGGATGGCCAGGCCGCAATCGGAACTCAGGGTTCGCGGCGCCGGTATCAGGAGGATATCCAGCCCCAGCCCCTTCAGAATCTTTTCCGCCTTCATTACCCTGTGGATGTTGTTGAATATCCCCACCAGGTCTCCTTCTCTGACCATTCATGCCCCCTTGCGAAAGATGGCGGATTCTATACACAGCCACAGGGGCTTTTCAAGAAATAAAATATGCAAATAAGCATGTAGAATGGTTTCAGGCCGGACAATACCCTGCTTTCCATACATTTCTTTCCGATCATCCTTGACTTCAGCCTGTACTACGGAAGGACCGGGAAATCCGGGTCAGCATGGGATATGTTCCTAGAGCCAGTGTTTCGGATACTGGCGATGGTGAACCACGTTGTTGGTGAAGAGGGCTACCAGGAGCAGGATGAGGGCGCCCGAGAGGACGGGGTCTACGATGAACCAGGGGGAGGCCTTTCCCTGCACTCCGATAAAAGCGGTTGAGCCTCCCGGTGGATGGATGGTCCGGGTAAGATACATGAGAAGGACGGCAAGCCCAACAGCCAGCGAGATGGACAACGGGCCGGAGCCGGTGAAATGGACGACCGCCACTGCTATGGCCGCGGAAACCAGGTGACCTCCCACCAGATTTCGGGGCTGGGCGAGGGGCGATTCGGGCGCGCCGAACAGGAGGACCGCCGATGCCCCGAAGGAGCCTATCAGGAGTGGGTGGCCGGACATGCGGGCAACGAGCACGATGGCAAGGATCGCGGTTGCGCCGCTCAGGGCGCCCCAAAGGGCATATTTAAGTGATAGGGGCTGATGGGAGGCCTTAAGTTGTCCCCTCATCTTTCCGGGCAGTCTGGTGAGTCTTTTCCGCAATACAGCCACCTCCATGGGCGCCATGATCCCGTCCTGTGCAGTCTCGGGCGCCAGACGAATCCGCCCCAAAATACGCCGTGGGCGCCCTGAAGTCAACAGGATGGATTTGTCTCCGGAAGGCTCTCGGTGGCGGAATCTGATGACGCGGCCCGAAACCGGACGGCCACTATTTGACACCACGCGGGTGTAAGGGATATATAGAGCGTACTTGAAGGCGCGGGAAGGAGCGTTGATAATGAAAAAGACCCTTGTAACGGGAAGATTGTCCTGCCATAGGGACGGCTATGGATTCGTCAGGCCCGACAACGGCGGCGAAGATATCTTCATCCCGGCCCGCCGCCTGTGCTCTTCCATGCACGGAGACCGGGTCAGGGTGAGCTTCAATTGGAGACGTGGATCCGACAGACGTGAAGGAACGATCGTCGAGACGCTGGAGCGTGGTTACACCACCGTTGTCGGCCGTTACGAAGCAGCCGGCGCCGGAGGTTTCATCATACCCGATGACGGGCGTCTTACCTGCGCCATTTCCGTAGCCCCGGCCGACAGGGGAAAGGCGCGCCACGGCGATATGGTTGTCGCCCTGATTACCGCCTATCCCGATGGCGGGCGGTCCGCCGCGGCGAAGGTGACCGAGGTTCTCGGCCGGCCGGACGATCCGGAGGTGGAAGTCCTTGCCATTGCCAGGAAATACGGCCTGCCCCACCTCTTTTCCCATGAGGTCCTGGAAGAGGCCCGCGCTGTTTCCGGGGCCGTAACCGACGGGGATCTGGAAGGGCGCGTGGACCTGCGGGGGGAGACCACATTTACCATCGACGGGGAAACCGCCCGCGACTTCGACGACGCAGTGTCGGTGAGCAGGGATGGCGCTTCGATCCGCCTGCGGGTTTCCATCGCCGATGTTTCCCATTATGTGCCGAAAGGGTCCGCCCTTGACCACGAGGCATACAACCGGGGCACATCGGTCTATTTCCCGGACCGCTGCATTCCCATGCTTCCCGAGATCCTTTCAAACGGCATCTGTTCCCTCAATCCCCATGAGGAGCGGCTGACCCTGACGGTGGAGATGCTAATGAATGCAGAGGGAGAATCCGTTGAAACGAGAATTTACCCCAGCGTCATCAGAAGCAGCGAGCGCCTCACCTACACCGAGGTGAGGGATGTTCTTTCGGGTGCAAATCCGGAAACCACGGGTCGGCTGCAAGGGCTCACAAACCATCTGCGCATCATGGAGGAGCTTGCCGGCAGGCTCTCAGCAAAGAGGCGGCGCAGGGGGAGCATAGATTTTGACCTGCCGGAACCGGAGATTGTCCTGGACATCCAGGGCCGGCCGGAATCCATCGGCAGAGCGGAGCGCAACCTGGCCCACCGCATCATCGAAGAGTTCATGCTCGCCGCCAACGAGGCTGTCGCCGCCTTCCTCGCTGAACGCCGGATTCCTTGCATCTATCGCGTCCACGAACCGCCGGACCCGGTGAAGCTCAATGAATTCAAGGAATTTGTCAGGCCTTTCGGTATCGCCTTCCGCGCCGGGAGCGGTCCCGTTGCTCCCAGGGAGCTGCGGCGGCTGCTGGAGACGGTGGAGGGGAGGCCGGAGGAGAAAATGGTGAACCAGATCCTGCTGCGCTGCATGAAGCAGGCCCGGTATTCGGCTGATAACATCGGCCATTTCGGCCTGGCCTCTCCATGCTACCTTCATTTTACCTCTCCCATACGCCGCTATCCGGACCTTGTGGTCCATCGAATCCTCAAGGAGCGCCTGGCCGGCGGAATGAAGAAGGACGACGCCCTGCCTGCCGCGGCGTATCTGCCTGCGACGGCGGAACAGTCCAGCAGACGGGAGCGCAACGCCATGGAGGCGGAGCGGGAGATCGTCGACCTGAAACGGCTTCAGTACATGGAAGGAAGGGTCGGTGAGGTGTTCGAAGGATTCATTACGGGAGTTGCTTCTGTCGGGTTCTTCGCGGAGCTGGAGGAGTTTCCCGTCGAGGGCCTTGTCCACATAAGCTCGCTTCCCCATGATTACTACCTCCTGCTGGAGAAGCAGCACACGCTTATGGGGGAACGGTCCGGACGCAGGTTCCGCGTCGGAGACCGGGTTACGGTGCGGGTGGAAAATGTAAGTATGGAAAGGAAGCGCGTCGGATTTGCCCTGGCGGAAGCTGAGCAACCAGTCCCTTCCTGGCGGGGGACAAGGCAGGCAAAGGTCTTTCCGCCGGCGCCCGCGCCCTTTCGGGGCGCCAGAGGGAAGGGTCCGAGGCCGGGACGTCCCGGAAAGAAGCGGTGAAAGCGGTTGCGCATCATGGCCACGTCATGGTAAAGTTCCACACTTTTCCCCTCTGCCGGTCCGCGGCCGGAAGAGGGAATACCCGGAGGCGAACGGACCATGGCTGATGAAAAGATACTGCCCCTCGTGGAGCACCTGGTAGAGCTGCGCAAGAGGCTGATCATTATCATCGTCGCGGTAGTTATCGGCATGGGAATAGCCTGGAACGTCTCTGAACAACTTCTTTCTTTCATCGAGCGCCCCCTGACGGGCAAGACCTATCTGAGCGATCTGAAGGTCCGCGTCTATGGGGAAATGAAGAAACGCTATCCTGCCGCATATGAGAGATACGGCCTGGAAAAGGAGACGCGGGTTCCGGAAGGGGACCGCAAACTCAACTATACCGCGCCCCTGGAGCCTTTCTTCATCCAGTGCAAGATCGCCCTTATCCTCGGATTTATCTTTGCCTTGCCAGTGGTTTTCCATCAGGTCTGGCGTTTCGTCGCGCCGGGGCTTACGGTCGGGGAGAGACGACTGGCCTTACCCTTCGTTTCCTTCTCCACCGTCAGTTTCTGCGCGGGAGCGCTGTTTTTCCTGGTGGTCATCTGGCCGGTGATTATCAATTTCTCCCTTTCCTACGAAACGGAGGGGCTGCAGAGCTGGTTCAGCCTGAGCGCATATGTCAATTTCTGCCTCCGCCTGATCCTCATCTTCGGCCTGATATTCGAACTTCCCGTGCTGACGATGCTGCTGTCCAGGTTCGGCCTCGTCAATGGAAAGCTGCTGGCGCGCAACAGGAAATACGCTGTTCTGGCCAGCGCCATTATCGCGGCCTTTCATGCCGATCTGATCACCATGTTCGTCGTGATGGTCCCCCTCTACCTGATGTACGAGGTAAGTATCTGGGTTGCGTATCTATTCGGAAAGAAGAGGTCGGCGGTCGCCGCCTGACGGAATAGACATGATTATTCGCAGAAACATGGACGAGATTCCAGCCGGGCTTCAGGGCGCGGTGGTGACCATCGGCAACTTCGACGGCGTGCACCTGGGACACCGGGAGATCTTCCGCAGGGTCTGTTCAGCCGCGTTTGAAACGGGCGGAAGCTCGGTTGTGGTAACCTTCATTCCCCATCCCATGAAGGTCCTGGCGCCTGATCGGGATTTCCGTCTCATTACCACCTATGCGGAAAAAGAGAGGCTTATCGGCGAGTCCGGGATTGACTGCCTGATTACGCTTCCTTTTTCCAGGGAGTTTGCCTCTATTCCGGCGGAACGCTTCGTCCGGGATGTGCTTGTGGGGCGTGTCCACATGAAGAGGCTGATCATCGGCTATGATTACGCCTTCGGCCGCAACCGGGAGGGTGATGTACGCCTCCTGCGCCGTCTGGGCGAAGAACTTGGATTTGGAGTGGATATGCTGGAACAGATCGGCAACGGGGAGACGGGCTTCAGCAGCAGCGCCGTCAGGGAAAGGCTCACGGCAGGCGACGTCCGGGGGGTGGCGCGTTTGCTGGGACGTCATTTTTCGGTGGGAGGCCTGGTGGTCCATGGTTTTCACCGGGGACGCACAATCGGTTTCCCAACGTCCAATGTCCAGGTGGAGGAAGAGATACTGCCGCTTCCCGGAGTTTACGCCGTAAAGGTGGAGGGCGAAGGGTGGATGCGTGACGGGGCGTGCAATGTGGGCGACAATCCCACCTTCCATGCCTCAAAGGTTACCGTTGAGGCCCACATCCTGGATTTTGACGGTGATCTTTACGATAAGCGGCTCCGGGTGCATTTCGTGGACCGGATCCGTGACGAGAGGGAATTCCCGGATGTGCATGCCCTGACCCATGCCATCCGCATGGATGTGGCCCGTTGCCGGGAGGTGCTCAGGACATCGGCGCCGGTTATCCGTGATGACGAATAAGCCGGGCCAAGGGCCGGGACAGGGCGGAGCCCTGCCGGAAGCGGAAGGCGCCGCGGCTGCGCGGGGAAAGGAGCGGCGGCTGCGCCTGCAATTCTGGATTGGCGTTGGAATAAGCGTTTTCTTCATGCTGGTTCTGTTTCGAGCCATGGATTTCCACAGGCTTCTGGAGGCCCTGAGGTCTATGGATGCGCGCTTTCTTGCGCCGGCCGTGGCCGCCACCCTGTTCAGCTACTACACACGGGCATTCCGCTGGAAACTGCTGCTGGCAGGTGAAAAGGATGCCTCCATGTCCAACCTCTTTGCCGCCGTTACCATCGGATACATGGCCAACAACCTTCTTCCGGCGCGTATCGGAGAACTGGCCAGGGTTTACGTGCTCGGAGAACGGGAGGGGATAGCCAAGGGAGCGGTTTTCGCCTCTCTCGTGCTGGACAGGCTTTTTGACGGCTGCGCGGTTCTGCTGATCCTGCTGGCGGCGCTCTTTACCCTGCGGCTCCCCGGAGGGAGCGAAGGCGTAAGGACGGCCCTGGTGACCGGCGGCTATGTCATGGCCGGCGTCTATGTGGCGCTTATCGCGTTTCTGGTTCTTCTCCGGAAAAAGAGCTCCCTGATGCTCCGACTTGCAGGGCTGGCCCTCAAGCCCCTGCCGTCCGCTGTCGGACAAAGGGTGATGCCTCTGCTCGTCTCCTTCATCGGCGGTGTCCGTCTTTCGTCTCGGCCGGGGAACATTGCGGGCCTGGTCTTGTCATCGGCGGTCATCTGGCTGTCGGCCATCTGGCCCATCGACCTCCTGCTCCGCTCTTTCGGCATCGAGCTGCCATTGACCGCCTCCCTGTTCATCATGGTCCTGCTGGTGGCTGCGGTGATGATCCCCGCTTCCCCCGGATACATCGGCACCTATCACTATGCCTGCTACCAGGCCCTGACGGTCTTCGGGGTTACCGGCGAAAAGGCCCTCGGCGTGGCCCTGGTCATCCACGCCGTCAACTTTTTCCCCATCACCTTTCTCGGGCTCTACCACCTGGCGCGCGGTGGGATGAAGCTGTCGGGGCTGGGAGGGAAGGGCGGTTAGGGGGGGAGAAGGAGAATCGGTTGATGCAAATTTCAAAGAAGTCCCCTCTCTCCTGGTGGGAGAGGGTTGGGGAGAGGGGAAAAGGCGGCGAGATATCAACAGTGTCACGTTGAATGTTGCGCCGAACATCACTAACCAGCAGAGAGGAAAATATCAGTGAGCCGGAAAACATCCCCAGCTTCCATGGACATCTTCNNCTCCTCTCCTTTTGCCTGCCGCTGTTTGTCTATCTCCTTACCCTTGCCCCGTCCGTCACCTTTTTCGACAGCGGGGAATTCCTTACGGCCATTTCATCCCTCGGGATTCCCCATTCTCCGGGTTATCCCCTTTTCGTCAATTACGCCAAGCCGTTCACCTGGCTTCCTCTAGGGAGTATCGCCTTCCGTGTCAATTTCGCGACAGCCGTGTCGGCCTCCCTGGCGTGTCTGGGTGTCTACCTCCTCACGATGCGCCTTATCCCGCTTATTGAGGACAGTTGTTCCCCCGCGCCGCGATTCCTTCACCGCTCGGCCGGGCTGTGCGCGGCCCTCGCCTTCGCCTTTACTCCCCGTCTCTGGCTCCAGTCCAACCATGACAAACCCTATCCGCTGCTGGCCTTTCTCTCCGCGGTCATCTTCTGGCTGATCCTGGCGTGGCGGGAGAAATACCGGCGGGGGGAGGAAACTCCTGGCCTGGTCTACCTGGCGGCATTCCTCTGCGGTCTGGCCACCGGGGCGCATCAGTTGATAATCCTTCTTGTCCCATCCTTTGTCTTCCTGATCCTGCATGCCGACTGGAGGCTTATCCTCCGCGTCAGGGAGCAACTGCTGGCCAGCGCCTCCTTCCTCGTCGGTTTTTCCGTATATCTCCACCTCCCCGTCCGGGCGATGTCCAACCCCCTGCTCAACTGGGGCGATCCCAAGACCCTGTCCGCCTTTCTCTGGTCCTTTCTGCGCAAGGGCTATCCCATGGAAAGAGTGGATCGCGACCTGCCGCTCCTCATGAAACAGCTGAACGCCTTCAATCTGGTCAACGAATTTTCCGTCGCCGGTTTCTTTCTGCTGCTGGCCGGGATCCTTGCCTGTCGCCGTGCCGGCGCCTTCATAGTCGCCTACGGGATAGCCATAGTGGTTTTTCTCGCATATATCGCCGGTTACCAGAACACGCCGGAAGAGACTATCTTCCTTACGGAGGAATTCTTTACCCCTCTTTATCTCATCGGCGCGGTCTTTGTCGGTCTGGGGCTGTATTCCGTAGCGGGCTGGCTTGGACGGGCAGTGGGGAGTTTCCACGTGGCCGCCCGCTGGATTCCGGTCACTCTGTTTCCCTTGATGGCCCTCCTCCCGGCCTCTCTCTGCGCGACCAACTTTCTGGAAAACGACCAGTACGAAAACTATCTGGCCCATGACTACGCGATAAATACCTTCCGCTCCCTGCCCGAGGGCGCTGTTCTCTTCACCTGGGGGGACAGCGGCGCGTTTCCCCTCTGGTACATGCAGGGCGTGGAGCGGATGAGGGAAGACCTGACCCTGTTGCACATCCCCCATCTCCACTTCCGCTGGTATCTGGATTCCTTTCCCGGCCTCTTTACGAAAAGCATCCTGCTCAGGGAAGGGGTCTCTTCACTTCCCATCAGGGATGTATTTCTTCTCGCGGTGAAAGAGCAGATCTCCGCCAGACCGGTCTTCATGGATTTCTCCGCCCGTCACTCCATTGATCCCGACCCGCCGGCCGTTCAGCAGAGGGGAATGGTCTTCAGGGTAGCGCACGCGGTTTCCGGCGAGGTGTATCCGCCGGATACGGGTGTTTGGGAAGACTATTCCCTGAGGGGCGTCTTGGACGGAAGGCTGTTCTTCCGGGATCTGGATTCGGAGAAGGCGGTCCAGATCTACTCCTACAGCCGTCTCGAGGCCGGCAGGACACTGATCTCCCTGGGCCGGACCGGGGAGGGGCTGGAGGAGTTGCGCATCTCCGCCAGGCTTTCTCCGGCGATGCGCGCTGAGGCGGAACGGATACTACGGGAACAAGGAGCGAGGTGAACCATGCGGATAAACGGAAAAACCAGGGTCCTGGGGATAATCGGCTGGCCGGTGGCCCATTCCCTTTCCCCTGTCATGCACAACGCGGTAATCGACGACCTGGGCATCAACTTTGTCTATGTGCCTTTTCCGGTGGAACCGTCGGCCCTCGGAGCGGCCATCGAGGGGTTGCGGCGCATGGGCGTGTGGGGCTTCAACGTCACCATACCCCACAAGACCGCCGTTATTCCCTTTCTTGACCGGATTACCAGGGAAGCGGAGCTGGCGGGCGCGGTAAACACCGTGTACCGGGACGGGGAGCTCCTTGTGGGTCACAACACGGACGGCATCGGGTTCCTCTCCTCGCTGCGACATGACCTGGGACGTGACCCGGCCGGCCTGACGGTCCTGCTCCTGGGCGCGGGCGGCGCGTCCCGGGGCGCCCTGGCGGCGCTTGCCCAGGCGGGCGCCGCACGTATAATTATAGCCAACAGGACCGTGGAGCGGGCGCGGGGGCTGGTGGACAGATTCGCGCGTCTCTTCCCGGCCGTCCGCTTCGACGTGTCCTCCTTGGAGGAGAATGCGTTGACCACCGTCCTGAAGGGCGTCGAGCTGCTGGTTAACACCACATCCGTTGGGATGGATGGCACGAAATTTGATACAGTGAAACTTTCGGAAATGTGTGCCGGCGCCGGTGTCTATGACATGGTATACGTTCCGGCCGAGACTCCCCTCCTGGCGGAAGCCGCGAAGCGCGGACTCGACCGGGTAAACGGCGCGGGAATGCTGGCCGCGCAGGGTGAAGAGGCCTTCCGTGTCTGGACCGGAATAGCGCCGCCTCCTGATTTCATGAAAACCATCCTGTCAGAAGAACTTGTAAAATTAACAAAATATTGACATTAGTCTTTATTCAAAATAGTATCGAGCCGCTGAAATGACACGCGCCATCATAAACTGAGGTCTTCATGCAGCCAAGCAGACTGGGCGAACTTCTCGTTCGAAGCAACCTGATAACTAAAGAACAATTGATTAAGGCCCTGGAGGAGCAGAAAAGCTCCGGAGGGCAGCTCAGGCTGGGCACGGTGCTCATCAGGGACGGATATATCAAAGAGTCCGAGCTGACCGCGTTCCTCTCCAAGCAGTACAGCGTCCCTTCCATCAATCTGGCCGACTTCGACATCGATCCGGCGGTGGTCAAGCTCCTCCCCGCCGACGTGGTGCAGAAGTACCAGGCCATACCGGTGAACCGGGCCGGTTCCACGCTCATCCTTGCCATGAGCGACCCATCCAATATCTTCGCAATTGACGACATAAAGTTCATGACCGGCTACAACGTGGAGGTCGTGGTCGCGTCCGATTCCGGCATCAAGTCCGCAATAGACAAGTTCTACGACCAGTCTGCGTCCCTGGCCGACATGATGAGCGATCTGGACATGGAGGACATGGAGGTTGTGGCGGACCATGAGGAGGTGGATGTAACCTCCCTGGAGCGGGCCACCGAGGATGCCCCGGTTGTCAAGCTGGTGAACATGATCCTCTCAGACGCCATCAAGCGCAAGGCCAGCGATATCCACATCGAGCCCTATGAGCGCACCTTCCGGGTACGCTACCGAATCGACGGAGTCCTGTACGAGGTGATGAAGCCTCCCCTGAAGCTGAAGAACGCCATCACCTCCCGCGTCAAGATCATGGCTGAACTGGACATCGCCGAGCGACGCCTTCCCCAGGACGGACGCATAAAGATCAAGCTGGGCGGAGGCAAGGACATGGATTTCCGCGTCTCGGTCCTTCCCACCCTGTTTGGCGAAAAGATCGTCCTGCGGCTTCTGGACAAATCCAACCTGCAACTGGACATGACCAAGCTGGGCTACGAGCCAGAGGCCCTGGTCAATTTCAAGGAGGCCATCCACAAGCCTTTCGGCATGGTTCTGGTAACCGGTCCCACAGGCAGCGGAAAGACGGTCTCCCTCTATTCCGCCCTTGCCGAACTGAACAAAACCTCGGAAAACATCTCCACCGCGGAGGACCCGGTGGAATTCAACTTCGCCGGCATCAACCAGGTGCAGATGCACGAAGAGATCGGCCTCAACTTCGCCACCGCCCTGCGCGCTTTTCTGCGCCAGGATCCGGACATCATCATGATCGGCGAGATCCGCGACTTCGAGACTGCGGAGATCGCCGTCAAGGCCGCGCTTACCGGCCACCTGGTGCTCTCCACCCTGCACACCAACGACGCCCCGGCCACGATCAACCGTTTGCTGAACATGGGTATCGAACCGTTCCTGGTGGCCTCGGCCGTTAACCTGATCACGGCCCAGCGCCTGGCCCGCCGTGTCTGCAGTGAGTGTAAAGAACAGGAAGAAATCCCTCTGCAGGCCCTGATCGATGCCGGAGTGCCCACTGAAGAGGCCCCGGAATTTGTCTGCTACAAGGGGCGGGGCTGTCCGGTCTGCAACAATACAGGCTACAAGGGGCGGGTTGGCTTCTATCAGGTGATGCCGATGCTGGAGCCGATCCGTGAACTGATCCTGAACGGGGCCAATACGGCCGAGATCAAGCGTGAGTCCATGCGACTCGGTATCAAGACCATGCGCCAGTCGGGCCTCACCAAGCTGAAGGAGGGGGTCACCTCTCTGGAAGAGGTGCTGCGGGTGACGGTGGCGGACGACTAAGGAGAACGACCATGGCTAACCTGCACGACTTGCTCAAGATTCTGGTGGAAGCTGGCGGCTCCGACCTGCACATCACCACCAATACGCCGCCACAAATCAGGGTGGATGGCAAACTGAAACCGCTGGCGGACATCCCTCCCTTGAATGCGGTGGAGACCAAGCAACTCTGTTACTCGGTGCTGACCGACTCCCAGAAACACAAGTTCGAAGAGGACAATGAGCTGGACCTCTCCTTCGGGGTCAAGGGACTATCCCGTTTCCGGGGTAACATCTTTGTGCAGCGGGGTGCCGTGGCCGGTGTGTTCCGGGTCATCCCCTACAAGATCCTCACCTTCGAAGATCTTGGTCTGCCACCGGTGGTCAGGGAACTGGCCGAAAAGCCGCGTGGCCTCATACTGGTGACCGGACCGACCGGTTCCGGCAAGTCCACCACCTTGGCCTCGATCATCGACTTTATCAATATCAACCGCCGTGAACATATCGTTACCATTGAGGACCCGATCGAATACCTGCACCCGCACAAGGGGTGTCTGGTGAACCAGCGCGAGGTGGGGGCCGACACCAAGGGCTTCAAAAACGCCCTCAAGTACGTCCTGCGTCAGGACCCTGACATCGTTCTGGTGGGTGAGTTGCGTGACCTGGAAACCATCGAGGCAGCATTGACCCTATCCGAGACCGGTCACCTTTGTCTTGCTACCCTGCACACCAACTCCTGCGCCCAGACCATTAACCGGATCGTGGATGTGTTTCCACCCTATCAGCAACCCCAGATTCGCGCCCAGTTGTCCTTCGTACTGGAGGGGGTCATGTCCCAGACCCTGATTCCTAAAATTGGTGGTGGACGTTGTCTGTCTCTGGAGATCATGGTGCCTAACCCGGCCATCCGTAACCTGATCCGTGAGGACAAGGTACACCAGATCTATTCCCAGATGCAGGTGGGGCAGGACAAGTACGGCATGCAGACCATGAACCAGTCGCTGTACGCCTTATATGCGCGGCGTCAGATCACCCTGGATGATGCCATGGGCCGTTCCACCGATCCGGAAGAGCTAAAACAGATGATCAATAATCCGACCATGGGGATGCGACCACCACAACGGCGCTAGTTACCCGATTCTGAAGGAGGAGTTCCATGCCAAAGTTTGCCTGGGAAGGTAAGACCCGCACCGGTGCCGTTCAGAAAGGGGTTACCGAGGCGCAGGATGCCGCGTCGGTAGAGACCCAGCTAAAAAGGGCCGGCCTGCTCGGTATCACGGTCAAGGAGCAGCGCGAAGCCTTTAAGATGCCCTCGTTTGGTGGCGGCAGTATCGACACCAAGGACTTGGTGATCTTTACCCGGCAGTTTGCCACCATGATCGACTCCGGCCTGCCCTTGGTGCAGTGTCTGGATATCCTTTCCTCGCAACAGGAAAAACCGGCCTTCAAACAGATCCTGCTCAAGGTCAAGGAGAGCGTGGAGAGTGGTTCCACCTTTGCCGACGCCCTGGCAAAGCATCCCAAGGCCTTTGACGAGCTGTTCGTCAACCTGGTGGCGGCTGGTGAGATCGGCGGTATCCTGGATACCATCCTCAACCGTCTGGCGGCCTACATCGAAAAGGCGATGAAGCTTAAAAAGCAGATCAAGGGGGCCATGGTCTATCCGGTCACCATCATGTCGATCGCCGTGATTGTGGTGGGCGTGATCCTGGTCTTCGTCATTCCGACCTTTGCCAAGATGTTTGCCGACTTCGGCGGCGAGTTGCCAGCCCCCACCAAGTTCGTGATCGCCCTGTCTGACTTTTTGCTGAAGTATATCATTGTTATTATTGCGGCCTTCTTTGCCACCATCTGGGGGTTCAAAAAGTTCTATGCCACCCCCGTGGGCCGCAAAAAGGTTGATGCCTTTGCCCTTAAGGCGCCGATCGCCGGGCCGCTGATCCGCAAGGTGGCGGTGGCCAAATTCACCCGTACGTTGGGCACCATGGTCAGTTCCGGGGTGCCGATCATGGACGGTCTGGAGATCGTGGCCAAGACCGCCGGCAACAAGATCATCGAAGAGGCGATCTTCGGTGTGCGCCAGGCTATCTCCGAGGGTAAGACCATGGCTGAACCGCTGCAGGCCTGCGGTATCTTCCCGCCGATGGTGGTGCAGATGATTGCGGTGGGTGAGGCCACCGGCGCCATGGACGCCATGCTGACCAAGATTGCCGATTTTTACGATGACGAGGTGGATGACGCCGTGTCTGCCATGACCGCCATGATGGAGCCGATGCTGATGGTCTTCCTGGGCACCACCGTTGGCGGCCTGGTGGTGGCCATGTATCTGCCGATCTTTAAACTGGCGGGAGCGGTCGGCGGCTAGTTGATGAAAACCGAGCGCCGTCTAAGGCTCTTTATTGTTGCCAGAATCGCCGTAACGGTGCTGCTGCTGGCATCGATTGTCATTCTGAAACTGCAGGATCCCGAGGCCATCGACACCCCCGCCTACCGTGGCGTTGTGCTGTTGATGGTCTCGTCGTGTCTGTTTTCTGTGGTCTCTCTGGTTGCATTGCGGCGTCAACGTTGGCAACTGTTGCTGACCTACCTGCAGATCATCTGGGATCTGCTGTTTGTGACGCTGCTACTGGTGTTTACTGAGGGGATTGCCAGCCCCTATTCATTTCTCTATCTGCTGGCGGTCATGAATGCCGCTCTGTTGCTGTCGCGACGCGAGGCACTCTATACGGCAGCGCTGAGCGGTATTTTATACGGCGCCCTGGTTGACCTGCAGTACTACGGCATGCTGACGACCATTGGCCTTTCTCCGTTGGCAGCCCTGCAGCGGGGCGGTGTGGTTGCGTTCTACACCATCTTTCTGCATCTGACCGGTTTCGTGCTGACCGCCTTTATTACCGGTTATCTTGCGGAACGGGCCCGCAGTACCGAAGATGCGTTGCGGACCAGCGAGGTCAACTATAAGGAGTTGCAGCGTCTGCACAGCAGTATTGTGCAGCATCTTGAAAACGGTTTGATGACGGTGACCCGTGAAGGGCTGATCAGGGTCTTCAACCCCTATCTCGAACGTCTGACCGGCATCAGCCAGGAGGCGGCCTACGGCAAGCCTTGTCATGCACTTTTCCCTCAGTTACCCAGTGGTGAGCATGCTCAACGACAACCGCAGCAGGGTGAGTTCAGTTATCGCACCGCCTCGGCAGATCCTTTGATAATCGGCTATACTACGGTGCCCCTGCATGATGCGCAGGGCGAACCGTCAGCGATGATCGTCACCCTGCGGAATCTGACCAAGAGTAAGCAGCTGGAACTGGCCCTCAAGCGGCAGGACCGCCTGGCAGCCCTGGGGGAGCTGTCGGCTCGCATGGCCCATGAAATACGCAATCCGTTGGCTGCCATCAGCGGATCGGTACAGCTCCTGGCGGGCCATGGCTGTCTGCGTGAACATGAATCGCGCCTGCTGGCGATTGTTACCCGCGAATCAGAACGCCTTAACGGCTTGATTACTGACTTCCTGGCCTATGCCCGTCCTGCGGTACCCCGTTTTGAACAGTTCAGGCTGGCTGACCTGGTGGATGACCTGGTGATGCTGTTGTCGGCAGATGTACGCTTCGAGAAGATCACGCTCGATACGCAGGTTGCCCCGGAACTGTTGGTCAAGGCTGATCGTGGTCAGCTACATCAGGTCTTGTTGAATCTGTTGCAGAATGGCGCTGAGGCCATGCCGCAGGGCGGCCTGTTATCGCTGGCTGCCACACGGCAGGATGGGCAGGATGATGCAGGTCAACGGATTGCCCTGGTTGGCATCTCGGTCAGTGACCATGGCTGCGGGTTGAGTGAAGAGACCTGCCGTCACCTGTTTGAGCCGTTTTGGACCACCAAGCCGAACGGCACCGGTCTGGGGCTGGCGACGGTCTACCGGATCGTGGAGACCCATGGTGGTACCATTCAGGCTCACGCGCGTGAAGGTGGCGGGACGGTCTTTACCATTCTGCTGCCGATGGTGGAGGAGAACGTATGAAGACCAGAATTTTGGTGGTTGATGACGAACTCAGTATGCGGGAGTTCATCTCAATCCTGCTGGAGCGAGAAGGGTATGAGGTGCTGACCGCAGCTGACGCCACAACGGCCCTTGAACGTCTGGCCGCATCGGCCATCGATCTGGTTATCTCCGATGTGCAGATGCCAGGCCTGAATGGTCTTGAGCTGTTGGCGCGGATTCGTGAATCTAGTCCCGAAACGGCCGTATTGCTGATAACCGCCTATTCCACTGCCGAGCAGGCGGTTGAGGCGATGAAGCTGGGTGCCTATGATTACCTGGCCAAACCGTTCAAGGTGGAAGAGATCAAGGTGCTGGTCCACAACGCCCTTGAAAAGCGTGATCTCAAACGTGAAAACGTCATGTTGCGCGAGAAGGCCAAGGTCTGTGCCGGGTTTGGCAACCTGATCGGTACCTCGCCGCGTATGCGGGAGCTGTTTGCCCTGTTATCCAAGGTTGCCGACAGTGCCAGTACGGTTTTGATCCTCGGTGAGAGTGGCACCGGCAAGGAGCTGGCTGCCCGGGCGGTCCATGACAACAGTCCGCGTAAAACGAAACCCTTTGTGGCGGTCAATTGTGGTGCCATACCGGAAACCCTGATCGAGAGCGAACTGTTTGGCCATGCCAAGGGGGCCTTCACCGGCGCGGTAGGCGAGCGTGCCGGCCTGTTTGAACAGGCCCAGGGAGGCACACTCTTTCTGGACGAGATCGGTGAGCTGCCGCTGGCGATGCAGACCAGGTTGCTGAGGGTCCTGCAGGAGCGGGAAGTGCGCCGGGTGGGGGGCTCAGCTACCAAAAAGGTGGATGTACGGGTATTGGCGGCCTCCAACCGTGATCTGGCCGAACAGGTCAAGGAGGGTAGTTTTCGCGAGGACCTCTACTACCGGATCAATGTCGTGCAGGTGACGATGCCCCCGCTACGGGAGCGGATTGAAGATATCCCTTTGCTGATCGAACATCTTGCCACCAAGCATGGATTGGTGGCAGCCGGCAGCGGCATCATCACCAGTGAGGCGTTGAAGTGTCTGATGAACTATCTGTTTCCCGGCAATGTGCGCGAACTGGGAAACATTGTCGAACGCAGTCTGGTCTTGAGCAGGGACAAGATCACCCTTGAAAGCTTGCCGGCACATGTCAAGGGTAGTGCCAAACGTTTCGACCTGCACTCCCCGGTTGCCATTCCCGATGAGGGGATTGCGCTGGAGCCGGCCCTCGAACAGTTGGAAAAACAGTATCTACTCAAGGCGCTGGAAAAATCCAGCGGGGTCAAAAAGAAGGCTGCCGAACTGCTGGGCATGTCGTTCCGCTCGTTTCGTTACAAGCTGGCCAAGTATGAGCTGGCCAATGAATCAGATGAGTCGTGACCCACTGATCAGTTTTGTACGTTAAGGTATAGAGTGCGACGTGATTTTGGTGTTGATGCGGGGAGAATTGTGTATGGGAAAAACGGTCTTTAGTCCTTCGTCAGTGTTGGTAACCGGTGGCGCCGGGTTTATCGGCTCCAACTTTATTCACCGTTTTGTGGCTCAAAACCCAGCCTGCCGTCTGATCAACCTTGATCTGCTGACCTATGCCGGCAATCTCAAGAATCTGACAGCGGTTGAGCAGAACCCCAACTACCGCTTCGTCAAAGGGGATATCGCCGATGCTGCCCTGGTGGCCTCGGTCCTGGCAGAAGAAAAGGTCGATGCTGTGGTGCACTTTGCAGCGGAATCCCATGTTGATCGTTCCATCAGCGGGCCGGAGATCTTTGTGCGCACCAATGTGCTGGGCACCCAGGTGTTGCTGGAGGAGAGCCGCAAGCACTGGCAGTCCGGCACGGTCACGGATTTCCGCTATTACCAGATCTCCACCGACGAGGTCTACGGCAGTCTGGGGGAGAGCGGCTACTTTACTGAAGAAACACCCCTGGCCGCCAATTCGCCCTATTCGGCCAGTAAGGCCGGGGCTGACCTGCTGGTGCGGGCCTATCACGAGACCTTCGGCATGCCGACCCTGATCAGCCGCTGTTCCAATAATTACGGCCCCTTCCACTTCCCGGAAAAGCTGATCCCGCTCTTGATCGCCAACATCATCGCCAGCAAACCGCTGCCGGTCTATGGCGATGGCAAAAATGTACGGGACTGGCTGCATGTCCAGGATCACGCCGCAGCCATCGAGTGCGTACTCAAAGGGGCCGCCCCCGGTTCGGTCTACAACATCGGCGGCAACAACGAGTGGCAAAACATCGCCATCGTCGAGCTGGTCTGTGACCTGTTGGATGGTCGCCTGGGCCGTGCATCAGGCAGCAATCGGCAGTTGATCACCTTTGTCAAGGATCGTCCCGGCCATGACCGGCGCTACGCCATCGATGCCTCCAAGCTGAAGCGTGACCTGGGCTGGTCACCGGCCTACACCTTTGAGACCGGTATCGCCGAGACCATCGATTGGTACCTTGCCCATCAGGACTGGGTGGCCGAGGTGACCAGCGGCAACTACCGTGAGTATTATCAACAGCAATACGGAGGTAGCCGATGATTCTGGTGGTGGGTGCCAAGGGGATGTTGGGCAGCGATCTGCTGTCGTTACTGGGGGAACGGGGGCGGGGAGTGGACCTGCCGGAGATCGATATCACCGATCTCGTGTCGGTGCAGCGGGTGCTGACCGTCCTCAAACCGTCAGTGGTGGTAAACTGCGCCGCCTACACCGATGTGGACGGCTGCGAGAGCAACAGCGAAACCGCCATGCAGGTCAACGCCGAAGGTGTGGCCTTTCTGGCCATGATCAGCCGCGAGATCGGCGCCAGGCTGGTGCAGGTCAGCACCGATTATGTTTTTGACGGCAGCAAGGGCAGCCCCTATCGGGAAGATGACCTGCCCCGGCCGCTGAACGTCTACGGCGAATCCAAGCTGGCCGGCGAGCTGAACGTGGACGTCAACCCGGACAACCTGGTGGTGCGCACCCAGTGGCTGTACGGTCTGCAGGGCAAGAACTTTGTGGAGACCATGCTGCGGCTGGCGCAGGAAAAGGACCATGTAAGTGTGGTGGATGACCAGATTGGTGCCCCCACCTGGACCGTTGACCTGGCCAGGGGGATCATCGCCCTGATCGAGGCCGGCTGCCGTGGCACCTACCATGTGGCCAACAGCGGTGCAACCTCCTGGAACGGTTTTGCACGGGCGATCTTTGCCGAAGCCGGTCTGACGGTGCAGGTGGAGCCGATGACCACCGAACAGCTGGGCCGGCCGGCCCGGCGTCCACTGCATTCCACCCTGGATTGCGGCAAGTTGACAGCCGACACCGGTTTGACGCTGCAGCCCTGGCGGGATGCCCTGCGTCACTATCTGGCACTGCGTGGTAAGGAGGCGTACTAGAACTATGGCACTTGAACAGGGAGAACGGCCGTGGGGTAGCTACACGGTGCTGGAGGAGAACAGCAGCTACAAGATTAAGCGGATCGAGGTGCAGCCTGGTAAGCGGCTGTCGCTGCAGAAGCACCACCACCGCAGCGAGCACTGGATCGTGGTATCCGGTACTGCCCGGGTGACCTGCGGTGAACGTGAATTTGTGGTTAATGTCAACGAATCGACCTTCATACCGATCGGTGAACAGCACCGCCTGGAAAACCCGGGCAAGATCCCGCTGGTGATCATCGAGGTGCAGAGTGGTGAGTACCTGGGCGAGGACGACATCATCCGCTTTCAGGATGATTACCAGCGTACGGCCTGATCAAGGAGCAGTATCATGTATGTCGTCATCCTGGCCGGAGGTTCCGGTACCCGTTTTTGGCCGGTTTCCCGCGCCGCCCGTCCCAAACAGTTGATCTCTGTGGTGGATGGACCCACCATGCTGCAGCGGACCGTGGAGCGGGTGCTGCCCCTGAAGCCCAAGCGGATTCTGGTGGTCACCAACCGTCTGCAGGCCGATGAGACGGAGTGCCAGCTGGCAGGTTACCGGCGACAGGCCCCCATCGACATCATTGCCGAACCAGTGGGGCGCAACACCGCACCGGCCATCGGCCTGGCAGCTGCGCTGATCGCTGCCCGCGACCCCCAGGCGGTGATGGCGGTGTTGCCGGCCGACCATTTCATCCGTGATGAAGCCGGACTGCGCGATTGCCTGCAGACCGCTGCCCAGGCTGCCCGCAGCGGTTATCTGGTCACCCTGGGCATCGTGCCGACTCGGCCTGAGACCGGCTACGGCTACATCGAGGCCGACATGGCTCTGCGTGGCGCCGGGCCATTCCCGGTGCTGCGTTTTGTGGAAAAACCTCCACTGGAGCAGGCCCTGCGCTATCTGGAGGCGCGTAGCTTTCTCTGGAACAGCGGCATGTTCGTCTGGCGGGCCGATGTGATCCTGGAGGAGCTTGCCAGCCATATGCCGCAGTTGGCAGCTCAACTGGATACGCTGCAGTTCGGCAGTGATGTCTGGGAACTCTCCGATCTTGAACCGCAGATCGCAGCGGTGTATGCTCAGGTGGCCTCCGAGTCCATCGACTATGGGGTGATGGAACGCTCAAAGCGGGTGCAACTGGTGCCTGCCGACATCGGCTGGAGCGATGTGGGCAGCTGGTCGGCCCTGCCGGAGGTGCTGGAGGCGGACCAGAACAATAATGTGGTCACCAACAGCGTGGCCCATATCGCGGTGGAGAGTAGCGGCTGTATCGTCTCGGGGCATGGCGGCCTGGTGGCCACCATTGGCGTCAACGATCTGGTGGTGGTTAGTTCCGGCGACGCCCTGCTGGTCTGTCCGAAAGAACGGGCCCAGGATGTGCGTGCCGTGGTTGAGGCACTGAAGCTCCAGGGACTGGACCGCTACCTGTAAGGTTATGCATAGCAGGGGGCCTTGTGCCCCCTTTGGTTGGAACTGCTTGTCAACTTTTGGGGTGCAGTGAGGGTTAACAATGCCTGTTACGGTGATTCAGGAGAGGCTGGATGAGATTCGAGACAAGGGCTTGCTGCGCTCTCTACGGCAGCTAGCGGGCGTCGGTCCCCGTGTTGTGGTGGAGGGGCATGACTGTCTGTTGCTCTGTTCCAACAACTACCTGGGGTTGGCGGACCGGCTTGGGTTGAAGCAGGCGGCAGCCGAGGCCGCCTTTCGATTTGGCACCTCCAGCGGCGCCTCGCGGCTGGTATCGGGCAGTCTGGCCCTGCATGACGAGCTGGAGGCCGCCGTTGCCGCCTGGAAAGGAACCGAGACGGCCCTGGTCTTCAACAGCGGCTATGCCGCTAACACCGGCATCATCTCAGCCCTGGCCGGGCGCGGTGATGTTATCTTTTCCGACCGCTTGAACCATGCCAGCATCATCGACGGGGCGCTGTTGTCCGGGGCCAGGCTGGTGCGCTATGCGCACAATGACACTGCCGATCTGGCACGGCTGTTGGAGCAGCACCATACTAAGGGCCTGCGGTTGATCGTCAGCGATGGCGTCTTCAGCATGGATGGCGATCTGGCCCCCTTACGGGAATTGGCTGCCCTGGCTCGAGAACACGATGCCCTGCTGATGGTGGATGATGCCCACGGTGGCGGAGTGTTGGGGCCTGAAGGGCGGGGCAGTGCCGCCATGGCCGGTGTGCAGGACGGGATTCATCTGCAGATGGGCACCTTCGGCAAGGCCCTGGGCAGCTTTGGCGCCTATGTGGCCTGCTCGTCACTGATGCGTGACTACCTGATCAACCGTTCCCGCAGTCTGATCTTTTCAACCTCGTTGCCAGCGGCGGTCTTGGCCGCTTCGCGGACCGCCATCGATCTGGTGCGCTCTGGCGAGGGCGACCGTTTGCGGCAGCAGCTGGAGGACAATGTAACCCTGTTCCGCAGTTTGTTGCAGCAGGCCGGTTTCCGCGTACCGGATGGCAGCACGCCGATTGTACCTGTTCTGGTGGGGGACCCGGTCACCACCATGAGTTTTTCGTCCCGCTTGCTGGAGCAGGGTCTGTTTGTGCAGGGGATCCGCCCGCCCACCGTGCCCCATGGCACCAGCCGGCTGCGGTGCACCATCATGGCCAGCCATAGCCAGGATGAGCTGCGGTCAGCCGCTGCCGCCATCGGCAAGGTTGGGCGGCAGTTGGGGGTGTTGTAATGTCGTTTCTGGAGACTACGGCAGGCGGTCGTCTCTGCTATCACCAGCAGGGCAGTGGCCGGCCGCTGCTGTTCGTTCACGGCTGGTGCATGTCGGGCCAGGTCTGGCAACGGCAGCAGGTTATGGCTGACCAGTACCGGGTGGTGACCTTTGATCTGCGCGGTCATGGGTACTCGATGGTGCCGCCTGGCGGCATGGAGGGGTTTGCTGGCTATGCTGGCGACCTGGTCGATCTGATGGAGGCCTTGGATCTGCAAGATGCCGTCTTGGTGGGCTGGTCGCTGGGGGCGCAGGTGCTGCTCAAGGCCTTTGAGGAGATTGCGGCACGGGTGGCCGGCATCGTTCTGGTGGGGGCCACGCCACGGTTTACTGCGGCACCGTACTTTCCTTTCGGATTGCCTCCCAAGGAGGCCGAGGGGATGCGGCTCAAGATACGCCGTAACCTGGAGCGCACCCTGGACGGTTTTCACCGCCAGCTGTTCGTGGCCGGAGAGCTGGCCAATCCGCAGTTGCAGGAAACGGTGCAGGCAATCCTGGCCGGGGTGCCGGTGCCATCAACCGCAGCAGCCCTGGATGGTCTGGAGGCGTTGATGACGGCCGAGATGCAGCACGAGGCAGCGTCAGTCAGCTGTCCGGCGCTGTTGCTGCATGGCGATCAGGACCCGATCTGTCTGCCCCAGGCCTCGGCCTGGCTGGCGGAACAGATGCCTGCCAGCCGTCGGCTGCTGTATCATGGTTGCGGCCATGCCCCGTTTCTTAGTCGAGCGGATCAATTCAACCATGATCTGCGCCAGTTTGTGGAGGGACTCGATGCACGGCATTGATCGCGGACGGGTCGAGCGCTCCTTTCATCGTGGCGCTGGACAGTACGACCAGCACACCCCGGTGCAGCAACGGGTGGTACAGCGTCTGCTGGAACGTCTGTCAGCGGAGTTGTCACAGGAACCGCAGCGGGTACTTGATATCGGTTGCGGCACGGGCCAACTGCTGCAACAACTGGCGCAGCACTATCCGCAGGCCCAGCTGACCGGTCTCGATCTTGCTCCCAACATGCTGCAGCAGGCGGCTGAACGTCTTGGTAACGGTGCCGAACTGCTGCAGGGCGATGCTGAACGGCTGCCAGGTAAGGACAACCGTTTTGATCTGGTGGTCTCGACATCCACCTTTCAGTGGCTGGAGGAGTGTGCTACCTGCTTTGGTGAGGTGCGGCGGGTGTTGGAACCGGGTGGGCTGTTTTGCTTTGCCCTGTTTGGCGACGGTACCCTGTTTGAGCTGCAGAATTCCTGGCGCGGGGCGTTACAGCGTAACGACAGGCCTGTTCTTGAGGGGGGGGATGGCACCCACCGTTTCCATACCGTGGATCAGGTGAGGCAGAGTCTGGAACAGCAGGGGTTCATGGCCGTGGAGGTTGCAACAGAGCAGGAGCTGGTCTGGTACCCTGATCTGCCGCAGCTGCTGCAGGCCATCAAGCGGATCGGTGCCGGCACGGCCCATCCCCAGCGAGGAGGGGGGCTGGGCTGGCGGCGGGTGCTGCACGACATGGCAGCGCTCTACAGAGAACGATACGGCACCGACCTGGGTGTGCCGGCCAGCTATCAGGTTATCTATGGCACCGGCCGCAGATGATCAGGCGGTCAGCAGCGAGGAGATCAGCTTGCGGGCCAAGGGATGGATCACGCTGTAGTGCACCTCGACACCATCCCGTTTGCCCTCGATGATCCCCTTGTTCTTCAGCAGGGCCAGGTGTTGTGAAACGGTGGCCTGGGGCAGGTTGAGGCATTCCCAGATATGCTTGACGTTGCACTCGTTGGTACACAGGCCGGCCACGATCTTCAGACGGATCGGATGGCCCAGTACCTTCAGGATTTCTGCCTCGTTGTTGAAGCTTCTCGTCTTGTCAAAATCCGCCATGGTCAGGTCACTCGCCGTAATGAAATTTGGAAAACTATATATAGCAATAGTTTCTTTGTCAATTGATGGAAAATGAGAATTGATTAAGATTTGAACAGTTCGTTGCTGCGATGACAGGCGGCAGCATGGCCGGGTGTCTGTTCCTGCAGTGGCGGCGCCTGTTGGCGGCAGAGGTCCTGGGCATAGGGACAGCGGGGATGAAACCGGCAGCCGGTTGGCGGGCCGTCGGCTGCGGCAGGTTCTTGTTGCAGCCTGATGGGCGGATGCTGATCGGACGAGTGCAGCCGGGGGATGGCCGCCAGCAGGGCCTCGGTGTAGGGGTGTCGGTACCCTTTGAAGAGCTCGTGTGCCGGGGCCAGTTCCACCAAGGCTCCCAGGTACATCACCGCGATTCGGTCGCTTATATGACGCAGCACCGCCAGGTCGTGGCTGATGACCACCATGCTTAACCCTTGGTGGTGTTTCAGTTCCAGCAAGAGATTGATGATCTGGGCCTGAATCGAGATATCCAGTGAGGAAACCGGTTCGTCGGCCACGATAACGGTCGGTTGTGCTGCCAGGGCCCGGGCGATGCCGATCCGCTGGCGCTGGCCGCCGGAAAATTCGTGGGGAAACCGGTCGTAGAGTTCAGGAGAAAGTCCCACCTGCTCCATCAGTGCTGTTGCCATTAAGCGGCAGTCGTTACCGTGTGCCAGACCTTGAATCAGCAACGGTTCGGCAATGGCGTCGCCGATTCTCAGGCGGGGATTGAGCGATGAAAACGGATCCTGGAAGATCATCTGTACCGAGCGTCGAAACCGGCGTTGCTGCTCAAGGCGTAGCTGCTGAAGATCGTTGCCTTCAAAACGGATCGTGCCGCTGTCAGGGGCCAGCAGGCCGGTCAACAGTTTGGCCAGGGTTGATTTGCCGCAGCCCGATTCACCGGCGACCCCCAGGGTTTCACCAGGGGCCAGTGACAGGCTGACCTGGTCCACGGCCTTTAAAAACCGTTTTGGTCCCTTGCGGGGGCCGTCGTCCCGCAGGGCAAAACGCTTTGAGACGGCCACTGTCTCCAGGATCGATTGGGTCATAGATAGTTCCAGCAACGGACCTGATGGCCGGCTGCAATCTCCCGCTGGGCCGGCATGTCGGCGGCGCACGGGGCAAAGGCCTCAAGGCAGCGCTCACGGAACGGGCAACCAGGCTGTTCCAGGGCTAGATCCGGTGGTTGGCCAGGGATGGTGGCCAGCGGTGCGCCGGGGATGGCATACTCGGGCAGTGAGGCCAGCAGGCCCTTGGTGTAGGGATGGGCCGGGCTGTCCAACAGCAGTCTGGTCGGCGCCGATTCGACGATCCGGCCGGCATACATCACATGCACCTGATCGGCACGCTGGGCCACAATCCCCAGGTCGTGGGTGATCAGCAGCAGTGCCAGGCCCTGCTCGGTCTGCAAACGGTCGATCAGTTCCAGTATCTGCACCTGAATGGTCACATCCAGGGCAGTGGTTGGCTCATCGGCAATCAGCAACACTGGCCTGCAGGCCAGTGCCATGGCGATCATCACCCGCTGCCGTTGTCCGCCGGAGAGTTGATGTGGATAGTCCCGCAACCGCCGCTCCGGGTCGTTAATTCCCACCAGGTGCAACAGTTGGGCCGCTTCATTGGTTGCCGCCGTGCGGTCAAGCCCCCGGTGCAGCATGAGCGGCTCCATCAGTTGGTCGGCGATCCGCAATACCGGGTTGAGCGACGTCATCGGCTCCTGAAAGACCATCGCCATCCGGCTGCCCCGCAGGGAACGCAATGCTTCTGGTGCCAGTCCAACCAGCTCCTGACCCTCAAGGCGGATCGAGCCGGAAACGATGCTGGCTCCGGGGGGCAGTAGCCCCATGATTGAGCGGGCGGTCATGCTCTTGCCGGAGCCTGATTCGCCCACCAAGGCCACGGTCTGGCCGTGCTCAATGGAGAGGGACACCTGCTGCACGGCACGCACCACGCCGGTTGGGGTGCTGATGCTGGTGGTCAGGTCGTTGAGTTCAAGCAGTGCCATGGGCCGGCAGTGTACCTTGGTGGACTGCCCCTGTCAAATCCTGTCCTTGTATCGTATACGCGCTGTTTGCGGGGTGAAACTGTTTGACAGAGTGGCGGCAGTATGGTTCTATCTAACGGTTTTTTACTCACATGAATAAGCTCCTCTTTTTAATCATAGCCATCGTGGCGCTTGGGTGGTCTGCACCGGTCTCGGCTGTGGAACGTGACCTGATCAGGGTGGCGATCAGTCGCGCTGCTGACAGTGTCAACCTGCAGGGTGACGGCATGTTGGCCTTGCGCGAGACCGGTATGGCGGTGGTGTTGCCTCCTGCCGCCACGGTCAGCGTCGGGCATGGCCAGATCATGCTGGACGGGACCGGCTACCGCCGGCTGCGGATCACGGCGGCCGGACCGATCAAGGTTAACACCAAGTCCTACCGTGGCGTGCTGGAACTTTCGGCCTCAAACGGCGTGCTGCTGGTGATCAACGAACTGCCGCTGGAAGACTATCTGGTGGGGGTGATCAACAGTGAGATATCCTCCACCTGGCCGATGGAGTCGGTCAAGGCCCAGGCAGTGATCGCCCGTACCTATGCGGTGGCCAAGCGGATCGAACGGCATGGGTCTCCCTATCACCTCGAGGCGACGGTGATGGATCAGGTGTATTCTGGCAGCGATCTGGAGGACAGCCGTGCTGCCCGCGGGGTCCATGAGACTGCCGGACAGGTGCTGACCTATCACGGCAAGCCGATCCAGGCCTTCTATCACGCCACCTGCGGTGGCAAGACCGAGGATTCGTCCCATGTCTGGGGGGCGGCGCTGCCGTATCTGAAAGGGGTCGATTGTCAGTACTGTGCGCTGGGTAATTCCAATACCTGGGAGCAGGCCTTGTCGTTGTCCAGGCTGGAGACGGCCCTGAAAGTTGCCGGTCTTACCGATATCAGACTTGGCCCCAGAAACAGCCGCGACCGACTGAAAACCGTTCTGCTCAGCACCTCCCACGGCACAGTCACCATGCCGGCCACCAAGTTTCGCATGGCAGTCGGCTCCACCGTGATCAAAAGCACCAACTTCACAGTGCGGGTGGATGACGGCAGCGCCTATTTCAGCGGTTCCGGTTACGGACACGGGGTGGGACTCTGTCAATGGGGGGCCAAACAACGGGCCCTGGACGGTTTCAGCTACAGCGAAATCCTGTCCTATTACTATCCGGGAACCGAATTGCGTATCCTTGCCCCTGATGCTGGTTTCTGATTTTTGTTTTGATCTGCCTGATCAGCTGATCGCCCGTTATCCCGCTGCCCAACGGGATGCCTCCCGGCTGATGGTGCTTGAGCGCCAGGGGCAGACGATCAGTGAAACCAGCTTCGATCGCATCACCGACTGGCTGCGTCCTGGCGACCTGCTGGTGGTGAACGATACGCGGGTGATTCCGGCCCGCCTGTTTGGCGTTAAGCCCACCGGCGGCCGGGTCGAGATCTTTCTGGTGGAGCAGAGCGGCGAAGGGCAGCGCTGGCGCTGTCTGCTGCGTTCATCGAAAACCTGCCAGCCGGGTCAGTTGATTCATCTGCCCGATGACGTGACCGCAGAGGTGCTGCAACGGTCTGGCGAACAGGATTGGCTGATCGCCTTCAGCGGTTGCGACGATTTTGACGCCTGGCTGGAGCGGGTGGGCCAGATGCCGATCCCGCCCTACCTGGGCCGGGAGAGTGAAGAACTGGACCGTGTGCGCTACCAGACGGTCTATGCCGGTGTGCCGGGCGCCGTGGCGGCCCCCACTGCGGGGTTGCATTTTACCCCCCAGCTGCTGGAACTGCTCCAGCAACGAGGCATAGAGCTGGCCACGGTCACCCTGCATGTGGGCTTGGGCACCTTCCAACCGATACGGGCCGAACGGGTAGAGGACCATGTCATCCACCGCGAGCGCTATCAGGTGCCTGAAGAAACCGCAGCCGCCGTTGCAGCCGCCAAAGGTCGGGGCGGCCGGGTGATTGCGGTCGGCACCACCGCCTGTCGTACCCTGGAATACGTGGCTGGACAGGCCGGTACGCTGCGGCCAGGGGCCGGTGAGGCCGATATCTTTATCTACCCCGGGTATCGTTTCAAGGTGGTGGATGCCCTGCTGACCAATTTCCATCTGCCGGAATCCACCCTGCTGATGCTGGTGGCAGCCTTTGCCGGCCAGGAGTTTGTGCTGCAGGCCTACAACGAGGCGGTCAAAAGGAAGTTCAGGTTTTACAGCTATGGCGACGCCATGCTGATGGTCTAGGAGCGGGCGTGTCGAACCACTTTCAGTTGTTGCACCAGGATACCACCTCTGCTGCCCGTTGCGGCCTGCTGACCACGGCCCACGGCACGATTGAGACGCCGATCTTCATGCCGGTGGGTACCAACGCCACCGTCAAGGCGATGCGGCCTGGCGATCTGAAGGAGGTCGGCGCCCAGATCATCCTGGCCAACACCTACCACCTGTATCTGCGACCGGGACACCGACTGGTGGAACAATTGGGCGGCCTGCATCGCTTTATGGCCTGGGACGGGCCGATCCTGACCGATTCCGGCGGTTTTCAGGTCTTCAGTCTGGCGGAACTGCGCAAGATCAGCGAAGAAGGGGTTCAGTTCCGCTCCCATATCGACGGTTCACGTCACCTGTTGACACCGGAGCTGTCCATCGCAATTCAAGAGTCCCTAGGGGCTGACGTGATCATGTGCTTTGACGAATGTCCGCCGGCCGATGCCGAACGGCACTATGTCGAGCAGTCGTTGGCGCTGACTACCCGTTGGGCCCGGCGCAGCAAGCAGGCCCACAGCCGTCAGGATCAGTTGTTGTTCGGCATCGTGCAGGGGGGACGTTTTCCAGAGTTGCGGCAACGTTCGGCCGCCGAGCTGCAGGAGATCGGTTTTGACGGCTACGCCTTGGGCGGCCTGTCGGTGGGGGAGGAAAAGCCGGTCATGCACGCCGTGATGGAGGCCTGCGAACCCCATCTGCCCGTTGATCATCCCCGTTACATTATGGGGATTGGCACCCCCGAGGACCTGGTGGAGGCGGTCTGGCGCGGCTATGATATGTTCGACTGCGTAATGCCGACCCGCAACGCACGCAACGGTATGCTGTTTACCAGCCAGGGGCGGATCAACATCAAGGCCAAACAGTATGAGGATGACCAGGGACCGTTGGACCCGGCCTGCGACTGTCAGGTCTGTCGCAGCTATTCGCGTGCCTATCTGCGGCACCTGTTCCGGTCTAATGAAATTTTGTCTTCGATCTTGAATACGCACCACAATATCGCCTATTATCTGGGCCTGATGTCCCGCATGCGGGAGGCGATCCGGTCTGACCGTTTTGCTGCATTTCGCCGGGATTTTTACGCACACCAACAACCTGCAGTATCAGACAAGGAGGAGTAAACAATGGTAGGAATCGCATTCGCAATGGGCGCCCCCGCTGGTGGGGCAGCAGCGCAACAGGGTGGTATGGCCGCATTCATGAACATCGTACCGCTGATCTTCATGTTTGCCATTTTCTATTTTCTGTTGATCCGTCCCCAGCAGAAAAAGGCCAAGGAACACCGTGCCATGCTGGAGGCCCTCAAGGTGGGCGACAGTGTCAAGACCGCCGCCGGCATTCACGGCAAGGTGGCTGCCATCGAAGATCAGGTGATCACCCTGGAGATCGCCACCGGCGTCAAGATCAAGGTGGACAAGCCGTTTGTCACCACCGTGGTGAAGTAACTACTTTCAGTAAAGGAGATCGTGCCAATGCCTAAGGGAGCCGGATGGCGCATCACCCTGATAATCGGCTTTATCGTCCTGTCCTGTGTCTACCTGGTGCCGACCTTGATGCCCCAGTTGCCTTCCTGGTGGAAGGGACTGTTGCCCAAGGACAAGATCAGCCTGGGCCTCGACCTGCAGGGGGGAACCCATCTCGTGATGGAGGTGGAGACCCAGAAGGCGGTGGAGGGGACCCTGGACCTGGTGGCCACCGATCTGGAGGATACGCTGAGCGCCAAGAATCTGCGCTACAAGCGGATCAGCCGCACCGGTGCCGACAAGGTTTCCATCGTGTTGTACGAAAAGGAGACCGCTGCTGCGGTGCAGAAGCTGCTCAAGGACAAGTATCGTGACTATGAGCAGGTCTCCTCGGTGGAAGAGGGGGGCATGATCGGTCTCCAGCTGCGGATGAAGGATGAAGATATCCAGGACCGCAAGGACAAGGCTGTTGCCCAGGCCCTGGAGACGATCCGTAACCGGATTGACCAGTTCGGCGTCTCTGAGCCGGTTATTGCCCGCCAGGGGATCGATCAGATCGTGGTGCAGCTGCCCGGCATCAAGGACCCGCAGCGGGCCATCGACCTGATTGGCCGCACCGCCCGTCTGGAGTTCAAGATGGTCAAGGAGGGGGTTTCTCCCACCGGCGGTATGATCCCTGAGGATGCCGAGGTGCTGTATGAGCGGATCAGCGATCCGGTCACCGGCGCGGTCAGTGAGACCCCCTTCGTGGTGCAGAAAAAGGCCCTGATCACCGGCGACCTGCTGACCGATGCCCAGGTGCGGATCGATTCGCAGTTTAACCAGCCCTACGTCTCCATCGAGTTCAATTCGCTGGGTGGCCGCCTGTTTGATCAGGTGACCGCTGCCAACGTGGGCAAGCGCTTTGCTATTGTGCTGGACAGCAACGTCTATTCGGCCCCGGTGATCCGGGAACGGATCTCCG
>DFYU01000075.1:0-13450 GCA_002383415.1 Geobacter sp. UBA4074
GCACTTGCAATTTGAATTCAGGAGTTACCGAAGGCACAGCCGCTCATGCTGACCAATACAAAAAAGACTACTGATGTCATGATAGTTCTGAGTAAGTATCGAGTCTTCATGCCGCCACCCGCCTTTCAAATGTAACCTGCTGAGTTTCAGATTTAGGGGCTATAAGGGGACAGGCTACTTATTGGTGCTCCGCTTTTTACCTTTTGGCCATCCGACTGGTCGTAATGTCGATTCCATTCCCATTTCACGGCATAATTCATGTTGCCAATTTTCCTTGCCAAATGGCGTCTGACGGTTCACGCTTTTCCTCAGCTTCTCAATTTCTCTATCAGTTAGCGGCATATCCACGTAAGCAGTCCAATCTTCTGGTAGCGACAGCGAAGAGGTGTCGGGCTGCAAGCCAGCACTCCCGGCAGTTCGAGCGGTATGCGATGACCATCGCCATTGGATGGATGTTGGCGAAAGACCGGCACGCACAGGATTGGCTTCAATATAGCGGGCTACCGTTAACAGGTGTTCGTCACTCTGGATGATGAAGCTTTTGTATCTTCCCTGCCAGACATGGCCACTGGTTTTGTGGTGCGCATGGTAGCGACGGACATGGCTGGTCATGAGCCACTGCATATATTTGTTGAGATCATCTGCATGTTCAGGTTGCACGAGCATATGAAAATGGTTGGGCATCAGGCACCATGCATGCAGTCGAACCGGATGCTTCTGCCGTGCTTGCTGCATCAGTTCCAGAAAGGCGCCATAGTCTTCATCTTTATGAAAAACCTGTTGTCTGCCGTTACCGCGATTGATGATGTGGTAATAGCAGTTGTCTCCCAGCGCTCTTGCAATTCTCGGCATGTGACAACCCTTCTAACAAGTACTCAATAAGTAGCCTGCCCCCTTATTTCCCCGCGTTAGACGGTATGCCCCAGACCTTGGTAAGAAACACCTGGCAGGTAAAAATATCACCCTTTGCAACACCGGGGTATTCTAGGCACCTGACTTCAAAACCATCCTGTTTCAGTTGTGCCGTTACCTCATCCTGGGTCCGGCCTTTGTGGAACCTGCTGAAGTCATAGGTCCAGTGCTTGGTTCGTGTCAGGTCGGCATAAATCTCCTGCACTGGCAGCTTGTAGGCCAGTATGGCCACAATTATCGCCAGCAATGCGAACAGGATGTATACCGGCCGAATACCCGAGTCCGATTTTTTCTGTACCAGCGCTGCCGACGATCGCAGGACCTGATTTAGCGAATATCAGGCCACAGGTTTTGCAGACATCGCCTGGTTGCTGCACGGCATCACATTTGGGGCAGCGCACCAGTTCCGGTTCGGTTTTGGTTATCTGATCGCTCATTCTTTGTTTTTCTCCTGCTCCATCACTTCCATCATCTGCGCCTGGTTCTGCTGCCCGAACCTGAACACCTCGTCCACCTGTAACCCTTTGGGCAGCTGGTGGGTGATGAAGATCATGCTGACCTTGCCTTTCAGCTGGTTGACGGTTGTGGCAAAATGCTCGGCAGTCTGCTGATCCAGGTTGGAGGTGGCCTCGTCAAAGATCAGCACCCTGGGCCGTTTGAGCAAGGCCCGGGCAATGGCGATTCGCTGACGCTGACCACCTGAAAGCCCAACGCCATGCTCGCCGATCTCGGTCTGGTAGCCTTGGGGTAGCCCTTCGATCACATCGTGGATCTCGGCCTGGCGGCAGGCGGTGACAATGTCCTGAAAGGTGGCGTGGGGGTTGGCGTGGTTCAGGTTTTCATAGATAGTGCCGGAGAACAGGACCGTCTCTTGCGGTACCACACCAAAGATGCTGCGCAGTTCATTGGCCGACATGTGGCGGATATCCCGGCCATCGATCCTGATCTGACCATCAGTTGGTTGATAGAAACCTTGCAGCAGCTTGGCCAGGGTGCTCTTGCCACAGCCGGAGGGCCCCATCAGCAGGCTTAGGTGGCCGGCCTTGAAGGTCAGGTTCAGGTTGCGGTACAGGAAGGGGTGCTTTGGAGAGTAGCGGAAGCTTAGGTCCTTCAGCTCGATCACGCCCCCTTCGCTGCTTTGGGCGCGGGTGGGGATCAGGGCGTAGGGTTCGGTGGGCATGTCCATGATGTCGCCCAGACGCTTGACAGCGATATCGGCCTGCTGAAACTCCTGCCACAGCCCCACCAGCCGCAGCATGGGCTGGCTCATCCGGCCGGCAAACATCTGGAAGGCCACCAAACGACCGATGGTGAAGGCCAGGGAGTGTGTGGAGGCAAGGGGCATGGGAGCCGAGTGTAGCAGAAATGGGAGGGGTGTCAAAAAGGTTACTGATTGTATCTAAATACACGCGCCCGAGTAACAGCATCGGATACTAATAGACCCGCCGAAGTGTTCCGGCGGGTCTATATAGCAGGTTTTGAAGCGGTCAGGCCGCCTGTTGCAGTTCCTGCTGCTCACCAAACAGTTCGTCGAAGATGGCCTGCACGGTGGTGATCTTGTCGGCCTTCCAGGCGTTGGTGCCGCAGAACACCAGGCCGGTATCCACGTCGCCCCGTTGGGCACGGTCCAGGGCGGTGACGATGCAGAACCGCTCGCCCGATTCCTTGTAGGTGCATTTTTTGAGGCAGCCCATCCGGCAGACGGTGTGCTGGTCCAGATCGTACTGGCGGATGTTGGGGGTGTTGGTCAGGATGGCCCGGCCCGGCAGGCCGGCCGGCGACATCAGCAGGCCGATGTCTTCCTTGGTGCACTGCAGGTAGGCCTGCTTGAAGGCCATATCTGCATCGCACTCTTCAGTACAAACGAAGCGGGAGGCCATCTGTACGCCATCGGCCCCTTCGGCCAGGGCATGCTCCAGATCGGCCCGGTCCCAGATGCCGCCGGCGGCGATCACCGGAATGTCGGTGTGGTATTCGTCGCGGAAGAACTGCTTGATGGCCCGGATGGTGCCGTACTGGTCGTAGTCGCCGGTACCGATGTTTTCCAGCTTCTCACCCAAGTGGCCGCCGGCGGTGTCAGGATCCTCCGCCACCACGGCATCGGGCAGGCGGTGGTAGCGTTTCTCCCAGGTGCGGGCGATCAGCTGGGCAGCCCGCAGCGACGAGGCGATCGGTACCAGGGCCACATCAGGTGCGTGGGCGGTCAGTTCGGGCAACGACAGCGGCAGCCCGGCGCCGCAGACCACCATCTGGGCCCCGGCATCCACGGCAGCCTTGACCAGCGCCTCGTAATCGGACAGGGCCACCATCACGTTGACGCCGATGATGCCGTCCGGCGCAATGGCGCGGGCCTTTTTGAGCTCGGTCTGAAAGGCCTGCAGTTCGGCCTGAAAATAGTTGGTGCCGGTGTAGTGGTCGCTGTTCAGGGCGATGCCGGCCGCCGCCACCAGGCCGACGCCGCCGGCCTTGGCCACATGGCCGGCCAGGCTGCCGCCGGAGATGCGGACCCCCATGCCGCCCTGGATCAGGGGATAGCGCACGGTATGCTTGCCGATAGTTAAAGGTTTGATCATGGTGGGGCCTCCTGCTGTGATGATGCTACCGTGCTACCATAGCAAGACGTCGTTGTCGGCGGTGTAATAGTTGTGTAAAAGCGTTGTTCCTTGACCCCTGCTGCCCGACCCGGCATAATACGCCACCTGTTCCCCCAACCTAATCCCTTCGACGAGGAGGCCACAGCAATGAATAAAGACTGGAAGATAGAAACCCTGGCAGTGCAGGGCGGTTACGAGCCCAAGTCGGGCGAGGCCCGCATCATGCCGATCGTACAGAGTACCACCTTCAAATACGACAGCGCCGAGCATGTCACCAAATTGTTCGATCTGGAGGAGCCCGGCTTCTTTTATACCCGGATGGCCAACCCGACCAACGATGCCTTTGAGCAGAAGATCGCCCAGATGGAGGGGGGCGTCGGCGCCCTGGCCACCTCATCCGGCCAGGCTGCCATTACCCTGGCCATGTTGAATATCTGCCAGGCCGGCCAGCATATTGTATCCGCCAGCACGCTCTATGGCGGCACCTACAATCTGTTTTCCTCCACCCTGCCCAAGCTGGGAATCGAGGTCACCTTTGTCAATCCCGATGCCCCGGCAGAGGAGATTGCCGCTGCCTTCCGGCCCACCACCCGCGCCCTGTATGCCGAAACCATCGGTAACCCCGGTATGAACGTGCTGGATTTTGAGAAATTTGCCAGCGTGGCCAAGGCGCAACAGGTGCCGCTGGTGATCGATAACACCATGGCTACCCCCTATCTCTGCCGCCCCTTTGAACTGGGGGCCAGCATTGTGGTCCATTCAGCCACCAAGTATATTGATGGCCACGCCACCAGTCTGGGCGGCGTGATTGTGGATGGCGGCACCTTTAACTGGGATAACGGTAAATTTCCTGAGCTGGTGGAGCCGGACGCCAGCTACCACGGCATGCAGTACGTCAAGAGCTTCGGTCCGCTGGCCTACATCATCAAGGCCCGGGTGCAGCTGATGCGCGATATGGGCATGACACCTTCGCCGTTCAACTCGTTCCTGTTCAACCAGGGCCTGCACACCCTGCCGTTGCGGATGCAGCGCCACAGCGAGAACGCCCTGGCGGTGGCCAAGTTCCTGGAAACCCACCCCAGCGTCTCCTGGGTCTGCTACCCCGGCCTGGAGAGCCACCCCAGCCACGAGCGGGCCAAGAAGTACCTGCCCAAGGGCTGCAGCGGCGTGTTGACCTTCGGCATCAAGGGGGGTGCCGAGGCCGGCAAGAAGTTTATGGAGGCCACCAGACTGATCGCGCTGGTGGTACATGTGGGCGACGCCCGCTCCTGCGTGCTGCATCCGGCCAGCACCACCCATCGGCAGCTCTCCGAGGAACAGCAGATCTCATCCGGCGTGGCGCCGGACTTGATCCGTCTCTCGGTGGGCATTGAGAACGTGGAGGACATCATCGCCGACATCGATCAGGCGCTGGCGGTCAGCCAGAGATAGCAGATGCTGGATATCGCCATCGGCACCATCGCCATGCGACCCTACGTGTTTGCCTTCTTCGGGGCCTTCCTGCTGGCCTGCGTGCCCCATGTGGGCTGGCGGAAGACCCTGGCCTTCACGGTGGCTGGCTACCTGATTGCCTTTGCCTCGGAGAAGCTCTCCATCAGCACCGGCTTTCCCTATGGCTGGTACTACTACATCGACGCCACCAGCCACAAAGAGTTGTGGGTCTGGGGGGTGCCGTTCTTTGACTCGCTGTCCTATGTCTTTCTGACCTACTGCAGCTACAGCACCGCCCTTTTTATCCTCTCGCCGCTGGCCACCAAAGGCTACGACCTGATCACCCTGGAAACCCGCGCCATTCGTAGCTCCTGGCCAGCCCTAGTGCTGGGGGCCTTTCTGCAGACCTTTCTGGATATCATCATCGACCCCACCTCCCATCAGGGGCACCGCTGGTTCTTGGGGCAGATCTACGGCTACCGCGAGGAGGGGCTTCATTTCGGCGTCCCGCTCTCCAACTACGCCGGTTGGCTGCTGACCAGCTTTCTGCTGGTTGCCGCCTTCCAGTGGATCGATCGTAAACAGGAAGTGGAGCGACCGTACGGTATCATCCATCTGCCCTTTCGTTCACTCTTGGGGCCGATCCTTTACCTGTCGGTGCTGATCTTTATCTGGACGGTCACCTTCTGGATCGGTGAGCCGCTGATGGCCCTGACCGGCATCTTCATCTTCACCCTGCCGATCGTCATGGTCACGGTGCTGGCCTTGGTGCGGGTCAACCGTTACCGGCAGGAAGAGCTGCAGCAACATCTGCACGATTATCCCTGGTCACGGCTCAACTCCTGAGCAAGGGCCTCATCCTTGGGGGGCTGCCATGAAACATACCCATTCCAAATTGATCCGGATCGCCATAGGCGTGGCCGCCACCCTGCTGTTCAGCCTGCTGTTGCTGCGTCCCCCCGCCACCTTTTCCCTGATTGAGGCCAAGCTGTACGACCTGCGTTTTCAGCTGCGGGGGCCGATAACGCCGCCCGACAGCGTTGTGATTGCCACCATTGACGAGCAGAGTCTGGCACGGCTGGGGCGCTGGCCCTGGCCCCGTACGGTCTTGGCCCAACTGGTGGAACGGCTGGAGCAGGCAGAGGCAGCGGTGATCGCCTTTGACGCCATCTTCTCGGAACCTGAGGCGGGCGATCCTGCCTTTAGCCGGGCCATCGAACAGGCCGGTAGCGTGCTGCTGTCGGTTGCCTTTGATTTTGAGCGCCAGGCCGAACAGCCGGCAGCGGATCAGCTTCTGGAGGCCTCGGCGTTGGTCAGGGTCGAACAGGGGGAGCGGTTCCAGCAGTACCCGCCGATCATGTCCGGCGGTCTGCTGACCACGCCGGTGTCACAGCTGAAACAGCAGGCCAAGGGATTTGGCCATATCAACATGTTTCCGGACGAGTTCGACGGCACCCTGCGCTGGGAGACGTTGTTGCTGGGGCACGACCGATTGCTGTATCCCTCGCTGTCGCTGCGGGCCGCCGCCGATTATCTCGGCATACCGGTGGAGCGGGTGGTGGTGGACGCCACCCGCGGGGTGCGTCTGGGCAAGCTTGTTATCCCCACTGACCCCTGGGGCCGGCTGCCGATTCAGTATTACGGACCGGGCAAGACCTTTCGTCACATCCCGGTGATCGACATCCTGGACGGCACGGTCGGCGCGGAGCAGCTGGCCAACCGGGTGGTCTTCATCGGGGCCACGGCCATCGGCATCTATGACCTGCGGGTGACGCCGGTTTCAGCCGCCTATCCCGGTGTGGAAAAAAATGCTGCGGTGACGGCGTCCATTCTGGAACAACGCTTTATCCGTCAGGCATCAACTGGTCAGAATCTGCTGCTTCTGGCCGGCAGCGGCCTGCTGCTGACGCTGCTGTTAAGCCGCATGCGGCTGGCGTGGGGCGCCCTGGCCACCTTGGCCTCTCTGGTGGTGATCTTTGTGGCCGGGCTGGTACTGTTTGAGCAGCTCGGCCTCTGGATCAACCTGGCCTGTCCCCTGGGCAACACCCTGCTGATCTTCATGGCGGTGACGGCCTGGAATTATTCCTTTGAGGAACGCCACGCTCGGCAGATCCGGGCCATGTTTTCCAGCTACGTCACCAAGACCATCGTCAACGAGCTGATCAACAACCCGGAGATGGCCCGACTGGGGGGTGAACGTCGGATGGTGACCGTGCTGTTTTCCGATGTTAAAGGCTTCACCAGTTTTGCCGAGCAGCATACGCCGGAGGAGGTGGTGGCGCTGCTCAACGAGCTGCTGGGGACCATGACCGATGTGATCCTCAAATGGGGCGGCACACTGGATAAGTTTATTGGCGATGCCATCGTGGTGTTCTGGAATGCGCCGACCCCGGTGGCTGACCACGCCGAGCGGGCGGTGCGCTGTGCTGCGGAGATGATCAGCAGGCTGGGGGAGCTGCAGCAGGAATGGCAACAGACCGGCAAACCGTGCCTTGCGGTCGGCATCGGTATCAACAGTGGCGAGGCGGTGGTGGGCAATATCGGCGCCGAAGGCAAGAAGATGGACTACACCGTGATCGGCGATCAGGTCAACCTGGGGGCCCGGGTGGAGTCGTTGACCCGCCAGTTTGGCCGTGACATCCTGATCACCGACGGCACCCTGGCGGCGCTGCAGCCAGGGATTGCGGCCGGACGGCTGGACGGCATCGCCATCGAGGGTGTGCAGCGGGTGATTGTCAAGGGTAAGCAGCAGCCGGTCAGTTTGTACGGGGTCACGGCACTCGCCCCCACAGAGCCATTTCGTTGCAGTGACTGTCCGAGCGGCGAACCGATCAGGATGACCGAAAAGTAAAAGGGGTGGCTCGTGTGAGCCACCCCTTTGTAGTGCAAACTAGGGATAGTAGTGCGGGTACATCGGTTCAGCCGGTGGTGGCGGAGGCGGCGGAGGTAGCGGCGCCGTGGTGTTGCTGATCACCTGACTTGCCGGTTGCGATAAGGTTTGGGGCAGACGCTCGCTGCTTACGCTGTCGGTGATCTCTCCCACCAGTTCGCTGGCAGTGGCCGTTGTACTGTCACTACCGTCCTGATCCCCTTTTTTGCTGCTGATCCGCATCTTCTGCCTGTCATGCTCCAGCGCCGGACGGGGCGGTGTTGGGCGGTTGGTGCCGATGACCGTTGTCAGGGTGCCGGGGGTCAGGTTGACGATCTGGCCATCCTTGACCAGGTTGTAGACAAACACCTCACCGGAGGCGACCAGCACGTTGGTCTGGTCCTTTTCATAGGCAACGGTATAGTCGGTGCCGCGAACGCCGGCAATGGCATTGGGGGTGCGGATCAGGAACCGTTTGGCCCCCGGGGCTGCCGTGGTAATCTTGCTCAGATCCACCACCGCCTGCACCTTGCCCCGTACCAGTCGCACCTCGCTGCTGCTGGGGCTGGCGCCGCTGAAATGTTCGCCGATATCGATCCGGCTACGTTGGCCAACCCGCAGCAGGGTGCCGTCGCGATAGACCACCTCGGCACTGGCGCCGCTCTTGGTGCGGATCAGGTCGCCGCTTGAAAGCTGTGCCCCGTTTGTGGCCGCTACGGCCGGCAGCTTGCCGCTGGCCAGGATGTCTACCTGACCGGTCAGGTTACGCAGTGTGGCGATGGTGGCTGCCTGCAGATCTGCTACGTTGAACAGAAGGGTGAGCAGGCAGATGCCGATCCACAGTGCACCCGTTGGTATGATTCGTTTGCTGGTCTCCATGGCTCACGCTCCTTAATAACGAAACTCGATGCCGGTCATGACCACATTGCGGCGGTAGTCATAGAGGGCAACGTTGGATATCTCGCGGGTATAGAAATACTGCAGATTGACGTAGACGTTGGGTGTGATCCGCTGGTTCAGCGTGGCCGACGCCAGCAGGGTGGTGTCTTCCCGGTCGCTGCTGCTGTCCGTGTAATCCTGCCAGGTACTCTCGGCTGTCAGGATCAGCTTGGTGCTGTCGGTCAGTGGGGCCAGCAGGTCGGCGCCGATCCGCAGGCCGTTGTTGCGCCACTCCTCGCCCCGGGCCCCCTCGTGGAACCCTTCGCTCCGCAGGTTCAGCAAGCCACGCCCCTCGGCAAACAGGAAGATGTAGCCCAGCTGCAGGTTGACGATGCTGGCGGTGCGATCGTTGGCCGGGCCGTTATCATCACCGTCGAACATGTCGCGGTAGGTGTAGCCCAGGGAGAGCTGCCCCAGTTGACGCTGGCTGAACGGCATGGTGAAGGTTGGCTTCAGCGAGGCCTGCAGCGAATAATTGTGGTAATCAAGGGTGGCATGGCTCAGGTTGAACGGCAGGGCCAGCACGCCGTTCTCGTTGCGGTTGATCAGGGTGGCGGTCAGGCCGTGCACCAGCATGTCGTATTCGTGGCGCCGGAAGTAGTTGTTGTTCTGCAGCGCATACTGCAGGTTGGCCGACCACTGCTCGTCAAGCGGGGTGTCGTATTCCAGCCGCAGATGCTCGGTGATGCCGCTGTCTTCACGCTTGCGCGTGTCGAATGACCCACCAGGCACCCTGCTCTTGAGGGTCACGTTGTCATCATACAGGTAGCCGATGCCGGCGTACAGGTGCCAGGGCTTGGGCGGCACCAGGGTGCTGATCCGCTGGTCGTATTCGCTGGCAAAGGTGGCGGCATCACTGCCGGGGTAGCGGGTGACGATTGCCTTCAGGTTTTCCCGGGCCTTGGCGGTCTTGCCGTCCCGGGCGTAGGCCAGGGCGATCTGCAGATCCACCTGCTGTTCAACCTCCGGGCTGCCGGTACGGGCCGCCTCGAAGGCGGCGATCGCCTCCGGATAGTTGCGCTGCTTGAACTGCAGCAGTCCTTTCAGGTAGGCCATATCCTTTGGCCTGACCTGCTTCTGTTCGGCCCAGGTCACCCATTGCCAGGCATCCTCGGTCCGGTCCAGATTGATCAGCAAGGCCACCAGATCCACCACGGCCGCTTTTTCCGGCTGTGGTCCCTGCAGGGCGGCGGTCAGGCTGGCCACCGCACCGGCCTCGTTACCGGTCTGTTTCAGTGCCAGGCCGGTGTAATAATCGTTCAGGGCGTTGCCGCCTTCTGCCTGTCGGGCAGCCTGCAGCATGGCCAGCGCCTCTTCGTAGTTTTCGCGGTCGTACTCAGCAACGGCCTGTTGGGTTGTCGGCTGGGCGGCCGCGAAGGTACTGCCGGCCAGCAGTGCGCCGAGCACCAATGTGGATGTGAGCAGTTTCATAGCCCTCCCCCTCTGTGGATGAGATCAATCCGGACCAACAATGTATACACAATAATAGCAGGCATTGGTATCTGTGCAACCAGCAGCGGTAAATTTAGAGCGCACGGGTCTTGATCAGTCTTTCCAGGCCGCGCCCTAGGCTCTTGCCGGCCTTGGCGCTGCCAGCTGCCAGCCGCAAGAACTGGGCCAGCAGCCAGGGACGTCGCGCCAGTAGCCACAGTACCCGTCCCGCGGCCACCTGCCCGGTGGCAGTGCTGATCTCGTCCAACGAAAACAACAGTTCCTCGGCGGCATCGTCGCTGATCGCCCGCAGGCCGATAAACGGGATGCCGGCGCCGGTGGCCGCCAAGGCCACCGCAGCGCTCTCCATCTCCAGCACCGGGTGGGCCATATCCGCCGGCAGCCGTGCCGACAGGGCCGCTTTTGAGGTGATGGCGCGGGTGGTGATGAAGCTGCCCTGCCAGACCCGCAGGCCAAACCGTTGCAACTCGGCTGCCAGGCGAGCCGCTGTTGGTTGGCTGTCCGGCAGCAGCAACTCCTGCACCCGGTCCGGGTCGGCGGTCAACAGGCGGCTGCAGAGCACCAGATCGCCGGCAGCCGGGCCGGGCCGCACGGCGCCACAGTAGCCGGCCGAGATGAGCAGGGCCGGCCGGTGGGCGTCAATCAGCAGTTTGGCTGCCCGGGCGGCAGCGGTGGTACCGATGCCGCCTTCAATCAGGCAGACCTCCCGGTGTGCCAGTTGACCACGGTACAGCAGCAAGCCGTCCTGCTGCTGACGGGTTATCTTTTTCATGGTTTTCAGCACTGCCGCCCGCTCCTCCGGCAGGGCGGTGATGATTCCGATCATGGCGTTCCTCCCAGGCGTGGACTGTACCCCAGATTCGGTTGCCGGCAAAAGGGCAATAAAATTCTGGACAACAACAAAAAAATATACTAGATAAGACCCTTCTGCGGAGAGGTGTCCGAGCGGCTGAAGGAGCACGATTGGAAATCGTGTGTACGCTAATCACGTACCGAGGGTTCAAATCCCTCCCTCTCCGCCATAATTTACCAATCAAAAGGTCACGTGCAGCGCGTGACCTTTTTTTGTAGTCCGTTTCGGAACCAGGAGGACCGTCCATGGGCCCTGCCGTCTCACTGCGACTAGTGCCGATCGTCTGTCTGGTGGTCCTGTTGGCCGGTTGTATCTCCAAGGCGTTGCCGCCGGTGACCGTGCAGCTGCCCAACCGTACCATCGATTATCAGCGTGAAGTCAAGCCGCTCTTAGACAAGCGCTGCACCGTCTGCCACTCCTGCTACAACTCCCCCTGTCAGCTGAAGATGGACTCCTTTGAAGGGGTCGACCGCGGCGCCTCCAAGCAGGCGGTCTATAACGGTACCCGCCTGCACAGCATGGAGCCGAGCCGTCTGTTCGTTGATGCCCAGTCAACGGCAGAGTGGCGCAGAAAAGGTTTTACCAGCGTCACCAGCAGTACCGTTGCCGGCAATCTGAACGATTCGTTGATGATCCAGCTGCTGGCCCACAAGCAGAAAAATCCTAAAAGCCGCGGCGAGTACCGCCCCGAGGCCGAGGACCTGACCTGCGCCCAGGATCAGGACGAGCTGGGCAGCTACCTGGAAAAACACCCCAACAACGGCATGCCGTTCGGGTTTCCACCGTTGAAGGACGATGAATTCAGCCTGATCGCCGGTTGGCTGGTGCAGGGTGCCCAGGGGCCTGACCCGGCCCAGCAGGCCGAGCTGGTTGCCCCCAAGCCGGCCGATGTCGAGTCGATTGCCCAGTGGGAGGCCTTTTTCAATCAGGACGACCCCAAGCATGGCATCACTGCCCGCTACCTGTACGAGCATCTCTTTCTGGCCCACCTGACCTTTAACAGCGGCAGTAACGAATTTTACGAGCTGGTCCGCTCCCGCACTGCTCCCGGCCAGCCGATCGACCTGATCGCCACGGTGCGGCCCTACGACGATCCCGGCGTGCCTCGGGTCTATTACCGTCTGCGCAAGATCCATAGCACCATCGTCCACAAGACCCACATGGTCTTTGAGCTGGACGACGCCCAGCTGAAGCGCTTTCAGGAGCTGTTCATCGCCCCGGACTGGCTGCAGAAACCGCATCTGGTGGGCTATGAGCCCCAGCTCAGCGCTAACCCGTTTAAGGTCTTCGAGCAGCTGCCGCCCCGCTCCCGTTACCAGTTCCTGCTGGACAATGCCCAGTACATCATCATGACCTTCATCCATGGGCCGGTCTGTAAGGGGCAGATCGCCCTGAACGTGATCGACGACCATTTCTGGGTCATGTTCATGGACCCGGACCACGATCTATCGGTCAGCTACCCCGGCTTCTTGCGGTTGCACAGCGACAAGCTGCGGATGCCGATCGAGCAGGGCAGCGACATGGGGCTCTTTTCGGCGGTTACTGACCGTTACAGTAAAGGGGCCCATGCATTTTACCAGGCCCGCCAGGATTACTATACCGCCCACCATTACGCCGGCCTGGGCTATGAGGCGATCTGGAAGGGTAACCGGCCGCAGGATGCGCCGCTCTTGACGGTCTATCGGCATTTTGACAACGCCTCGGTGCATAAGGGGGTCCTGGGCAACCTGCCCAAGACGGTCTGGGTAATCGACTATCCGCTGCTGGAGCGGATCTACTACGCCCTGGTGGCCGGTTTTGACGTCTATGGCAATGTGGCCCATCAGCTGTCGCTGCGGCTGTACATGGATACGCTGCGCACCGAGGGCGAGAGTTATTTTCTCGATTTTCTGCCCCAGGAGCAACGGCAGGAGATCATGCAGTCCTGGTACCTGGGGCTCGACCTGCAGAAGGTCGGTTACTACCCTTCAGCCCTGCCGGCCCGGATCAGGTTTGGCAGCAACGACCCCAAACGGGAATTTGTGGAAGAGCTGGTGGACCGCCGCCTGCTGCCGGCCACCGGCATCGCCTTTGATCCGATCAACTACCTGCGGGCTGGGGCCGAGTATCCACAGCTGCCGGCCGACTATCGTACCGCCGACGACTACCTGCGTGCCTTGCGGGCCCTGGCCAAGCCGGGCATGCCCTTTGTGCGCATGGTCAACGATTACAACGCCAACCTGGCCTATCTGCGGGTACGCCTGCCGGACGGTACTGACCGGGTGGCCTCGCTGGTGGTCAACCGCTGGCATGACAACGTCGCCTTTTTACTGGGCGAGGATGGCCGTCTCGATCCGACCAAGGACGATGTCGATTTCATCCCGGGGCTGATCGGCTCCTATCCCAACTACTTTTTTGATG
>DFYU01000075.1:13458-16620 GCA_002383415.1 Geobacter sp. UBA4074
CTGGGAGACCTACGACTGGTTCCAGCAGCGTTTTGACAAGGACGAGCCGGTACGGGGCGGCCTGTTGGACCTGAACCGGTATTACCACCAGGCCAACTGACAGGCAGCGACTGGTTCGGCGCCGGCTTCATCAACAGCTTTTGACAAACGGCGGCCAGGTGTGCTATGCAGACTGCCTGCTTGATCGTCACGATTGATTCGTCCAGGTTGTGGGCGGAGATGGTAGCCGGGCCCTGCGCAACGGCAGGNNCCGCGGGTCAACCCGGCTACCATCTCCGCCCATAACGCATCGCAGCTGTCCAGACCCAGGAAGCCAGCCGTGTCTTACGTCGTCCTTGCCCGCAAATACCGTCCCCAGACCTTTGGCGATCTGACCGGCCAGGAGCATGTCACCCGTACGCTGCAGAACGCCATCGAGACGGAGCGGGTGGCTCACGCCTTCCTGTTCACCGGCGCCCGGGGGGTGGGCAAGACCAGCTCGGCCCGCATCCTGGCCAAGGCGCTCAACTGCGAGCAGGGACCGGCGGCCGAGCCCTGCAATGTCTGCCCGCTCTGCAAGGAGATCACCGACGGCAGCTCCACCGACGTGCTTGAGATCGACGGCGCCTCAAACACCGGCGTGGACGACGTGCGTGAGCTGCGGGACAACAGCCGCTACCTGCCTTCCCACAGCCGCTACAAGATCTACATCATCGACGAAGTGCACATGCTCTCCACCAATGCCTTCAACGCCCTGTTGAAGATCCTGGAGGAGCCGCCGCCCCACGTCAAATTCATCTTCGCTACCACCGAACCCCACAAGCTGCCGATCACGATCCTCTCCCGCTGCCAGCGTTTCGACTTTAAACGGGTACCGTTGGTCAAGATCGTGGCCCGGCTGCGCTACATCGCCGAGCAGGAGGGGATCACCATCTCCGATGCTGCCCTGGCGATGGTCGCCCGCAAGGGGGACGGCAGTATGCGGGACTCTCTGTCCTGTTTCGATCAAGTGCTGGCCTTCTGCGGCAATCAGGTGCAGGACGACGATGTGGCTACCCTGGTCGGGGTGGTGGACCGGCGTCTGTTGGCCGATCTGTCGGCCGCCGTGTTGAACGGCGATACCCAGGTAGCCCTGGAAGGGGTGAGCCGGGTGGACAGCTTCGGTTACAATATCCGCCAGTTTACCCAGGAGTTGATCGCCCACTTCCGTGGCCTGCTGGTAATCCGTTCGGTACCCAACCCGGCCGGCATCCTGGATCTGGCCGAGGCCGAACTGAACGAACTGCGGCGGCAGGCCGAGGCCCATGAGCCCCAGGCCATCCAGCGTCGCCTGACGCTGCTGATCAAGGCCGAGAGCGAGATGGCCCAGGCCAGCTTTCCGCGCTTGCTGCTGGAGATGGCCCTCTTGAAGATGGCCACCCTGCAGCCGGTGCTGCCGGTACAGCAGTTGATTGAGCGGATCAAGGCCCTGGAAACCAGTGCGGCGGCCACGCCGGAGCTGTGGCGTAACCCGGCGCAGCAGGCAGCTCCTGCGGCTAAACAGCAGGCTCCGTCCACTCAGGCCCGCGCTCCGCAGCCGGGGCCGGCAGCAGCGGCTGTCAAGCCGGGCGGCGGCTCGTGGGAGCGTTTCGTGGCCTTTTGTCTGGAGCGCAAACCGGCGGTGGGGGCCCTCTTGGAGTACGGTTCACCGTTGCACTGCGCGCCGGACCGGATCGAGATCGGCTTTGACGAAGGCTCCTATTATCTGACCTGTCTGCAGGACAGCGATACCCTGCAGTCGGTACGCGAACTGGCGGCCGAGTTCAACCATCAGCCCACCCAGGTGACCGTGAAATCGGTGGCTGCCGATACCGCGACAGCACCGCAATCGTTGGCTGAAAAAAAAAAGCATGACGACGAACAACGGCTGAACGATGCACGCCGCGAGGCGGCCGAGCACCCGCTGCTGATGGCGTCGTTGAAGGTGCTGGGTGGCGAGATCATCGACGTCAAGCCATTGTAAACAGACGATAGTAACTCTGTTTTATCACTACTAACGCCATGGAGGGTATACACAGATGTCAAAAGGTTTGGCAGGTATCATGAAGCAGGCCCAGATGATCCAGCAGAAGATGGCCAAGCTGCAGGAAGAGGCGTCCCAGAAGACCGCCGAGGCCACTGCCGGCGGCGGTGCCGTCACTGTGGTGGTCAGCGGCAAGAATGAGATCAAGTCGCTGGTTATCAAGCCTGAGGCGGTGGACCCCAACGATGTCGAGATGCTGCAGGACCTGATCATGGCTGCGGTCAACGAGGCGCTCAAGAAGGTTCATGCCGAGCTGTCCGATGAGATGTCCAAGATCACCGGTGGCATGAACATTCCGGGTCTTTTCTAACAGTATGCTTTTACTCAGACTGTAATGAACCGCCTGATATCAGACAAAAACAAGCGGACGATGGGATTCCTGTCGTCCGCTTGTTTTTAACCAAACTATAATTATAAAAAATTGTTTTACCTGGATTTTTTCTATGCTACAACATGCACCAACACTGACGCGGCTGGTGGGCGAGCTGAAAAAATTGCCCGGCATCGGTGAGCGGACCGCCTTCCGGCTGGCCTTTCATCTGCTCAAAACCCCGCACACCATGACGTCGCTGGCCGAAGCGCTGCTCGAAGTACGGGAGCGGGTGCGGGCCTGCTCCGTCTGTTTTGCGTTGACCGAACAGGACCCCTGCCCCTTGTGCAGCGGCCAGCGCGACACCCGCACCATCTGCGTGGTGGAGACCTCACAGGATCTGCTGGCACTGGAGCGCAGCAATGCCTTCCAGGGGGCCTACCATGTGCTGCAGGGGGCCATTTCGCCCTTGCAGGGTATCAGCCCCGACAGCCTGCGCATTGCAGAACTGCTGGAGCGGGTCAAGGCCGGCGGGGTGGAGGAAGTGGTGATCGCCACCAACTTTACGGTGGAAGGCGAAACCACCGCGCTGTATCTGGCCCGGCAGCTGAAACCGCTGGGGGTTAAGGTGACCCGGCTGGCCCACGGCATCCCGCTGGGCAGCGATATCGAATTTGTGGACCCGGCCACCGTGCAATGGGCCCTCAAAGGCAGAAGCGAGCTTTAAGAATCCGGTGTAGCGGACATTTTCTAGGTACCACAATCAACAGGAGGAGCAGCATGAGCAAGAAGATGGTGACCATTGACGGCA
>DFYU01000092.1 GCA_002383415.1 Geobacter sp. UBA4074
CAGCGGGAGCGGCCGCACTGGTCGGCCTCACAGCGCAGGTCGTCCCACACCTCCCGGGAGGGGTGGAAGGAAAGGTCGCTCAGGCAGCCGCTGGGGGTGGTCTCGCTCCAGGCGGCGATGGCGTTCAGCTCTTCACTGGCGGCGTCCGGGAACAGAGTCGGCTCGGCCTGTCCCGCCTCCAGCTTGCGCAGACAGAGGTAGTTGCCGCGGCCCTTGACCAGGCAGGCGCTGAAGGGGGTGCTGCTGTGGCGCTGCAAGAGCGGGATATCCTTTTTGATCAGCTGCTCCTGCAGGTTGATGGTGTTGGTGGAGACCACTACCCGCTGTTCGTTGCGCACCGCCCAGAGCAGGGACGGAATCAGGTAGGCCAGCGACTTGCCGGTGCCGGTGCCGGCCTCGATCACCGCCACCCGGTCCTGATTGAAGGCATTGGCCACGCAGAAGGCCATCCGCACCTGTTCCGCCCGTGGTTCGAAGCCTTTCAGGTGACGGGCCAGCAACCCTTCCTGACCGAAGGCCCGCTCCAGTTCGTCGAAGTTCAACAGTTCGCCGTTGCGGGGGGTGTGGGGCGAGACCACCAGGTAGCAGCGTTCACAGGAGTTGTCGATGATGGCGAAGCCGATGCCGTTGTTGCCGCAGATCGAGGCCAGGTCCAGATCGGCCTCGGAAGGGGTCAGGTTGCCGGAGGGGTGGTTGTGCAGCACCATCTGGCCGGGGGTGGCCCGGGAAAGGATGGCCGGCACCGCCCGCTGGTTGCCCCGGGCGATGGCGCAGGCCTCCACCAGGCAGCCGTTGTCGTCCGGCTGGGCGATGAAGAAGACCTCGTTACCCTGGGCGGCGTCGATCTCGTGGCGAATCAGGGCGCTGCATGCGGCGGAAAAGGTGGTCACGGCAGCAGCATCCCCAGCAGGCCGGCCCCCAGGATCATCAGCATCGGGCTGACCTTGGTGAAGCGGAACAGGCAGAAGGCCGCCACCAGCACCAGCCATTGCCGCAGGTTGCCCAGGGTGGCCCCCAGCGACCAGGCCGCCGAGGCCACCAGCCCCACCACTGCCGGCAGTACGCCATCCAGGGTGATGCGGATCAGGTCGATCTCTTTCAGCCGCGTATAGTAGCGGCCCACCAACAGCATCAACACCACACAGGGGGCAAAGATGCAGATGGTGGCCACCAGTCCGCCGCCAAAGCCCCCCACCCGCACACCGGTGAAGGTGGCCAGGATCGCCAGCGGACCGGGGGTCAGCTGGGAGATGGCCACGCCGTCCAGAAATTCACGCAGCGAGAGCCACTGGTACTGTTCCACCAGCAGGTGCTGCAAGAGCGGGATCAGCACATAGCCGCCGCCGAAGAACAGCAGGCCGATCTTGAGGAAGGTCCAGGCGAGAGTCAGCATCTCAAACCAGCCTCCGTCGGTAGACGGCAGTGCCAAAAGCCCAGACCAGGCCGGCGGCCAGCACCAGCGCCACGTTCAGCTTGAAGAGCGCCGCAGCGGCGAAGGCGGCCAGGGCCAAAATCCAGTCGTTGCGGCCTTTGATCTGTTTTTTGCCCATGTCCAGCACCACCGCCAGGATCAGGGCGATCACCACCGGGTTGGTGCCGGCCAGGGCCTTCTGCAACAGGGCCAGATGCTGGAAGCGCAGGTAGAGCCAGGCCAGCAGCGAGACGATCAGAAAGGAGGGCAGCAGGAATCCGACGGCTGCCAGCAGCCCCCCCGGCACGCCCCGCAAGCGGTAGCCCACAAAGGTGCAGCTGTTGAGCGAAAACGGACCCAGGATCTGACCAAAGGCCAGGCCGTGCAGGAATTCCTCCGGGGTGACCCACTGTTTCTCCTTGACCACCATCCGCTCGGTGAGGGCCACGATGGCCATGCCGCCGCCAAAGCCGGTCAGGCCCACCTTGAGAAACAGCGTAAAGATCTCCCACAGGCTGACCCGCACGGGAGCAATGATATCTGGCTTCGGGTCGATCACGGTGTAAGGTGCTTCTCCCGCAGGGCCACCTTGTTGGTCTTGCCGACACTGGTCCGGTCGATCATATCCACCAGCTTCACCTTGAGCAGCACTACCTGCTTGTTGACGACCCCCTTGTCGGCGTACTCTTTGACATGGTGGGTCAGATCCTTTTCATGCAGCCGGCTGTCCGGCTTGGGCACCACCAGCGCCAGGGGCCGCTCGCCCCATTTCTCGTCCGGCTGGCCGATCACCGCCACCTCGGCCACGCCGGGATGGTGGGCGATGATATCCTCCAGCTCCAGCGACGAGACCCATTCGCCGGCCACCTTGAGCACATCCTTGGTGCGGTCGGTGATCCGCACATAGCCCTGGCCGTCCCGCACCGCCACGTCGCCGGTGTGCAGGTAGCCCCCTTCCCAGAGCCGTTCCGAGGCCTTGTAGTCTTTGAGATAGCCCTGGGTCAGCCAGGGGGCCCGCACCACAATCTCGCCGCTGCTTTGATTGTCACGGGGCTGCTCATGCAGCTGATTGTCCACCACCTTCAGGTCCACCAGCGGTATGCTGCGGCCGGTCTTGCAGCGGATGGCCGCCTGCTCGTCGGCCGGCAGTTCCAGCATCTCCGGCGAGAGGTGGGAGATGGTCAGGATCGGGCAGGTCTCGGACATACCGTAGCCGGTAAAGACGTCGATGCCGCGGCTGATCGCCTCCAGGCAGAGCGCCCTGGGCATGGCGGCCCCGCCGATGATCAGCTTCCAGCCCTTGAGGTTGATCCGCTGGGCGTGGGGGTGTTTGAGCAGCATATGCAGGATGGTGGGCACGCAGTGCGAGAAGGTCACCCCTTCCTTTTCCACCAGTTCCAGCAGGGTGTCGGGAACGTAGCGGCCGGGGTAGACCTGCTTGACCCCCAGCATGGTGGCGATGTAGGGCA
>DFYU01000082.1:0-4622 GCA_002383415.1 Geobacter sp. UBA4074
GGTCGCCTTCCTCCGGAATCCGCAACAAGCGTGTTGAGAGCATCGAGATTCAGAACCGTCGTATTCAGGCAGGCATATCGGCGCAGTTCCAGGGCGACGAGCGAGACGTTATCTTCCTGTCTTTTGTCGATAGCCAGGACGACGGAGAGTTCATGCGTGCAATGGGAGAAGGCGCCTTCGAGTCAATGAAGAAGCGCTTCAATGTAGCCACCAGTCGTGCCCGTGACCAACTCTGGTGCATCCACTCATTTGACCCTGACCGCCACCTCAAGGCCGATGATATGAGGCTCAAGCTGCTCCAGCACATGAAAAACCCATGGGCTGCCGTCGAGGCATACAGCAACGAGGAAAAAAAGGCAGATTCTGACTTTGAGCGGCAGGTAATGAAGAGGCTGGTGGATGCAGGCTACCGCGTAAAATCTCAGTGGCGGGTCGGTTATTACCGTATTGACCTTGTCGTCGAAGGTGATGGAAAACGCTTGGCCGTTGAGTGCGACGGAGACCGCTACCACCCGCTCGAAAAACTTGAGGACGACATTGCACGCCAGACAGTCCTTGAGCGCCTTGGCTGGCAATTCGAAAGAATTCGTGGCAGCGCCTTCTATCGTTCTCCTGAAAACGCCCTTAGGCCGGTATTCAGAAGGCTCAACGAGCTTGGCATACCACCTGTTGGCCAGTACGGTGAAGAACGCGTCGAAAACTGGGCTCTCATCCACGAACTCGAGAAGCTGGCCGGGCTGGACGAACCAACACCGGCGCAGACTGATGTTCCAACACCAGCTCAGCAGGCACCGTCGAAGAGCATTAATGAGGCAAATAAAGCAGCTGTGCCACCGGTCAATTCCGCGACAGTTGGCCTTCATGCGCAATCAGGCCTTGACGGCATCCTCAAGGTAGTCGGCGGCAAGGCAAACGTGGAAGACCTGTTCCGCCACTGGATGCGGGTTAGGGATTACAAGAGGGCTGGCAAGAATATCAGGGATGCATTCGACATTGAGCTCATGGCTCATGAGGAGAGGGGAACCATTATTATCCTCGGCAGTGTCATCACGCTGGCGTAACACTATGATAGGTTCCGTACCAATCCTCGAAAATGTAAACTTTCAAGACCAGTTTTCGGGCATATTCCAGCAATATTTTACATTTTGTGCTTATTTCAGGCAGGACATCACTTGAACCCCAGTAAATACAACGCTCTCTCGCACACTTTACATTTTTACGGTATATATAACCATTCTAATCAGGGCAGCCGCATCCGCCCTTCCAGGATCTCGATAAGCAACTGCGACTTGTTGCCAAAAGTCATTGTCTCGCTTGCCGCTTCCAGCCGCTCCAAAAGCTCCGCTGGCAGGTAAAAGCCTACACGAAGACTCTGCACCGCCTTTTTCGGGCGGCCAGGCGACGCATAGCGGTTTCTGCTGGTTTTGGTGTCGGCACTGGCGGCGGGTGCTGCAGCTGGCTTCGCCGTCGCCTTTTTGGGTGCCGCCATTGGTGCAGCTGCGATTGTCGGGATTTTGGGCGCTTTCGGTGTCATGTCAGATTGCTCCTTTGGTGGCAAGTTCGGCCACGAGTAGATTAAACTCATCGGACGCTTTGCTGTCTTTGGTAGGGACATCCCATATTGCAGACGCTGCAAATCCGCTGGCCTGCCAGGCAGAGCGCTGTTTAAGGCGGGTTTGCATTACATCAAGGTCGGCAAAGTTCTCGGCAAGGCCTGTGGCGGTGGCCTCTGCGCTCTGGTCGAGCGCGTGTGTCGGGGCCATGTTTACGAAAACACATGCCTTGAGGTCGGGATAGTCCTCACGGGCGCTGCGGACAACGGCAACCATGCCCGCGAACGCATCCATGCACTCCTGCGTCGCCATCACGGGGATAACTACGGTGCCCCCTGTCGCGCCTGCTGCCTCACAGCTGCGCCGCAGAGCCTCCGTGTCTCGGCCGCCGCAATCAACCACTACCCTGTCGTAGCCCTCCGCTAACTTGATAAGCCTGTTCTTGAGCCCCGCCGCGTAGGGGTCGTGGATGCACGACACAGTGTCTACCGTGTCAATGCTGCGCTGCGCGAAAAACGCGCGCATAGAGCCCTGCGGGTCGGAATCCACGGCCACGGTGTTGACGCCGTTGGCTGCAAGCGCGAGCGATAGATTGCGGGCGGTGGTGGTTTTGCCGACGCCGCCTTTGATGCCTGCTACTACAATCAGTTTACCCATGATTTTGTGCCTTTCTGGTGCTGGATTTTTACCACGCTCTCGATATCGAATACAACGCAATAAAAATGCCTACAATTTGTTTCAAATCAATATAATTTGTTTTGGTTTGTTTGCAAACAATTTTTATCATAAAAAAACATAAAATAGCAATTAAAAAGGCTGACACTCGAAAAGTGCCCGTCTGGTCTACGCCCCTACGCCGCCGATATTGCCATTTCCATCGTAGTTACCTCCGGTTAGATACACTCGTATCTCGTGTTCCACAAATCCTCGATGTCGACGCCGGTATCCTTGCTCGCCATGCCACCGGTCTCGCTGGTGTCCTGCTCCTGCTCGGCCTCTTTCTCGCCCTTCTTGGTGGTCTTGGCGAGGAAGTCCTTGGCCGCCTCGGCCTCGCTGATGATTACCTGCTGCTTTGCAATCATCTCCTCGATGTCGAGGCCTTCCCGCAGGATAAAGCCCGCAGCCTGCGCCTTCCTGTTGTTGGCCGCCGTGATCTCGAGCTTGCCCTTGGCGGGGTTGTGCTCCGGCATTTTGACGTAGAACTCGAGCTTTTTAAGACCCTGGATTTCGGAGTCTAAAATCAGGTCCTCGATGTTTTTACGGCGGACAAGCGAGATGCCGTCGCGGTTGCACGACAGCGCGGCTGTACTTCCGGTACTCCCGCCCATCCTTGCACGGGCGACAGGGCAACGCGGGCGGTAACAGACCAGTTGCGCCGGTCAGCTTCATATCCAGCCGCCGTGCGGTCGCCTCGCGCGGCGTGATGCCGAGCGCCACACACATTTGCTTTTCGGACAGTGCGTCGGTGGCCTCAACAACAGACGACTTTTTGACGCGTCCGGATCGCGGGCGTTTGTGGTGAAGTTCACATGCAATTTTCAAATTCACGGCAACCCCCCTTTTTTGTCGATAGGGCCACATTGTAGCATAGAAGGCGCGCAAATGAAAATTACCGAATATTAACGGCATGTTAGTTGACATTCACTGCATTTTGCTGCATATCGGCGGCAAACATTGGGTAACGGAATGGGTAACAGGAGACGGGGTTTTACAAATAAAAAGGGGGCGGCATACTTGCCAGCCCCCGTGTTTATTGGCGTCCCCGAGACGATTCNNCCCCTTCCTTAGGAGGGAAGTGCTCTATCCAGCTGAGCTACGGGGACTCAAATGATCTTTTTCCGCGCTGGCTTCGTTTGCATCCGGTTTGCTTGTGCGACGTACACGCTAGTACGTCTCCGCGCAAACCCTCTGCAAGTCTGGCCAACACAAAAAAATCTTCATTTGTTGTTTTTTTTGACAGGCTTACGTCGTTGCCTGGTGATCATCTGAAATCTGTCATCGTTATAGACAACATTTTTCGTGAATTGATCTCGTTTGTATCAAAACTGCAGCAGGGAGTAAACCTTTCCCTCCGGCAGGCGTTTGCGGCCCTCTAGGAAGGTGAGTTCGGTCATGAAGCAGCACTCAACGATCTCGCCCCCCTGTTGCTTGACCATGTCTACCACGGCTGCCATGGTGCCGCCGGTGGCCAGCAGGTCGTCGGCGATCAGGATCTTTTCGCCTGGCTTGATGGCATCTTTATGAATCTCCAGGGTGTCGGTGCCGTATTCAAGCTGGTAGGTTTTGCTGAAGGTTTCAGAGGGCAGTTTGCCCGGCTTACGTACCAGCACCACGCCGGCTCCCAGTTTGTAAGCCAGTACCGAGCCGATGATGAAGCCCCGCGCCTCAACCCCTACCACCTTATCGATCTTTTGGCCGATGTAGCGGTGGGCCAAGAGGTCCACCATCCGCTGGTAGGATTTGGCATCCTGCAGCAGGGTGGTGATGTCCTTGAAGATGATCCCCTTTTTGGGAAAATCCGGGATGTCGCGGATGATCTGTTTCAGGTCGTCCATGCTGGCTCCTTGCGTGCTCATATCAGGCCTGGGCCGCTAAGGCCTTCAGTTTTTCGAGCGATTTGGCCTCGATCTGGCGAATTCGTTCGCGGGTGACACCGAAGCTCTGGCCGATGGTGTCCAGGGTCTGTGGCTCCTGGTCGTAGAGTCCGAAGCGCAGCCCCAGGATGACCCGCTCACTTTCGCTGAGTGCCTCAAAGTGCTCGGCGATCAGTTCATATTGGTCGAGATTTTCCAACAGTTCCGACGGTGAGACCACCGAGCTGTCTTCGATGGTGTCGATCAGGAAGTAGTCGTTACCGTCGCCGATCGGTGTTTCGATGGAGCAGGTGCGCTTGAGCAGTACCATCAGGCGTCGCACGTAGGCCGGTTTGGTCTTCATGGTGTCGGCCACTTCCTGCACCGATGGCTCGCGATGCAGCTGCTGCGTGAGCTGCCGCGAGATGCGCAGCATCCGGTTGATGTCGTCGGAGACATGCACCGGCAGGCGGATGGTGCGGGACTGGTTGACCAG
>DFYU01000082.1:4657-28773 GCA_002383415.1 Geobacter sp. UBA4074
ATCTTGACCACCAGCCGCAGGTTGGATTCGATCATCTTGTTGCGGGCAGCGTGGTCGCCCTGTTCCACCTTGCGGGCCAGTTCTTTTTCGCCCTCAGGGGTCAAAAGCGGTGTCTTCTGGATGTCACGCAGGTAGATTTTGATAGCGTCATCGAGGTGTTCTGCTTCGGGCAACGGCAGCTCTTCAGCGCTGGTCTCTTCCTCATCCGCTTCAGCCTCGGCCTCGGCGGCAAAGTCGAGGGGCGGCTCCTGCTCATCAAGAGCTGGTACCAGCAGTTCCGGTTCGTTGTAGCTTGCAGAGCGGCTCATGCGTTTCTCCTTAGGCAGCGGTTTGCCAGCCCTGCTGGCCAATCAACGGCACAAAGCGGCAGCCAACACCGGTTTCGCTGGTCAGGCTGCCGTCGGCTTGCTTGCGAATCCGCAGGATGGTCTGGTTGGCCGCGTCGCCCACCGGGATCACCAGACGACCACCGGGAGCCAGTTGCTGAGCCAGGGCCTCCGGCACGGCCGGTGCGCCGGCGGTCACCAGAATGGCGTCGAAGGGCGCCTCCTCGGGCCAGCCCAGGGTGCCGTCCCCCACCTTGATGTTGACGTTGAGCAGGTGCAGCGCGTCCAACACCTTGCGGGCCTGCATGGCCAGCGGGCGAATCCGTTCAATGGTCCAGACCCGGCGGCAGAGCGAGGCCAGCACGGCGGTCTGGTAGCCGGAGCCGGTGCCGATCTCCAGCACGTGGTCCTGGGCTTTCAGTTCCAAGAGCTCGCTCATCAGGGCCACCATATACGGTTGGGAGATGGTCTGCTTTTCGCCGATCGGCAGGGCGCCGTCGCTGTAGGCCTGATCGGCCATGGCTTCCTGGACGAACAGGTGGCGCGGAATCTTGAGCAGGGTCTCGATCACCCGCGGTGAACTGATGCCGCGCGCAATGATCTGTTCCTGTACCATCCGTTTACGGGCTAACTCAAAACGTTTCAATGCCCCTCCCAAGGCCCGGATTCAGGGGGCATACGATAGCAGAGCAGCGGTCCGTTGTCCAGTGTCATGGGGCCCCGAACTGCCATGCCTGCAGGGCCTGCATACTGCGATAATTGGTCAGATCGAGATGCAGCGGGGTAACCGAGACATGGCCCAACCCCACGGCGTGAAAATCGGTGCCTTCGTCATCCAGGAAGCTGGGCTCCTCGCTGCCGATCCAGAAGTATTTGCGGCCCCGAGGATCGATCTTGTCGATGATCTTGCCAACAAAGGAGCGTTTGCCCTGGCGGGTGATCCGTACCGGTTTGATCTGGTCATAGGGCAGGTTGGGGACGTTGACGTTTAAGAAGGTGTCATCCGGCAGGCGGTTGCGGGTCAACTCGGTTGCAACCTGCAACGCGACGCGGGCCGCGTCGCTAAAGTGTTCGCTGGGGCCGTAGGTGGCCAGCGATACGGCGATGGCGGGAATGCCCATCAGGTTGGCCTCCATGGCGGCGGCCACGGTGCCGGAATAGGTGATGTCATCCCCCAGGTTAGCGCCGTGGTTGATGCCGGAGACCACCAGGTCGGGCGGCGCGTCCAGCAGGCTGTGGATGCCCATGTTGACGCAGTCGGTGGGGGTGCCGTCCACCGCGAACCAGCCGGGCCGCAGCTCAAACACCCGTAACGGTGAATGCAGCGTCAGCGAGTGGCCGGCAGCGCTACGCTCACGGTCCGGCGCCACCACGGTCACATCGCCCAGTGTCTGCAGCGCCTCGGCCAGGGCCTTGATGCCCGGCGCGGCGATGCCGTCGTCGTTGGTTACGAGAATCTTCATGGTTGAAACCCCTGTGGAATGCGGCGGTTATGGCAGAAAACAGCCATAAAATCAAGGGTGCAGGCGGCTATTTAACGGTTTACAAACCGTGCGCAAGCGGGTAAATTGGCATCGTGCAATTTCAGAACAACATTTTGTTTGGGAGGATACAGCGTATGAAGGCAGTGTTGATGGATGGTTTCGGCGGGGTAGAGGTACTCAAGGTGGGCGAGCTGGAAACACCGGTTCCCGGCGAAGGGCAGGTGCTGGTGAAGGTCTATGCCACCACCGTCAACCGCCCCGATCTGGTGCAGCGCGAAGGCAAGTATCCGCCACCGCCGGGCGACTCCGAGATCCTGGGCCTGGAAGTGGCCGGCACCATTGAGGCGTTGGGTGCAGGTGTTGCCGGCTGGAAGGTGGGCGACCGGGTGATGTCGCTGGTGGGAGGCGGCGCCTACGCCGAGTACGCCGTGGCCTATGCCAGCCACCTGATGCCGATCCCGGAGGGTATGAGCTTTGAGGAGGCGGCCTGCGTCTGCGAATCCTACATTACCGCCTTCTCCAACCTGTTCATGATCGGTGGCCTCAAGGACAACAATACCACCATCATCCATGGCGGCGGCGGCGGGGTCAACATGGCCGGGGTGCAGCTCTGCAAGGCGCTGGTGCCCAATACCAAGATCATCGTCACTGCCCACCCCAGCAAGATCGAGCGGGTCAAGGGGATGGGGGTCGATCTGGTGATCGATTACACCACCACCCCCGACTTCGCCGAGGCGGTCAAGGAGTTCACCAACAAGAAGGGGGCCGATGTGATCCTCGACCATGTTGGCGCCAAGTACCTGGCCCCCAACATGAACTCGCTGGCCTATGCCGGCCGGCTGGTGATCATCGGCATCATCAGCGGTATCAAGGCCGAGCTGAACCTGGCCCTGATGATGGTCAAGCGCCAGCAGATTATCGGTTCCGTACTGCGTTCACGGCCGGTCAAGGATAAGGCCGCCATCGTGGCCGAGTTCACCAAGACGGCCCTGCCCAAGTTCGCCGATCGCACCATCGTGCCGATCATCGAGCAGGTCTTCACCATCGATCAGGTGGTGGAGGCCCATCGCATGATGGAAGAGGATAAGCATTTCGGTAAGATCGTTTTAAAGATCCAGTAGCCAATGACTGACCCACTGGCAAATTACCGCAGTCTGTTGGCCAAGGTGGACGACCTCTGCCGGGGGATCGAAGATCGCCTGGGGGATGCCATCACCTGCCATGCCGGCTGTTCCTCCTGCTGCCTGGCCATCTCGGTCTTTCCGGTGGAGGCGGTGGCCATGATCGCAGCTGCCGACCGGCTACCGGCTGAGGAGTTACAACAGTTAAAGGACCATCTGGCGGCCTGGTCGCCGGAGGACGAGTATTGTCCTCTGCTTGCGGGCGAGCGGTGCCTGCTGTACGAGGCGCGGCCGATCATCTGCCGTACCCACGGTCTGCCGATCCTGCTGGTGCAAGGGGAAGAGCGGCGGATTGACGTCTGTCCCAAAAACTGCCAGGGGATCGATCATCTGCCCGGCGAGGCGGTGCTGGACCTGGAGCGGTTGAACACCCTGCTGGCGGCGGTCAACGCCCTCTACCTGCGGGAATTCGGCATCCGGCTGCCGGAACGGATTCCGATCAGCCAGTTGGCGGAGATGCTGCCCTGAAAGAGAAACGGGACGGTCGTGATGACCGTCCCGTTTTGTGCGTCGTGCATCGACTCGATCTTACAGCCCGGTTATCTCGCGGTCCTTGGGATATTCCACCACGATTTCATAGCTGAACTCCTTCTTTTCACCTGCCGCCAGCGGCAGTTTCCAGAGCAGCGTGCCGTCATCCTTTTTCTCGCTGGGCTGCAGCGTTACGTTTTCCAGGCTGACCGTGATCTCGTTGTCCCCGGCCAGGGGCAGTTGATCCTTGATGCTGAGGGTCTGGGGCTGCTTGCGGAAGTTGGTCGCCTCAAGCCGGTAGCGGTAGCCCATCCTGTTTTTACCGAACAGGCCCGCCTCCTTGTGCTGTTTCAGTTCCTCCCGTTTAACCGTCAGCTGATCGTCACTGCCGAAGGGCAGGGTGAACTTCTCGCCCACCGCCACCTGCTTCATGGCGGCACTGCCGGTAAAGGTGTTGCCGGTGAAGATCCTGATCTGCCCCGGCAACAGCGGATACCCGGCCTGGTTGACCAGCTCGGCCGACAGGTAGACCGTCTGGTTCAGCTTGGGCACTGCCAGATAGTTGGTGCTGACCGGCAGTGTGCTGATTGCAATCACGCTGCTCTGCAGGCTGCCGTCACTGGCCACATCCACCGGCTTGGGGATCACAAAGCTGACCGAGGTGCCCTCGCTGGCCAGCTGGGCGGTCTGGACAGCAGCCGGTGCTGCTTCTGGTTCTTCTTCCGGCGCCGCTGCAGCCAGCGCCCGGTCATCCAGTTCCATCAACGTCGATTTGGCCCGGCTTTCGTAATAACGAGGAGCCGGGGCCGGTGGCGGTGGACGCCAGAAGGCGATCCGCCAGGGATGCAGCTCAGGTGGCGCGCCGCCACTGGCCGGGCGGGCCGTGGAAAGGGTCAGTGCCACATGATTCCAATCCTCGCCGGTCTGCTGATGTACCTGGGCCCGGTAGGTCAGCTGGGCGCTGCCGCCATCTGGCATCAGGCGGACATCGTAGGCCGGCGTCCAGCTGGCCCGGCCAACCACGCCGGACAGGTTGAGGGTGAAGCTGCCTTCGCGGCTCACCTCCAGGGTCACTTCCGCCGTCTTCATTTCTTTGCGCAGCGAGCCGGTGGCCTCGCGCAGTTCCCGCCGCAGGGCGTCGATCTTTTTCTTCAGCTGCAGCTTGTCGTTTTCGATATCAAGCGACTGCTCTTCCACCTTGGCGATACCGGAGGCCACAAAGCCGGCCGCATCCTGCAGTTCTGCCGAGGTGGGCCTGCCGATGGCCAGCTCTTTGGAGAGCCGGTCGCCCCAGGCCACACGGATCGATTCCAGGAAGGCTTTCTGGGCGCTCAGGCCTGCCTTTTTCGCGTCCAGTCCGCCCAACTTGCGTTCAAGGACACGAATCTCCTCCTCCAGTTCCTTGGCCCGTTTTTCAGCGGTCTGCTCCAGAAACCTGCGCTTGATCTCGACGCCGGCAATGGTGGCCCGTGCCGTGCCGCTGCCCTCCACCCGGATCGAATCGTCCTGCAACAGCACCGGCAGCCCTTCCAGGACCACGATCTGGGTGCCGGCTTTCAGGTTGAGGGTAGCACTGCGCATGGTCTGGGCCCGGTCCTGATAGACCGTGACCGCGGTGATGCGGGGGGTGAGTGCACTCCGCTGGGGTGTCGCCGCCAGTGACAGGGCCGGCGTTGCCAGGGCCAGCAACAGCAGGATGGGTATGATCTGCATGGTGAACCTCCCTTGGGGATCGGTAGGGAGAAGTATAGCAGGGTTACGCGCGATTGCCAGCGGCAGTGATCAGCGTCGGGTGAGCTCGGTAAGCAGCTGCATCAGAGCCGTTTCAGTCAGGCCGCAGCGTTCAAGGACCAGATCGCGCAGGGCAGCGGGCAGCGGCGCGCAGATGGTCAGCTGCCGCTGTTCGGTGGGGTGCTGCAGCATGGTACGGAATGAGTGCAGGGCGATGCCCGGCAGCGACGGCAGGGGGACGGCGTTGTAACGCTTGTCGCCCACCACCGGATGGCCCACCAGCGACAGATGGCGGCGGATCTGGTGGGTGCGGCCGCTGACCGGTTCCACCAGGAGCAAGGAGTTGTGCCTGCCTGCGGCAAGGCACTGGTAGCGGCTTAGAGACTGTTTGCCGTCCAGGTCGGCATCGATCTCGCCCGAGCCCTCCAGCCGGCCTTCAACCACGGTCAGGTAGCATTTGTCCAGCCCCTCTTCCTTGACTTGCCGGCCCAGCATACCGGCGTTGCTGGAGCTGGTGGCCAGCAGCACCACGCCGGAGGTGCCGCGGTCCAGGCGGTTGACCGGATAGGCGCGGGCCGGGTGGTTGCTCCGTTTCTCTAACCAGGCCGAGACCAGATCCACCAGGTTCTCGTCCACCTCGGCCGCCGGGTGCATGGCCAGGCCGGCCGGTTTGTTAAGCACCAGCAGGCGGTCGTCTTGCCAGAGCAGATCCAAGACAGGCCGCTTGCCCTGCAGCAGGCCGGTAACGGAGGAGCTTTCCTTTAACATGATCTGATCGCCTGCCTGGAGCAGGGTGTCAGCAGCGGCAGGGTCGCCATTCAGGCGGCAGGCGTTTGATTTGATCAGCTTGCGGCAATAGGCCGGCTGGGCAGCCGGCAGCAGCCGCTGCAGGTAACTTTCAAGCCGGCGGCAGTGGTCGTCGGGGGTGACGCTGTAGCTGAGCATCGCGTTACTGCCCGATGCCGCGGTCGCGCATCAGATGCTGCAGCGAGCGGTCGTAGCTGCGTTCACCTTCGGCGGTGAACAGGCAGGCCGTGGCTTCACCCCGTTCGCGGTGATAGGCCACGCACTGGCAGCAGTTGCCTCGGCGGGGACAGCCGGGGTAGGTACAGCGACAGTTTTCGCCGGTGCGGTCGCAGGCTGGCATAGTGGCCCCTTTGTCAGATGATCTTGCTGAGCGGGTATTCGATGATCCCTTCGGCCCCCAACCGGAGCAGTTCCGGTACAATCCGGCGCACCTCTTTTTCCGGCAAGACACTCTCGATGGAGACCCAGTCCGATTTGTAGAGGTGCGAGACCGTGGGCGCCTTTTGGCTGGGCAGTATGCCGGTGATGCCATCCACCCGGTCGGCCGGGGCGTTCATCTTGAGGCCCACCATCCCTTCGGCCCGCAGGGTCGAGTTGAGCAGGGTGGCGATCTGTTCGATCTTGGCCCGCTTCCAGGGGTCGTTCCAGGCGGCCTTGTTGACCACCATCACCGGCACCGACTCCATCAGGTCGCAGACGATCCGCAGGTTGTTGGCCCGGATGGTGGAGCCGGTCTCGGTTACCTCTACGATGGCGTCGCACAGGCCGTCCACCACCTTGGCCTCGGTGGCCCCCCACGAAAACTCGACATTGACGTCGATGTTGCGCTCCTTGAAGTAGCGCTTGGTGAACGCTACCAACTCAGTGGAGATGGTGGCGCCCTGCAGGTCTTCCGGCTTCTGCACCTGGGAATCCTGTGCCACCACCAGCACCCAGCGCACCGGCCGGCGGGAGACCTTGGAGTAGACCATCTCGCAGACCTCAACCACGTCGGAGTCGTTCTCACGAATCCAGTCGCGGCCGGCGATCCCCACGTCGATGGTGCCGCGCTCAACGTACTTGCCCATCTCCTGGGGCCGGATCAGGTGGCACTTCATCTCAGCGTCGTCGATGGTGGGGAAATAGCTGCGCGACGAGATGCCGATCTGCCAGCCGGCCTGTTTGAACAGGTCGACGGTGGCCTCCTCCAGGCTGCCTTTGGGGATGCCGAAGCGCAGGACGGTGTTCATTGTTTGTAGACCTCCGCGGGATCGAACAAGGGGTTGGAGTGTTCCACCCACTGGCCGTTCTCCCATTTGACGTAGAAGCAGCTGCGGTTGCCGGTGTGGCAGGCGGCCGGACCGTTCTGCTTGACCTTGATCACCACGCTGTCGGCGTCGCAGTCGGTCAGCACCTCGATCACCTCCTGGGTATTGCCCGACTCCTCGCCCTTCATCCAGTACTTGTTGCGGGTGCGGCTGAAGAACCAGGTCTTGCCGTCTTTCAGGGTCAGGTCGAGGGTCTTTTTGTCCATGAAGGCCACCATCAGCACCTCGCCATTTTCGTAATCCTGGATGATGGCCGGGATCAGGCCGCCCATCTTGTCAAAGTTGATCTCGATCATAACGTTGCCGCCCTCCTGGTATAGATCGCGGCAGTATAGGGGCTGGCAGGTGAAAAAGCAAGCCTGCGGCAGAGTGCCCCGGCTTTGGTTGCCGGCGTGATTAGCCGTTTGTTTTGCAACGGTTTTACGGTATAAGAAGCATTGCAATCCGCTACTTACTTTTGTTCTGGATGGTTGCCCCTATGGCTAAAAATCTTGGTTTTGGAACCACATTGATCCGGCTGCTGCTGGTGGCCGGTATGCTTGTTTCGGTGGCCGCCTTTGGCATCAGGCAGTTGTCTGAAGACGGGCTCCGTTTTTTGCATCTGCTTAACCTGGCGTTCTTTTTGGGTGTTTTTGTTATTCTGGCCTCCCGCAAGCTGCCGATCCGGGTCAAGCGGCTGGCCGGTGTAATGGATCAGGCCGCCGAGGGCGATCTGACCGTGCGGGGGATTGATCTGTCGGGCGATGAGGTCGGTATGCTCAACAGCAACTTTAACGAGATGCTGGAACGGCTGGCCGGCATGATGGCCAGCATCCGCCAGGCAGCCGAAGAGCTGCGCACCATCGGTCAGACCGTCGATACCGTGGCCCGCCAGGGGCTGGCCAGCGCCGAGACCCAGACCTTGGCCGCCTCCAGCACCAAGGAGGCCGCCCTGCAGATCCGGCGTTCGGTGGAGGAGGTGACCACCGCGGTGGAGGGGTTGTCCGATGCCGCCACCGTCAATGCCAGCTCGATCCAGGAGATGACCACCAGCACGGTGGAGATCAACCAGCTGGTGGAGCACCTGGTGCTGGCGGTGGAGCGGGTCAGCGACTCCATCGAGCGGATGGCCAACGCCCAGAAGGAGATCAACAACAGTGTCAACCGGTTGCTGGAAAACTCCTCCCATACTACCAACCTGGTGCTGGAGATGGATCAGTCGGTGCGTCAGATCGAGCATAACGCCCAGGCCACGGCCCGCATCTCCGGCGATGTGCTGCGGGATGCCGAACTGGGCAATATCGCCGTGGAGACCACCATCAACGGCATGGATCAGATCCGCACCTCCTCCCACACCGTACAGCAGGCCATTGAAAATCTGTCGGTGCATGCCGCCAGCATCGGCACCATCCTGCAGGTGATCGACGAGGTGACCGAGCAGACCAAGTTGCTGGCCTTAAACGCCTCGATCATCGCGGCCCAGGCCGGCGAGCACGGCAAAGGCTTCGGCGTGGTGGCCCACGAGATCAAGGAACTGGCCCGTCGTACCACCGCCTCCACCCGCGAGATCGCCGAGATCGTCAACGGCGTCAAGGACGAGACCGAGAAGGCGGTTACCGCCATTCGGCTCTCCGAACAGGCAGTGGGGGACGGCGAGGTGCTGTCGCGCCGTTCCGGCGACGCCCTGCGCAAGATTGTTGATGGCGTCAAGACCGCCACCGACCAGGTGACCGCCATTGCCCATACCACCCAGCTGCATGCCCAGCAGAGCGACCGGATGCGGACCTCGGTGGGCGAGGTGGCTTCAATGGTGGAGCAGATTGTGCGGGCCTCGGGTGAGCAGACCCGCGATACCGAGGTGATCAATCGCTCAGCTGAGAACATTCGTGAGCTGGTGGCGCGGGTCCACCTGCAGACCAGCGCCCACAACGATGCCGGCAGCGGCGTGGCTGAATCCAGCGAAACCATTGTCCAGATGATCGAGGGGATTCGGGCCGCCTGTCAGGTGCAGTCGACCAGCAGCGAGCAGATCGTACGGGCTGCCGGCGAGATGGCCGCCACCGCCACCGGCAACCTGGAGACCACAAAGCTGGTGGAGGGGGCGGTGTCCGGCCTCTCCAACCAGATCAAAAACCTGGAGCGGGAAGTGGCCGGCTTCAAGACCTCAACCTAAACCTAAACCTGCTGTATTGGCCGGTTGTGGTGGTGCGCGGTATTCGCTGCTTACGTCACGGTGACGTTGCGTATCCCCTCCGGCTTCCAGGCCGGCGAGATGACATGGCTGCCCTTTTCCTGCTGATCCAGCAGGCTCCCCTGCATCACCGTAAAATCTCCGTAACGGTTGTTGACCGCATCCATGGCCACGGTGGCCCGCAACCTGCGTTGCTGCTCGGGAAAGAGCGGCAGTTGAGCGTTGTTGCGCTGCAGTGTTGAGAGGGATATCCCCAGCAGCCTGACCGGCTGTTCCAACTGCAGCTCATCCAGTATCCGCTGACTGGCGTGGTAGATGTCGTCACTGAGGGCCAGAGGCTCAGACTGGCGTTGCTGGCGGCTGAAGGTGCTGAAGTCGGCATAGCGCACCGCCAGGGTCACGGTGCGGCCGCTCACCCCGTAACGCCGGGCCCTGCGGCCCACCATCTCTGCCAGCTGCAGCAGCTTGGCCCTGATCTCATGGTCGTCTGACAGATCATGGCTGAAGGTCATCGAATGCCCCACGCTCTGCACCTCGGCCGCGTCTTCCTCTGCTACCACCGGCGCCTCGTCAACTCCTTGCCCCATCTGGCGCAGCCGTTCGCCGATCACCCCGAAGCGGCGGGTCAGCAGTTCCAGCGGAAAACGTCCCAGCTGGCCGCAGGTGGTAATCCCCAACAGGCTCAGCTGGCGGGCTGTGCTGCGGCCGATGCCGCACAACTCACCCACCGGCATGGTCTCCAGTAGCCGTGCCACCTGATCGGGGCGCACCACCACCAGGCCGTCCGGCTTCTGCAGATCGCTGGCCAGCTTGGCCAACAGCTTGTTGGGGGCGATGCCGACCGAGCAGTTCAGGCCCAGCTCTTCCCTGATCCGTTGCTTGATCTGGCGGGCGATCTGCTCGGCCGAGCCGAACAGGCGCAGTGAGGCGCCGATATCCAGAAAGGCCTCGTCGATGGAGAATACCTCCACCAGCGGGGTGAAGTCGCGCAGGATGGCGATGATCTGCTGCGAGGTGGCGCTGTAGAGCCGGTTGCTGGTGGGGACCAGGGTCAGCTGCGGGCAGAGGCGGCGTGCCTCCCAGGTGGTCTGGCCGGTCTTGACGCCGAAGGCCCGGGCCTCGTAGGAGGCGGTCAGGATCACGGTGCGGCTGGCGCTGCCGATAACAGCGATCGGCTTGTCGCGCAGCTCCGGTCTGTGGCGCTGCTCCACAGAGGCGAAAAAGGCGTTCATGTCGATATGCAGGATGGTGCGCGGTGCGGACATCTGCTTATTCGAGGTTACGGAAGATGGCCACCACCTTGCCGATGATGCTGACCTCGCCGTCTCCCTGCCGCAGGATGATGGGCCGCAGGTTGGGGTTTTCCGGCTGCAGTCGGATATGATCGCCCTCGCGGTAGAACCGTTTCAGGGTAGCCTCACCGTTGACCATCGCCACCACGATCTCGCGGTTGTGGGCAGTTGGCTGGGGGCGGATCAGGGCCAGGTCCCCTTCCTTGATGGCGGCGTTGATCATCGAATCGCCGGCCACCCGCAGCAGAAACGTGCCGCCATGCAGTTGCAGACGGTCGAGGGCCAAGTAGCCCTGGATGTCCTCGATGGCCGGGGTAAGGGCGCCGGCCCGCACCGTGCCGACTATCGGCAGCGAAACGGCGCTGGCAGCGGAGCCGGTCAGGCAGATGCCGCGCGCGTCGTTGCTGCGGCTCAGGTAGCCCTTGCACTGCAGGGCCTCCAGGTGTTTGCTGACCGGCAGGGTGCCGCTGACCCCCAGTTGCCGGGCCAGCTCACGCAGGGTGGGCGGGTAGCCGTTATCGTCGATATGCTGGCGGATCAGTTCCAGCACCTGTTGTTGGCGTGCAGTGAGTGCGTGTTTGGTAGTCATGTGGCTACCATACTGCGGGGCGGGCCCTCTGTCAAGGTAGTCAGGGGGTATAAAAAACAGGCTGACAGGCTTAAGCAACCTTGTCAGCAATCGACCTGGTCGAAACAGGTTTCAGGATAGCAAGCGACGTCTATCTGTCCGCCAGGGAGAAGGTTTCGGCGAACAGCGCTTCCTGCTGCGGGCTACCGATCAGGATCAGCCCCATGCCGGTCTGCAGCAGCTGTTCAGGCGGCGGCACGATCAGGGGCGGGCTGTTGTCGTCCGGCTCCAGGGCCACGATTGAGCAGCCGGTCCGGGGCCTGATCTGCGATTCGGCAATCGTCTTGCCGACCAGCTCCGGCGGGATCAAGCGACGGAAGACCGAGATTCCCTCGGTCAGAAACACCGACTCCTTGGATTCAAGCACATTGCTCAGGATGCTGGCCCCCACCGAGGCGTTGGAGACCACGAAGTCGGCCCCGGCGGCATATAGCTGCTCAACATTGGCGTCGTCGTTGGCCCGCGCCACGATCCGGATGTGGGGGTTGCTGTGGCGGCTGGAGAGGGTCAGGAAGATATTGGTGCTGTCGTTGTTGGTGGTAACAATTACCCCCTGGGCCTGCTCGATGCCGGCCTGTTTCAGCAGATAGCGGCCGGTGGCGTCGCCGATTACCGCAACGTGGTCGGCGCAGTCGGGGTTGGCCAGCTGGTCGATCAGGATGAAGGGCACCGGCTTGCGTTCGAGAAACTTGGCCGAGGCGCAGCCCACCCGGCCATGGCCCAGGATCAGCACCAGCTCCTCCCGTGACTGGTCGCCGGCCAGCTGCTCCAGCTTTTCCAGCTGTTCACGGCTGCCGGCCAGGATCATCAGCGCCTCGGGGAGCAGGATGGCATCGCCGGTGGGAAACTGCAACGTGCCGCGCTCCCACAGCGCCACCACCGCCAGGCCGGTACGCTGGCGGATACAGGCCTCCGCCAGGGTCTGGTTGACGAAGGGGGTGCCGTAGACCGGAATCTCGGCGATCTGCAGGGCACCGAAGGAATCCAGTACATGGGCCAGGGCGCCGCAGGTAGTGGCCCGCGTGGCCAGGTAGCGGCCCAGGATGCGGGGCAGCGGGATCACCTGATTGGCGCCGGCCAGTCGCAGCAGGTCAACGTGCTCGGGGTCGTTGGCAATGGCTGCAATCGGGGTTTTGGCCATGGAGCGCACCGTCAGGCAGAGGTTGGCGTTTTCCGGGTCGCTCAGGTTGGCGATCACGTAGCGGGCCTGGGACACCCGTACCCTGCGCAGCACCTCCTGATCAGTCGGCGAGCCGCAGACCACCCGGATATTCTCCTCTTCCTCCAGGTACAGCGCTTGCTGGTGGTCCGGCGTCACCACCACGAACGAGATCATGCGGCTCTTCAGCTTGCGGATCAGGTTGGTGGTAATCGGGTCCATGCCGAAGATCAGCACATGGCCGCTGGTCTCCTCATCCAGCTCCAGGGTGGGGTGGTAGCGCAGCCGCTGCTCGATCCAGGGTGCCAAAAACAGGCTGATCATGCCGAAGGGCAGGATGATCAGCAGGAACACCACCCCGCTGATGGTGACGATGGTGGCAAACAGGTAGCCCAGGTCGGTATGGAAGGTAATATCGCCAAAGCCCAGGGTGGTCATCACCGTGATCACCCAGTAGATGCTGGCCATCAGGGAAAAGTCGCGGCCCTCCAGACGCCACATCAGAAAATCGAACAGCAGGGCGTAGGTCAGCATCAGAGCCACCAGAAAGAGGCCGTACAGGCAGAGTACTTTCAGATTCTGACGCAGGCGACCGCGGAAAAAGTACGCCAGTTCAGCGCCGATTGATTTCATAAGCTAGGCTCCGGCAGGGATGATTTGCTGGCAGTATACCACGCTGGCCGGGCTTGCCCAGCAGATTAGCTGCCGGTCTGGCTGGTCGGGCTTGGATTTGTTAGTACAGTTGGGATTTCGCGAAGCGGCTGCATCGTGCTACACTGCGCCGCGTCTAGTCTGTTCAGCGCGAGGATTGATCGTCTATGCTCAGCTATATCGAACCGGTGTTCCGTCCCCCCAGCGAGGCCCGCAGCCTAATCTTCCAGATCACGGTCGGCTGCTCCCAGAATAACTGCGCCTTCTGCGGCATGTACAAGGGCAAGCGCTTCCATATCCGGCCGGTCGCGGAGATTTTGCAGGAGATCAGCGAGATCCCGGCCCGCTACCGCGAGCGGGTCGAGCGGGTCTTTCTGGCCGACGGCGATGCCCTGGTCTACCCCTTTGAGGGGTTGGTCACCATCCTGGACGCCCTGGCAGCCACCTTTCCCGGCCTGACACGGGTGGCCAGCTACGCCTCGCCCAACAGCCTCACTAACAAGACCCTGCCGCAGTTGCACCAGTTACGGGAAAAGAAGCTGCGCATCCTCTACTTCGGCCTGGAGTCCGGCGACGACCTGACCCTGGAGCGGGTAGGCAAGGGGTATGCCGCCGACCAGATGGCCGAGCTGGCGCTGATGGCCCGTGAAGCCGGCATCAAGCTGTCGGTCACCGCCATCCTGGGCCTGGCCGGCAGGGGGCGCAGCCTGGAACATGCCCGTGCCACCGCGGCCTGGGTCAATCGGGTTAACCCGGAGTATTTCTCGCTTTTGACCCTGTTCCACCGCCACAACGAGCCGTTTGTCCGCTCGCTTGATCAGGGTACCCGCCGCGAGCTGATGCAGGAGGCGCGGGAACTGCTGACGCAGCTGGCCCCGGCCCGGACCATCCTGCGCTCCAACCATGTCTCCAACTTCCTTAATCTGGCCGGCAGCTATCCCAAGGATCGCCAGCGGCTGATCGAGGATGTTGACCGTGCCCTGCACCAGGCCGAGCGTCTGCCCGGCTTTCTGGACGAGGTACCGGCCTATGAAGAGGAGTATTACTGATGTGGTCCAACAGCTGTACGGTGAGTATGGGGGAGGGACGATGACCGAGACACGGGATACCCTGCAGCCCTGCCAGGGGGTGCCGGCCGATGTTGAGGAACTGCAGGCGTTGGTGGCGATGCGGATGCCGTTCGGCAAGTATCAGGGGCGGCTCTTGATCGATCTGCCCGAGCCGTACCTGGTCTGGTTCGCACAACAGGGTTTTCCGGCAGGCAAGCTGGGCAGGATGCTGGAAACGGTCCACACCATCAAGGTCAATGGGCTGGAATACCTGTTTGAACCGCTGCGCGGCTAGCGCTGCAGTATCAGCTTGATCAGCACCGCTAGCACCATCGTGATGAATACCGGCCGCACAAACGCAGCCCCCTTCGTGATCACCAGCCGGGCCCCGATCCGGGCCCCCAGAAACTGCCCTGCCCCCATCACCAGCCCCGCAACCAGCTGCACCTGTCCGGCCAGTAGAAAGAACAGCAGTGCAGTTGCGTTGCTGGTGAAGTTCATCACCTTGGTGTAGGCGGTGGCGCGCACCATCGAATACCCGAACAGCAGCATGAACGCCATGGCCCAGAACGAGCCGGTGCCCGGTCCCAGAAAACCGTCATAAAAGCCGATTGAGAGTCCGAACACCATAAAGAACGGTCCGGCTGACCAGCGGGCGTGGCTATCGTCCCGCCCCAGTTGCGGGGTGAATAGCGTGTAGAGCGCAATGGCTGCCAACAGCCAGGGGATCAGACGGCGCAGCAGCCCCGGATCCAGCAGTTGCACCGCCCAGGCCCCCAACCCGGCGCCGAGAGCGGTCCAGATGATCCCGCTGTAGCATTCCCGCAGGTTAACGCGGCCAGCCCTGATGAAATGCAGCATGGCACTGCCAGAGCCAAAGCTTGCCTGCAGCTTGTTGGTGCCCAGCGCCAGCTGGGGTGGCAACCCGGCAGCCAACAGCGCCGGCACGGTGATCAACCCGCCTCCGCCGGCGATCGCATCCACCAGCCCGGCGATAAAGGCGGCGCTAAACAACAGGGCCAGTGTGGGCAGGTCAATCAGCATGGGGGTATCCTTAAGAGTGCTGATTCGGTTGAAGTAGCTAATCTAGCTAGTTCTACTTCTTAGCGGAATCTTTCTTGGATAGGCCAGTGGTGGTATGGATCTTTTCGACGATGTCTGCCTTGGTCACTGTAATGCCGCTTTCATAGGGTTTTACTGTCGTCAGGGGGTGAAGTTAGCGAGGGTCTGCGGCAATTAGGTGGTATGTCCCCGGAACTCATCTCAGGAACTGACCTGCCCGCATTATGAGAGGATGAACATGGCAGTCATAACAGGCTCCAAAATGCTTTGCACCAGTTCAATCCCTTGACAATCTTTCCAGTAGCAAATCCTCAAGATTCCTCCGGCTATCCACGACCGAGATAACATAAACCTTCGTACCGTCAATCCGATACATAATGCGCCATGACGCCACAATCAGCTCACGGTACTGAGTAATGCCATGCTGGTGGAGTTCGGGCACAACCCTCCCTTTATTGGGAAGGTTGTCAAGAGTGGCAGCGCGCTCACGAATCCGGGCAAAAACCGCAAGCGCAGCATCAAAACTGTCATCAGCGATAAAGTCAACAATACACTCAAGATCAGTCTCTGCTGCTTTCGTCCAGACAACAGAAAACAGATGCCGCGCCATTACTCCGCCTGCCTTCTTCGCTCAGCCAGTCTTGCTTCAATGCGGGAAAAAACCTCATCCTGCCCGCTCAACCTGCCAGCGCGGATGTCATTTTCCCCCTGCACCATCAGCTTGAGCATTGCGATAGCATTCCGCATGCTTTCGTAACTGGCAGTGTCCTGCAGTACTGCGCGTGCCATGCCATTCTGGGTGATAATGACCGGCCTGCGGGTTTCATTTACCTGATGCAGCAGATGAGCGGCGTTGCCTTTCAGGTAGGTTACTGGTTGAATATCTTCTGCTAAATTCATAGCACACCTCCGGTACGAATAAAGTACCTTATTAAGACCTTTGTGGCAACCTTTAGTTCAATCGGCACCTTTGCCTTGTCAGGCGTGATCATTCCGCAGACGTCCGGCCAGCATACGGGCCGCATCGGAATCTGTAACCCATTCACCATTCCTTCAGCGTTACCCAGGGCGGCTAACCACTCCAGCAGGGCGATGAACCGCTCCCGCTGCCCCCAGTATAAATCCGGTATCACGCCATCCTCAGCCAGCCGTACCTTGGGGCAGTATACGAATACATTTTGTGTCTAAGCGCCTCTGTCATCTGTAGTCTTACAAGGTGTTCTGTGGGGGGGCTGAAACAAGAAAACGCCCCTGGCGATTGTCAGGGGCGTTTTGTATGGAACCGGCTGTTGCCGGAGTATGGCTTGGTGGCTGCTCAGGGACTCGAACCCCGGACCTCACGCGTATGAAGCGTATGCTCTAGCCAGCTGAGCTAAGCAGCCAAATGAGTTTTTTTGTATAGCTGATTGTGATGCTGGCTGTCAAGGGCAAATCATGGTGGTGGGATGTTGTAGACGTGTAGACAGAAGTACGCAGCTGGAGACAAAATGATACAAAAGCTATGGGTCGTTTTGGGGTGCGTGTGTAAATTTGAAATAGCTAATCTGGTAATGGTTCGAAATTGCACTGGTTTGTTGGGGAGGGGGTGGTGCGGCAGCTATGGCACACATGTTGCTCAAAAGGGACGGATTTGTAACGTGTTTGTGCTTTATCGCTAAAGGAGGAAAGAATGGGTATTTCCAGACGTCAGTTTCTGCAGGGCGGGGTGCTGGCAGCAGCCGGTACGGCCCTGGCAGGCAAAGGGGAGGCCAGTGTCGATTCCCCTGAGCTGAGAACCAAGGGGGCCACGACCTCCACCACCATCTGCCCGTATTGTGCTGTGGGCTGTGGCCTGGTGGTCAGCACCAAGAACGGCAAGGTGATCAACATTGAGGGCGATCCCAAGCACCCGATCAACCAGGGTTCGCTCTGCTCCAAGGGCAGCTCGATGTTTCAGGTGGCGGTGAACGACCGTCGGCTGCAGAAGGTGATGTACCGCGCACCTGGCTCTGCCAGGTTTGAGGAGAAAAGCTGGGATTGGGCCCTGGACCGGATCAGCCAGCTGATGAAGGAGACCCGCGATAAGACCTTTAAGCATACCGAGCTGAACAAGAAGGATAACAAGCAGTACGTGGTGAACCGCACCGACGGCATGGCCTTCTTTGGCGGGGCCGGCCTGGACAATGAGGAGTGCTACCTGTGGTCCAAGTTTGCCCGGGCCATGGGGGTCGGGCAGCTTGAACACCAGGCTCGACTTTGACACTCCGCTACAGTCGCCGGTCTGGCGGCTTCTTTCGGTCGTGGTGCCATGACCAACCATTGGAATGACCTGCAGAACAGTGATTGCATCTTTATTATCGGCTGTAACCCGGCCGAGAACCATCCGATCTCCTTCAAGTGGATCGAGAAGGCGGTGGACAACGGCGCCAAGCTGGTGGTGGTGGACCCGCGCTATACCCGTTCGGCCTCCAAGGCCGACATCTACGCCCAGATCCGTCCCGGCACCGATATCGCCTTCCTGGGCGGTCTGATCAACTACGCCCTTAAAAACAATCTGGCCCACCTGGAGTACGTGCGGGATTACACCAACGCCTCGTTCATCATTAATGACAAGTATGGCTTTGAGGAGGGGCTGTTCTGCTCCTTTGACGACCAGGAGAAGACGTACGACAACAAGGCCTGGGCCTACGAGCTGGACGGCTCCGGCAACCCCAGGCGGGACCGCAGCCTGAAGGACCCGCGCTGCGTCTATCAGCTGCTGAAGAAGCACTATTCCCGCTACGACCTGGATACGGTCTGCTCGATCACCGGCACCAAGCGGGGCGACTACCTGGCGGTGGCCGACGCCTTCTGCAACACCGGCCGGGCCGACAGGGCCGGCACGATCCTGTACGCCATGGGGATCACCCAATCGACCCATGGCACCCAGAACGTGCGGGCAGTGGCCATGCTGCAACTGCTGCTGGGCAACGTGGGCATCGCCGGCGGCGGGGTTAATGCCCTGCGGGGTGAATCCAACGTGCAGGGATCAACCGACTACGGTCTGTTGTTCCACGTGCTGCCCGGCTACCTCAAGTCGCCGGAGATCGACAACGTGAGCCTGGCGGCCTACAACGAGAAGTGGACCCCCACGACCAAGGACAGCCGCAGCGCCAACTGGTGGGGCAATACGCCCAAGTACATCACCAGCCTGCTCAAGGCCTGGTACGGCGACAACGCGACCCCGGAGAACGACTTTTGCTACGACTACCTGCCCAAGCGCTCCGGCAACTACTCCTATTCCAAGATCATCGAAAAGATGGGCCGGGGCGAACTGGAAGGGCTGGTCTGTATGGGGATGAACCCGGCGGTGGGCGGCCCCGATTCCGGCAGCGCCCGCGAGGCGCTGGGCAAGCTTAAGTGGCTGGTGACGGTGGACCTGTGGGAGACCGAGACCTCGATCTTCTGGAAGCGCCCCGGCGTCGACCCCAAAACGATCCAGACCGAGGTGTTCATGCTGCCGGCCGCCTCCTCCATCGAGAAGGAGGGGTCCATCTCCAACTCGGGCCGCTGGGCCCAGTGGCGCTACAAGGCGGTGGAGCCGGTGGGCAAGGCCCAGAGCGATCTGTGGATCATCGATCAGTTCTATAAGCGGGTAGCCGCGCTGTACCAGAAAGGCGGCACCTTCCCGGAGCCGCTCACCCGGCTTGCCTGGAACTACGGCAACGGCCACGAGCCGGATGTACACCTGGTGGCCAAGGAGATCAACGGCTACTTCACCAAAGATGTGACCGTAACCGAAAAGGGCACGACCCTGGTCTTTAAAAAGGGCGACCAGGTGCCGGCCTTCAAGTATCTGGCCGCCGATGGTTCTACCCTGTCGGGCTGCTGGCTGTATTGCGGCTCCTACACCAATGACGGCAACCAGATGGCCCGCCGCGACGACAGCGATCCGACCGGCCTGGGGATGTATCCTAAGTGGTCCTGGTGTTGGCCGGTCAACCGCCGCATCCTTTACAACCGCGCCTCGGTCACCCCGCAGGGGATGCCCTTTAACCCCAAGCGGACCGTGATCGCCTGGGACGGAGCGGCGAAGAAGTGGCAGGGTGACGTGCCGGATGGGCCCTGGCCGCCGATGGCCGACGACAAGGAGGGCAAATACCCCTTCATCATGCTGCCGGAGGGCCATGGCCGCCTGTACGGTCTGGATCTGAAGGATGGCCCGTTCCCCGAGCATTACGAGCCGGTGGAGAGCCCGGCCAAAAACCTGTTGTCTGCGGTACAGAACAACCCGGTGGTCAAGCTGCCCAAGAACGTCAGCTCCAACCTGGAGCAGTACCCCTACATCGGCACTACCTACCGGATGACCGAACACTGGCAGACCGGCGGCATGACCCGCAACCTGCCCTGGCTGGTGGAACTGGTGCCAGACATGTTCGTGGAGATGAGCGAATCCCTGGCCAAGCTTAAGGGGATCAAGCGGGGCGACAAGGTGACCGTGACCACCGAGCGCGGCTCGATTGAGGCGGTGGCGTTGATCACCTCCCGTCTCAAGCCGTTCAATGTGGGCGGTCAAAAGGTGGAGCAACTCGGCATGCCGTGGCACTTCGGCTACGCCGGCCTGTCCACCGGCGACAGCGGCAACATGCTGACCCCGGCCGTGGGATGCGCCAACACCAATATCCCGGAGTTCAAGGCGTTTCTCTGCAATATCGAGAAGGGGGGACGTAAGGGATGAGCGTAAAAACCATCGACTACAGCAAGAACAAGGCGTTTTTGATCGATACCACCAAGTGCACCGGCTGCCGCGGCTGCCAGGTGGCCTGCAAGCAGTGGAACCAGCTGAAGGCCGAGGAGACCACCTTCTTCAGCGGCGAAGGCTACCAGAACCCGCCGGCCATGTCGGAATACACCTTCACCCGGATCAAGTTCCGTGACTACCAGAAGGATGGTCAGAACGAGTTCGCCTTCTATAAAGAGATGTGCATGCACTGCAACGACCCGGCTTGTGCCTCGGTCTGCCCGGTGGGGGCCTTCAAGAAGACCAAGGAAGGCCCGGTGATCTACGATGCCGGCCGCTGCATCGGCTGTCGTTTCTGTATGATCGCCTGCCCCTTCGGCATCCCCAAGTACGAGTGGAGCAAGGCCTTTCCGCTGGTGCGCAAGTGCACCGGCTGCTACAGCCGGATCAAGGAAGGGCTGGAGCCGGCCTGCGTGACCGCCTGCCCCACCGCCATCAGCTACGGCAGTCACGATGCGATGCTGAAAGAGGCAGAACGGCGGATGAAGGAGAAGCCGGAGCGCTACTACAAGAAGATCTACGGCAAGGAAGAGGCCGGCGGCACCAGTATCTTCTATCTGACTCACCAGCCGCTGGATGAGCTGGGCTTCAAGCCGGTCACCAGCCGGGCCTTGCCCTCCTATACCTGGGAAGCCCTGCGGCTGGTGCCGGGCATCTTCCTGACCGTGGGCGGTACCCTGTCGGCCCTGTCCTGGTTTAACCATCGCAAGGAACGGGTGCGGCGCGAGGAGGAACAGCGCCAGCAGAACGCCGACCAGCAGCCCACGGAAGGAGATCAGCAATGACCGCCGCACGCCTGATTATCGATGAAGTCAAAGGCTATCACCGTTTTTTGAAGTTCATGATCGTCCTGGTGGCGCTGGGGGCCGCGGCTTCGCTGCTCCGTTTCGTGTTCGGCCTGGGGGCCACCACCAACCTGAACGACACCTATCCCTGGGGCCTGTGGATCTCCTTTGACGTGGTGACCTCAGTGCCGCTGGCGGCCGGCGCCTTCACCCTGGGCGCCATCGTACACTGCTTCCATATCAAGAAGCTGGAACCGCTGGTGCGGCCGGCCATCGTGACCGGCTTCCTGGGGTATTCGCTGGTCTGCGTGGGGCTGCTGCTGGACCTGGGGCAGTTCCACAAGGGCTGGCACGTCCTGGTCTACTGGAACGTGCACTCGCCGATGTTCGAGGTGTCGATGTGCGTGATGGCCTACACCACGGTGCTGTTCTTGGAGTTTTTGTCGCCGGTCTGCGAGAAGTTCGGCTACCGCCTGCCGCTGCGGGTGCTACGCTGGCTGGAGATGCCGTTGGTGATCGCCGCGGCCGCCATCTCCACCCTGCACCAGTCGTCGCTGGGCACCTTCTTCCTGATCGCCGTGGATAAGCTGCATGCACTCTGGTACAACCCGCTGCTGCCGCTGTTGTTCTGGATGTCGGCCATCTTTACCGGCATCTCGATCATCATCATCGAGGCCACCATGGTGCACCGCTACCTGAACCAGCCCGACGAGTCGGAGCTGTTGGAGGTGCTGACCCGCATCCTGCCCTGGGTGCTGGGGGCCTACCTGCTGGTGAAGCTGTACGCCACCATCTTCCTCAGTCACGGCCCGCTGTTCGACCGTCCCTGGCTGCTGATGTTGTTCTTGGCTGAACTGGTGGTGGGGGTGATCATGCCGCTGCTGATGTTCCTCAACAAGGCCAACCGCGAAGACAAGCGGATGCAGCTGCGGGGCGCCACAATGGTGGTCTTCGGGCTGGTGCTGAACCGCTTCAACGTCTCGATGTTCGGCATGATCCAGCCCGATCAGCAGATTTACATCCCCTCGCTGATCGAGTCCCTGGTGACGGTGGGGATTATCGCGGCCCACGTGTTGTTCTTTGTGCTGATCGCCAAGTATTTCCCGATCTTCGAGCACCATCCCGAGACCGTGGATTACACCCTGCCCGACAACTTCCGCAAGCTGGAGGGAGCGCACAAGCCGGCTGCTGTCCAGGCCGAGTAGGCCTGAGCGGCATGCGCTGGACGGCGCAGCGCTGATCTGGCACAATGGCTGCCAGATCACGTAAAGGAGTAGTGTGCGATGAAGATTGCCATCCTGACCTTAAGTGACCGTAGCGCCCGTGGCGAACGGGCTGACGCCAGTGCCCCGGCCCTGGCCGACTGGCTGGCGCAGCGGGGGTACGGCGTCGTTCAGACCGAGATTATTCCCGACGATGCGCCAACCATCGTGGCGAAGCTCACGGAGTGGGCCGACAGCGGTCGCTTTGACCTGATCCTGACTACCGGTGGCACCGGCGTGGCGCCTCGCGATGTGACCCCCGAAGCCACCCTGCAGGTGCTGCAGCGGGTGGTTCCCGGCATTGGCGAAGTGATGCGGGCCAGGAGCCTGCAGAAGACTCCCCATGCCATGCTCTCGCGGGCGGTGGCAGGCATCCGTGGCACTAGCCTGATCATCAACCTGCCCGGCAGCCCCAAGGGGGCAGTGGAGTGTCTGGAGGCGGTCTGGGAGGCAGTGCCTCACGGTGTGGCCAAGATCCAGGGCGACCCATCCGACTGTGTGCCGCTTCCTGCCAAACAAACCGTTCTGCCGGTGCCGGCGGTCTCCTTTGTGGCCAAGTCCGGCACCGGCAAGACCACCCTGCTGGAACAGGTGATTGTGGAACTGAAACAGCGCGGCTGGCGGCTGGGAGTGATCAAACATGACGCCCACCGCTTCGACATCGACCACCCCGGCAAGGACAGCTACCGCCTGACCGCTGCCGGGGCCGATACCATGCTGATCTCCTCCCCAGAAAAACTGGCCGTGGTTAAAAAGCATCAGGCCTCGCCGCCAATCGAGGAGCTGATCGCCACCTACTTTGCTGATGTGGATATCGTGCTGACCGAAGGGTTCAAGCAGAGCGGTCTGCCCAAGATTGAGGTGCATCGCGCCGAGCGCAGCAGCACCCTGTTGTGTCGCGGTGAGCAGCATGACCCGACCTTGCGGGCGGTGGCCAGTGATGAACCGCTTGAGTTGGATGTGCCGGTGTTGAATCTGAATGATCCTGTGGAGGTGGCCAGGTTTGTGGAAGAACGGTTTCTGGGAGGGGCGAAACGGTAAACTGCCCTAGCCTTAACTGCAACGGCCCGTCGAACTTACGGGCCGTTTTTTGTGGGGCAGGCAACAAAAAAAGGACGTCCCGTTGGGAACGTCCTTTGAATGCTTTGGTTGCGGGGAGAGGGCTGAACCTGTGAGCATCGGACTCATACCCCAGCGGTCAGGCTGCCAGCCGCTGTGAACGTTCCTTTTGTATCCGAGAAAATAGAGGGATGGAAGCCAGCACCGTCGCGATTTTTTCTCGCGCTGTTTCCGTGTCGTACGATGCTTGCAGGGCCATCCAAAATTCGGGTGTTGTGCCGAAGAACTGCCCTAAGCGCAGGGCGGTATCCGCAGTAATCGCACGCTTGCCATGCACAATTTCATTGATCCGGCGAGGAGGTACGCTGATCGTCACGGCAAGACGATACTGCGTCACTTCAAGCGGCTCCATAAAATCATACAACAGCACCTCGCCCGGATGTACCGGGGCCAGCCGTGTCCCGTCCGAAACATCGGAAAAATCCATTGTATCCAGTTTGTCGCGCGTAATAGTCATCATCCTTACTCCTAGTGGTAATCCACTATCTGCACATCCTCTGCATCACCATTGTTCCAGGCAAAGCAGATGCGCCATTGATCGTTGATTCGTATACTCCACTGTCCTTTGCGGTCACCTTTCAGGGCTTCCAGTCGATTGCCAGGCGGTATCTTCAACTCATCCAGGAGTCTGGCCGCATCAAGTTGTTTGAGCTTGCGACGAGCTACCTGCTGCATATCCTGCGGCAAGCGACGTACCACATACCCGGCAAAGACGGCAGCGGTTTCCTTGTCAGAAAAGCTCTGGATCATGGTGTAAACATAATGCTTCGCGTTAATAACGTCAAGCGATATGTTTGGGAGGTAGGTTAACAAAAAAAGGACGTCCCGTTGGGAACGTCCTTTGAATGATTTGGTTGCGGGGAGAGGATTTGA
>DFYU01000082.1:28793-32824 GCA_002383415.1 Geobacter sp. UBA4074
TTGGCCCCCATCATCAGCTGATTGGAGATAGTTGTGGCCGATTCCTTGTCCAGGTGACGGCCGATCCGCACCCGGTACCAGGTCTTGCCCTCCAGGGTGGTTTCGGAAACCTTGGCTGCGAAGCCCCTTGACGACAACCGCGACTTAAGCGTTTCGGCATCCTTGCGGTTACTGTAGGAGGCCACCTGAACAAGATAGCCAGTGGGTTTTGGTGCTGGCTTTGCAATCGGTTTTGCAGCGGGCTGTGCAGGCACGTTTTTGGGGGCCTCCACTGGCTGATGTGGAGCGGATTGCGGTGCAGGCGTCGTTACTGGCGGCTGCGGTGCTGGTTTCGGTTTTTCATTGATACCGCTGCCCAGCACGGTGTTCTTCTGGCCCTTGGGCAGGTTATCGAAGAAGGATAAGGGTAGCTCAGGGTGACTTGGGACGGGTACAGTACCAGGTTGGGCCGCCGGTGCTGCCTCGGACTGCTGTGTTGGCCCGTCAGGAGGAGGCTGCAGACCTCCCTTGGCGCCGGTCTCCAGGCTCTGTTGCTCCATGGCAGCCCGAAAGGCCTTTTTGGATGCCTGTTGCGAGAAGTACCAACCGACCCCAAAGCCGGAACCGAATAACAAACTTCCGCACACGATGAGGGCAACCAGTGTGGCGCCGGAGATGCCGCTTTTAGGCCGATGCCGCGACGGGTTCGGTACGGTGTAGGATTGTCGGGGTTCGCTGTAGTCGATCCGCATCGGAGTGCCTACATCTTGTCCGGTGCCGAGACACCAAGCAGGGACAGCGCGTTGCGCAGCACCTGTCGGGTGACCGCCAGCAGGAAGAGGCGTGCTTCGCTGACCTGGCGGTCGCCGGTGACCACCTTGGTTTTGTTGTAGTAGCTGTGGAACTGGCCGGCCAGTTCGGTCAGGTAGTAAACGATCCGGTGCGGCTCAAAGTCGCGGGCCGCTTCATCAACTACATCCGGCAGGCTGTCTAAGAGCTTGATCAGTTTCAGCTCTTCCGGCGTCTCCAGGCGGGACAGCAGCAGGTCGGCAGCGGCAGCGTTCGGTACGGCCAGCCCCTTTTCGGCGGCGTTTTCGAAGATGCTGCAGATGCGGGCGTGGGCATACTGGATGTAGTAGACCGGGTTGTCCAGCGACTGCTGCTTGGCCAGGTCGATGTCGAACACCAGTTGTGAATCCGGCTTGCGCATCACGAAGAAGAAGCGGGTGGCGTCGCGGCCTACCTCGTCGATCAGGTCCCGCAGGGTGACGTAACTGCCGGCCCGTTTGGAGATCTTGACCTCTTCGCCGCCGCGCATCACAGTGACCATCTGGTGCAGCACGTACTCGGGCCAGTCCTTGGGGATGCCGACATTCAAGGCCTGCAGACCGGCCCGCACCCGGGTGATGGTGCTGTGGTGATCTGCGCCCTGCTCGTTGACCACCCGCACGAAGCCGCGCTGCCACTTGTCCAGGTGGTAGGCCACGTCCGGCACAAAGTAGGTGTAGCCGCCGTCGCTCTTGCGCATTACCCGGTCTTTATCGTCACCGAAGTCGGTGGTGCGCAGCCAGAGCGCACCCTCCTGTTCGTAGCTGTGGCCGTTGGTGATGATGGCCTGCACTGCGGCCTCCACCTTGCCATCGCTGTAGAGGCTGGATTCGAGGAAATAGTTGTCGAAATGGACGTCGAAGGCCTTCAGGTCCTGATCCTGTTCGCGGCGCAGGGCCGCCACCGCGAAACGGCGGATGGCGTCCAGGTCTTGCGGGTCGCCGGAGGCGGTTACCTGCTGGTCGTCGGCCTGCACCGTCTCTTTGGCCAGGTAGGCAGCGGCCACATCCTTGATGTAGTCGCCCTGGTAGCCATCGGCCGGCCAGCGCGGGTCATCCGGTTCGATCCCCAGGCAACGGGCCTGTACCGAGAGGGCCAGGTTGCTGATCTGGGCGCCGGCGTCGTTGTAGTAGAACTCGCGGGTCACCTGCCAGCCACTGGCTGACAGCAGGCGGCAGAGTACGTCACCAATGGCGGCGCCGCGGCCATGGCCGATATGCAGCGGCCCGGTGGGGTTGGCGCTGACGAACTCCACCTGCGCCTTGCGGCCCTGGCCGCTGAAGGTCTGACCGTAGCTGCTGCCGGCTTTGCTGATGGCCGGCAGGCAGGCCTGCCAGGCTGACGGGGCGATGAAGAAGTTGATGAAGCCCGGCCCGGCGATCTCGGTACGGGCCACCAAACCTTCACGGTCTTCCAGGTGAGCAAGCAGCAGTTCAGCCACCTGACGCGGTGCCTTTTTCTCAGCCTTGGCCAGTTGCATGGCCACGTTACAGGAGAAGTCGCCATGATCTTCATGGGCCGGGATGCCGATGGTGACGGCGGGCAGGGTTTCAGACAACAGCACAGAGGCCTCGCGGGCCCTTTCCAGTGCCTGTGAGACCAATGTGGCAAGGTTATGACGGATCATTGTTTCTGTGGTTCCTTGGTGGGTTGGTTGGAGCTGGACGGGGGCGTGTCGTCCGGATCTTTAATAGAGACATCTCGTGAAAAATCAGGACAGCGTGCGCCGCCATCGGTAACGCTGAAACGTTTGGCGCAGGTCTCTCGCCAGGCGCAGACGGCGCAACTTTGTCGTGACATAGGGGCTCTTCCTTAGTTCCCGGCCGGCGGGAACTGGTAGATAATCTCGTTGGGCTTGACCAGCCCCAGGTCCTTGCGGGCGATCCGTTCCAGGTAGTAACGGTCGTTGTGCAGCGCGGCAATCTCGGTCCGTAGTTGGTCGTTTTCGGTTTTGAGTTCGGTCACCTTGTCATCGATCCGTCTCTTCTCCTGACGCATTTCATAAATCCGTAGCAGACCACGTTCGCCAAACACCGTAAAGAACAGGATGAAGGCCAGGCAGCCCGCCGGGATCAGATAGGTGCGTCGTGTGATACGAATCTTCTGCACAGGTTATCCTCTGCTGCTGCGTGCCGCAAAGTAGTCGGCGGTTCGTTTCAGGCCGGTTGCCAGGTCCACAGTCGGCTGCCAGCCCAGTTGCTCGGCTGCCAGGCTGATATCCGGCCGGCGTTGCTTGGGATCGTCCTGGGGCAGCGGTTTGAAGGCGATCCGCGATGCCGATCCCGTTATACTAACGATTTTTTCAGCAAATTCAAGGATACTGTTCTCCTGCGGGTTGCCCAGGTTAACCGGACCGATAAAGCCCTGCTGGTTCTCCATCATGCGGATCATCCCCTCGATCAGGTCATCCACATAGCAGAAGGAGCGGGTCTGGGAGCCATCGCCAAAGACGGTGATCTCCTGGTTTTTTAAGGCCTGCAGGATGAAATTGGAGACCACCCGGCCGTCGTTCTCGGCCATGCGTGGGCCGTAGGTGTTGAAGATGCGCACGATGCGGATGTCCACCCCGTTCTGGCGGTGGTAGTCCATCATCAGGGTTTCGGCGACTCGCTTGCCCTCGTCGTAACAGCTGCGGATGCCGATCGGGTTGACATGGCCCCAGTAGTCCTCGGTTTGTGGGTGGACCTGGGGGTCGCCGTAGACCTCGGAGGTGGAGGCCTGCAGGATGCGGGCCTTGACCCGTTTGGCCATGCCCAGCATGTTGATGGTGCCCATCACGCTGGTCTTGACGGTCTTGACCGGGTTGTACTGGTAGTGTACCGGCGAGGCCGGGCAGGCCAGGTTATAGATCCGGTCCACTTCCAAGAGGATCGGCTCCACGATGTCGTGCCTGATCAGCTCGAAACGGCGGTTGTCCAGCAGGTGGATGATGTTATCCCTGGAGCCGGTGAAGAAGTTGTCCAGACAGATTACGTCGTGCCCTTCGTTGAGCAGTCGCTCGCAGAGGTGGCTGCCCAGAAAACCTGCTCCACCGGTGACCAGAATTCGCATCTTTACTTGTCTCCGCCGGTAATGCCGCTACCGGCCCTGCCCAGCGGGATGTAGCGGATGCCTGCCTCTTGCATCCGGTTCGGTTTGTAGAGGTTACGACCATCCACGATCAGCGGCTGGCGCAGGGCACACTTGATCCGGTCGAAGTCCGGGTTGCGGTATTCGGACCAGTC
>DFYU01000063.1 GCA_002383415.1 Geobacter sp. UBA4074
CCGGGAATCCCGTGAAACAGGGAAGAGACGAAGACCCAGAGGCCCGCGAATCATCGCGGGCCTTTCACGTTGACAGCATCCCTGTCAGCTGCTACCCCTCAACACCATGACCCAACCACCACACACCCTACCCTGGCCCAATGATACCACCCCCCTGATGCTGGCACCGATGCAAGGCCTGACCAATCAGGCCCTGCGCGGCCTGTTTGCAAGCTGGGTACGACCGGACACCCTGTTTACCGAATTCATGCGGGTGGCGCCTGGCGCAACCACCAAGCGGCTCTCGGCCGTCGACCTGCGTGAGATGGCTGCGACGGAACAGGGCATCCCGCTGGTGGTGCAACTGATCGGTCACGGCACCGAGGCACTGGTCTCGGCGGCCCGGATCGCACAGGATGCAGGAGCGGCCCACATCAACCTGAACCTGGGCTGCCCCTATGGCCGGATGACCACCGGCCTGACCGGCGGGGGCATCCTGCAACGTCCCGAACTGCTGCAGGAGTTGGTGCCGGCCCTGCGCGACGTGATCAGCGGCAGCTTTTCCATCAAATTGCGGGCCGGCTACGACGACCCGCAGCAGATTTTTTCTCTGCTGCCACTCTTCGAAACCGCACAGGTCGATTTTCTGGTGCTGCACCCCCGTACCGTGCTGCAGGAGTACCACGGGCTGGCCGACCACACCGTAACCGCCCGCGTTGTCAGGGAAACCCGACTGCCGGTGATCGCCAACGGTGATATCCGCACGGCCGAGGCGGGACGTCGCGTGTTGGAACAGACCGGCGCCGCCGGCCTGATGCTGGGACGAGGCGCCATAGCAGATCCACTCTTGTTCCAGCGACTACGCAACGCAGACCTGGCAGCGCCAAGTCGGACTGAAAAAGCTGCCATGCTTCGCCGATATCTGAGCGAACTGCTCAGCAACTACCAGCAACTCTTTTGTGGTGAGCAGCAGATTCTGGGCAAGGTGAAGACGGTGTTCGCCTGTATGGACGATCCGGACTTCAGCAAGCAGATCAAGGCACTGCGCAAGGCACGCACCATCCATCAGTTCACTGAGCAGATCGCAACACTGGGCTGACAACGCCCAACGAATGCCCCACCAGTTGCAAAGCACCAACGCCCTGCTATACTCACCATCACCAAAACGACTACCTCTCATGGGAGAGCACAAGGAGGAAGCCTCATGAACAATGACGGAAAACCCTGGAGCCCCTACCTGGCCGGGGCGCTGTCCGGCCTGGTCAGCATCGGCTCGGTCTGGTTCGCCGGCAAATACTTCGGCGCCTCAACCACCTTTGTTCGAACTGCCGGCCTGCTCGAAAAAACAGTCATCCCGGAACGGGTGGCCCAGCTGGATTATTTTCTTAAGAATGTACCCACGGTTGACTGGCAGACCATGTTTGTGATCGGCATCTTTGCCGGTGCCTTGGTAGCCTCCATCGGTGACGCCTCGTTCCGTTACCAGGCGCTGCCGTCGCTCTGGGAACGCAGGTTCGGCCCGAGCGTCATCAAACGCGGCATCATCGCCTTTGTGGGGGGCACCGTGGCCATGTTCGGCGCCCGCCTGGCCGATGGCTGACCGAGCGGTCACGGGCTGAGCGGTTCGCTCCAGCTAGCGGTAAGCGGTTTCATCTCACTGGCCTGTTTCTTCATCGGCGGTATCATCATGGCACGGCTGCTGTACGGCGGAGGTGACCAATGAACGACCTCTTCTACGGCCTGATCACTGGTTTCCTGTTCGGCTTTCTGCTGCAAAAGGGCCGGGTGCTGCGCTACGACAAACAGCTGAGCGCCCTGTTGCTGAAGGACATGACCATCATAAAATTCATGCTGACCAGCGTCATCGTGGCTATGGTGGGCACCTACCTGTTGGTGGACCTTGGACTGGCCAAGCTGTCGATCAAGGCCACCATCCTGGGGGCCAACATCATTGGCGGCATCGTCTTTGGTCTGGGGTGGGGTCTGTTGGGTTACTGCCCCGGCACTTCGGCCGGCGCGTTAGGCGAAGGCCGTTGGGACGCCCTGTGGGGCATTGCCGGCATGCTGGCCGGGGCGGCCATCTATGCCGAGGCGTTCCCGGCCATGAAAGCCACTGTGCTGACCTGGGGCAACCTGGGCAAGATCACCCTGCCGCAGGTGTTGGGGGTCAACCACTGGTTGGTGATTGTGCCCGTGGTGGCCGGCGCCCTGTTCCTGTTCCGCTGGTTTGAGAAAAAGGGATTGTAAAACTGACACCAGGGCAGCACAGGTGACCCCATGGACGATGAAAACAAAAGCCTGATACAGCTCCTAAAAAAGTTTGAGCGGGTGATTATACTGGTGATCACCTGTACCATGGCGCTGGTGCTGGTACTGGTGACACTGGATCTGATCTGGCTGATCGTGCAGGACATCAGGGACAGCGGCCTGTTGCTTCAGATTGACCAGCTGCTGGATATCTTCGGCCTGTTCATGCTGGTGCTGATCGGGGTTGAACTGTTTGAGAGCGTCTTTAAGAGCTACCTGCAGCGGGAGCACACCCTGCGGGTGGAACTGGTGATTGCGGTGGCCATTATTGCGGTCAGCAGAAAGATCATCATCCTCGACTGGAAGGACTACGACAGCGGCACGCTGTTTGCCGCTGCCGCACTGGTTATCAGCCTGTGTGCCGGTTTCTTCCTGCTGCGGGCCCGCCAGCTCCCGAAAGAAAACAACGAGTCAACCTGACAACTGCCCTGCGCGCCGGCTGATTACTGCGGGTGCGCAGGGCAAAACAGTCCTGCATGGTTGGAGGTAAACAGCGGCGGATCACGGCGCACAATCGCTGCAATGGCAGGGTTTCGTACAAATTCCTGAGACAGGAAACGTCGCACCCTGCCCCGTTCCCAGCCAGCCGGATGCTGGAACGAGGTATACAGCTGCAGGTCCCCTTCGTAGAACGGTTCCGTGGCGTAGTCGGCTGCCTCGTCGCCAAAGGCCGGCATGTTAAAGATCGCCAGATTGAGGAAGCTAATCCCATCGGCATGGCCGGCTACAAAATCAAGGGTGCGTCGGGCAGCGGCCTCATCCTCGGCCGGGGTGCCGAACAGCAGGTAACAGTAGACGCCGATCCCCACCGCTTTCAGATTTTCCAGCACCCGGCTGGCAACCCCCAGTTCAATCCCCTTGCTGAGGCGATCCAGCACCTCTTGGTCGCCGGACTCCAGCCCCAGTTTCAGCATCACGCAACCTGACGCCCGCAGAGCCCTACAGAACGCCAGATCAACCAACTGTTCATCAAAACGTGCAAAGCCGTACCAGTGGGCGCCGGGAGGGCTCTCCGCCATCAACCGCAGCAAGGCCGGGCTGAGAGCGTTGTCCAGCAGGTGCAGCAGCCGCGGCCGGTACCGGGCTACCAGTGTCTGTAGCTCGCTTAAGGCCAGTTGCGCCGGCAGCGGTTGGTAGCGGTTCCCCTCGGCCCGCTCCGGGCAGAAAGAACAGCGGTTCCACCAGCAGCCGGAGGCCGTACTGTAGGGCAGGATCAGGCCAGGGCTGAGGTAGCCCTGCAGCGGCAGCAGGTCATAGGCCGGCAGGGCATTGCCAATCGGCTGCGTCGCACCCAGCAGCTCCAACAACGGCCCCTCACCAGGACCGCTGACCAGGTGATCCACCAGGACAGCGAAAGGGTTGCGCCAATCGGGCCGTGCCAACCACGAGCCCACCAGACCACCACCCAGCACGATTTTGAGCTGCGGATACTGCTGCCGTAGCAGGCCGATCAGGGCAAAGGTGGTCAGGGCCTGGCTTAAGTAGTTCAGCGAGATCCCCACAGTGGTGATGCCAGCCAGCAGTTGCGGCAGGCGTTCGAGGAAAAATGGGAAGAAGGGGTTCTGTTGGGGGTGCTCGGCCGCCCAGAGCAGGTCACTGCTGCGCAGTGGTGAGCGTTCAGCGTGGCGGTAGTCGGCCAGCCCAGGAACGGCATCAGTTGCTGTGCCGGCCATGGCCAGCAGCCGGTTCAGGTCATTGACCGCCGTGGCATAGCGGTCGGGGTTGGTATAGGTGGCAGCTTCCCGCAGGCCCTGCAGGTGCTTGTGTCTGCTGCGCCAGGCCCGCCGTGTCCAGGTATCGTCCACAGTCGGGGGCTGTTTCAGCAGCCAGAGCTGCCCTTCCAGATTGGCATCCCACAGCCGACAGGGGATGTTGTTGGCCTGCAGCGCTCCGGCCAGCCGGGCGATGCCGGCCGGCGGCTCACAGGCCTTGGCGATGGGCGGGAAGATCAGCAGCATGCTACGGATGTAAGGCTACGACGTTCAATCATCGCTACGGCTCCGGAAGTAGTGTTGGGTGCATCTGTACCACGAAACATTTGACAGAGTGTAGCCACAAGGATACAGTAACAGCATGATAGAAATTCGCAAAACTGAACATTTTGCTAACTGGCTCGACAACTTGCGCGACATCCAAGCCAAGGCACGTGTCCTTGTACGGATTGAGCGTCTTGCATCAGGAAATGCAGGAGACGTTAAGCCGGTTGGTGAAGGGGTTTCGGAAATGCGAATCAACTACGGTGCCGGTTATCGTGTCTACTTTATCCAGCGAGGCAGCGAATTGATAGTCCTATTAGCCGGCGGCGATAAAAGCAGCCAATCACGGGATATCAAGGCAGCAATCCGGCTTGCGCAGAACCTCTAGGAGTTGAACATGCCCAAAACAACGACCAGTCGCTACGACGTCGCCGAGCATCTCCGCACACCGGAAGAAATGGCGGCCTATCTTGAAGCATCTCTTGAAGAGGCCAACGGCGATGCAGCCTTCATTGCCAAGGCCCTCGGCGACATAGCCCGCGCCAAGGGGATGTCTCAAGTGGCACGTGATGCCGGCCTTTCACGTGAGAGCCTGTATAAAGCGCTTTCCGGGGAACGGGTTCCCGGCTTTGACACCATTCTCAAAATTGTTTCGGCTCTGGGACTCAAACTTCACGCGGAAGCCGCTCACTAACCTTTTTACCAAAAGGCGATAGTGCAGAGGGTTCAGCAAGTACAGCCGCTTTCGATGGCTGCATAGCGGTTTGGTTATCTAAGGCAGCCAAGAGCACAGGAGATACTGACCATGATCCCGGAAAAGCTGCTGGAAATTATGAAACAGGATGGCGTGGTCGCCATTGCAACCCTGGGAGCGGATGGCCCGCATATGGTCAACACCTGGAACAATTATCTGAGAGCCACCGAAGATGGCCGTCTGCTGATCCCTGCCGGTTACATGCATCGGACCGAGGCGAACATTGCCTTCAACCCAGAGGTTTTAATCACCTTGGGCAGCAGCAAGGTAAAGGGGTTATATGGACCGGGCGCCGGTTTTCTGATCAAGGGCACGGCCCAGTTTGTGACCTCAGGCCCGGACTTTGAGGTTCTCAAGGCAACATTCGATTGGCTACGGGCCACCGTGGTCGTTACCATCGAGTCTGCCACTCAGACCTGGTAATTTTACCAACGAAAAGGGATAGGCTGCTTTCTCGCTAAGCAGTAAGGCAGCCAGTCCCCTGTACCCTCCCCACCCTCGTCACCATCCCCTCGGCCAGGGCGAACTGCAACAACTCCAGCGCATCATCGGCCGGAATCTTGAGTTTGGCCGCCACCTGTCCAGCGGGCTGCTTACCATCCAACTGTTCCAACAAACGGTAGTAAGGCCGAATCAGCGACTCGGTGCAGACCTCGCCGTGGGCCGGATAGATGGCGGCCCAGGAGCCGGAAGCTTTCAGGTGCTTGGTGATCCAGGCCAGATCAGGCTCACCGCTCTCCAGAATATCCAGAATCTCGTAATGAAACGGCAGCAGGGTCAGCGAGGAAGCGCGCCTCAGCTTCATCTTCAGCAGATCAAGCTGCAGCAACTGGTCATCATCCGGCGGGATCGGCGGCACCGCCATCAGGGCCACACCGTAGGCGTAGTGGTAACCCACACAGTCCAGGGCAGCCGGCAGCAGCTTTTGCAGCTTGCGCTCGTTGAACAGCTGGGTCAGAAACTGCCGTTGCAGTTGCCAGATGGCACTATCATCAAACTCGGCCTCGTCGCACTGTCGGCCTTGTCGGGCCAGCAACCAATCGCCGAACCGCTCCAGCAGTTCCACCGGCTGCAGCTTGAGCCCCCGCGCCACACCGTTGAACCAGGCCACCGCCTTGCCCCGGCTGTAGAAGATATCACTGGCCGCCCCCAGACGCCGGGCTACGGCCACGTCGGCCAGCGGAAAGCTGGGGGACTGCTGCAGGGTGTAGGGTGGTTCGGGCAGATGCTGCAACCCGATGCTGGCAGCCTTGTTGCCGACGGCGGTGCCGGGCAGCACCGACAGAGGAAAGATATCCAGATGGTTGGGATAGAGCGACAGGGCGAAGTTGAGCCCCTCGCGGAAGCGGTCCAGGCTATCGCCGGGCAGGCCATAGATCAGGTCAAAGCCGAAGGTGGCGCCGGAATCGTTCAACAGCATCACCTTGCGCCGAAAATCCTCACGGTCGAATGTGCGCCCCACCCCACCGGCCACGGCCGGGTCGGCGCTCTGCAGGCCGATCTGCAAGGAACAGGTCAGTTCGGCGAACAGCTGGGCCTGCTCCTTGTCCAGCAGCTCGTGGCGCACCTCGAAGTGAAAGTGGGCGCCGGGGGCCCTATCGCGGATCAGCCGCAGCAGGGACTTGGCCCGTTTCTTATCGGTGTTGAAGGTGGAATCCAGGGCAAACACCTGAGCCGCGCCCCGGGCCACCAGGTACTCCAACTCGGCCTCCAGCCGCTCTAACGGGTAGCGCCGCACCTTGCGGTCACCCATGCCGTCGTAGCAGAACTCGCAGGCGTAGGGGCAGCCCCGCGACAGCTGCCAGACCATGCCATTACTGATGTGGTTATCCAACAGCCCTGCCAGGTAGGGCGAGGGTAGTATGGCCAGATCTTCGATCTTGGGGCGGGGCACCAGTTGCAACGCTCCATCAACCAGCCGAGCCGTACCCGGCAGCCCTGCCAGAGATTCGTTACGGTCCAGACGTTCCACCAGTTCTGCCAGGGTCTGCTCCCCTTCCCCCACGGCCAGCAGATCGAACGGTGCCTGCTGCAACAGGCCGGCCGGGTCGGCGGTGGCCTCGGG
>DFYU01000005.1 GCA_002383415.1 Geobacter sp. UBA4074
CATGCTGATGCTGCAGACCCGTCAGAACCTGGGTACCACCGCGCTGTCCCTCTCTTCCCAGGCTGCCCAGTCTGTTCTGAGACTGTTCTAACAGCGGTAACGCATCTTGAGCAGATAGTTTCAGACTCAGGGGGGGATTTCGGTCCCCCCCTGTTCTGTTTGGGGTGCAGCTCTGGAGGGTGAAACTATGGAACTAAACCAAGTAGCGGGCGCTACTGCTCCACAATACCAACAACAGGCCCAGCAGAACAGGCCTGAACAACAGCCGGCTGAGGTGCGGCAGGCCGAGGTTAGCTCTTCTGCTTCGTTGCAGGCCTACAAGCAGCAGGCCCAGCAGTCCAGCCAGGTCGCTGACACCGTACAGATCAAGTCGTCGTCGATTGCCAAGAATCTGGATACCGTTAAGGCGATCGAGCAGATGCACGCCCGGCTGAACGAACTGGTCAAGGGTGTGCGGCAGACCAACGAGCAGTTGAACAAGGCTGCCGACCAGGTGGCCCAGATGCAGGGCAATCTGATGACGATCGTCAAGAACTACCCACCCTACCCGATTGAAAGCAATGAGCGGCGTGAGTTGTTGATGAGTTATATGTCGCTGCGCAAAGATATCGAGAGCCTGATGATACCGCCACCGCCCCAGCCGGTGTATGAAAAGGTAAAATCGATGTGGGAGGCGATGTTCAGCCAGAATGGCCAGATGCTGCCTTCGGCTGTACCGGCCTTGGAGGCTGGCAGTGGCGACAAGCAGGTGCAGCAGGCTGCCGCACAACTGGGTCAGACCCATGAGCAGCTGGCCAGTATGAGCGATCAGGTGACTCAGGCACTGCTGCAGCCCTGAAACGATGGCTCTTAAACTCTCACTCAAGCCCAATGAAAAGGTGATCATCGGCAAGGCCGTGTTGGTCAATGGACCGACAACCGCGACTATCTCGGTTGAAAACAATGTGCCGATCCTGCGGGAAAAGGATATTCTGACCGAGGAGGAGGCCACCACCTACTGCAAAAAAATCTACCTGCTGATACAGCTGATGTACCTGGGTGAGACGCCTAATGTTGAACTGGCAGACCTCTACAGTCAGCTGGCAACCGATCTGCAGACGGCGGTGCCCAGTACGCAGGACTTGATTTCAGGCATCACCGGCGATATTCTTAACGGCAGGTATTACCAGGCCCTCAAACTGGCCCAACAACTTATTCAGCACGAAGAGGAGCTTCTCAGCCATGCAGCAGACATCAGTTAATGCCTACACCACCATGCAGAAGGAGCACCTTTCCGGCCGTGAGTTAGAGGCCTCGGTACTGACCAGGGCCGGACTGATGCTAAAGGCCGTACAGGACAACTGGCAGGCCCCTGACCGCGAGCAGAAGATGCTGGAGGCGGTCAAGTTCAACCAGAAGGTCTGGAGTTTCTTCCAAGCCGAACTGTCCGACCCCGATAACCCGATGCCGAAAAACCTGCGGGAGGATATCCTTAACCTGAGCCTGTTTATTGACAAGCGTCTGTTCGAGGTGCTGGCCAACCCGGATAAGGACAAGCTGCAGATCGTGATTGATATCGATTTTAACATCGCCGCCGGCTTAAGGACCACGCCCCAGCCGTAACAGACAGATGACATCCGGCGTAACTCCTGCTATCCTCTGCATTCAGTGCAGAGGATAGTTTTGTTTGAGGAGGTTTTCATGGCAGCAGCAGAACATCACCGTTTGATTATTTTGGGTTCCGGCCCTGCCGGCTACACGGCCGCCGTATATGCCGCCCGGGCCAACCTGAATCCCGTTCTGATCGCCGGCCTGCAGCCCGGTGGCCAGCTGACCACTACCACCGAGGTCGATAACTGGCCTGGCGACCATGAAGGCGTACAGGGGCCCGACCTAATGGAACGGATGCGGCAGCACGCTGAGCGTTTCAATACCCGGATTATCTACGATCAGATTGTGTCAGCCGATCTTATGCAACGGCCTTTTGTGCTCAACGGTGACAGTGCTAGCTACACCTGTGACGCCCTGATCATTGCCACCGGCGCCTCGGCCCGCTATCTGGGGCTGCCGTCGGAAGAGGCCTTCAAGGGGAAAGGTGTTTCGGCCTGTGCCACCTGCGATGGCTTTTTTTATCGCAACAAGCCGGTGGCCGTGATCGGCGGCGGCAATACCGCCGTGGAAGAGGCGCTCTACCTGGCTAACATCGCCTCCCACGTCACCGTGGTGCACCGCCGTGACCAGTTCCGCTCCGAGAAGATCCTGGCCGATAAACTGCAGGCCAAGGCAGCCGAAGGTAAGGTGACCATCGAGTGGTTCCATGTGCTGGATGAGGTGCTGGGGGATACCAGCGGTGTCACCGGCATGCGGATCAAGGATGTGCGCGATGGATCCACCAAAGAGATCGCCCTGGACGGTGTCTTCATCGCCATCGGGCACTCGCCCAATACGGCAATCTTTGAGGGTCAGCTGGAGATGCAGGACGGTTACCTGAAGACCAAGGGTGGCTCAGAGGGCTTTGCCACCCAGACCAGTATCCCCGGTGTCTTTGCCGCTGGTGATGTACAAGACCACATCTATCGCCAGGCGATCACCTCGGCCGGTACCGGCTGTATGGCGGCTTTGGATGCGGAGCGGTTTCTGGATGGAGTAGCGCCGGATTCTTCAGCCGCATAAGTTCGTTGGCTGCGTCGGGTGCTTCTGCGACTGAATCTTTGCGGCTTAGCACTCTGGAGGTAAGCAGGTATGCGTGTTGATCCACCCAAGGATGAAAGTCTGGATCGGCTGTTGCAGGAGGTGGGCAAGACCCTGCAGGAGAACCAGCGCTTTCTTGCTGCGCTGCAGCAGGATCAGGCAGTCGAGGATGAACTCGACGCTGTGCTGGCTGACGGTATTGCTGACGAGGAGTTTGAAGAGTTGTAGCGTTGTGGCCATCATGTGAAACAGCGCTGTTTGGTATTGATCAACCCGCCAGGGACGATTATAGTATTTTGTACTACATCTTTGTAAACAGGGAGGTCACTATGCCGCGGAATGCAAGTGTCACTCTTGGCCCACATTTCGATGCGTTTGTCGATTCGCAGGTGGGATCTGGCTTGTTCTGCTCACGAAGCGAGGTCATTCGCACAGGGTTGGCGTTGCTGGAAGAAAATCAGGCAAAGCTGAGCGCCCTCAGGCGAGCAGTTATAGCAGGCCTGGAAAGCGGCTCTGTGGAGTGTTCATACGAAGAGTTTATGAGTGACGTGAGTAGGGACCGTTAGTGAAGCAGCCGTTCATGATCACGCGAGCTGCTTTAGGAGACCTGCGTGAAATTGCAAAGTATACGTTGAACACCTGGGGTAAAGAGCAAGAAGCGGCATATATCAGGGGGCTGTTTACCTTCTTTGAGCGAATAGCCCGGAACGACACCCCGAACCGAGACCTGTCTGCGCTGGTGCCTGAGTGTTTTTCATGCAAAATAAGCCACCACCTGGTTGTATTTCGCTGGCTGGACGATGGCAGACCTGAGATCATCCGCATCCTTCACGAAAAAATGGATGTCCCCCAACGATTACTGAACGTGAAACGATGATTTAAGCGCAAGAAAGCCCCCAATCAGCAAAGGGGCTTTCTTGCGCTTGAAGTAGCGCGTTGAAAAAGGCGTCCCCGGTTCGGGGACGCCTTTTTTGATCTAAGGCTTTTCTGAAATAAGGCTTAGTGCCCCTTCTTCTCCTGTTTGCCGCCGTTCTTCAGCCGCTCCTCACCTTTAACGCCGATATGGCAGGTGGCGCAGCGGGTGTTGGAGGCAAAGGCCAGCGAGCCGTTGTGGCAGGCGCCGCAATACTTGCCCTGGTAGAGTGATTCCATCACGAAATCACTGTTCTCCTGGGCCTTTTTAGCCTGCATCTCGAACAGACGGTTATGGCACATCTCGCAGGACAGGCCCTTGTCCATGTGGGCCTTATGGGAGAAGATCACGCCGCGCACCGGCTTGTCATAGACGATCGGCGCTTCGGGGTAGGCGTTGGCAAAGGCCAGGCCGGCGGCCAGGGCCAGCAGGGCGATTACAGTGGAGAGCATACGTATGGTCATCGGTGAGTACCTCGTCGCGTAAAGTTAATTAGCCTTTGGTGTAGAACACGTTGGGACGGGTGCCGGATTCGGGGCGCAGAATCCAGACCGGCTTTTCGATCTGATGGACGATCTTGAATACACGGTCTTCCTGGTTGGAAAGGTCGCCGAAGATCCGGACATCAGCCGGGCAGGCATGGGCACAGGCGGTATCCTTCTCGCCCTTGG
>DFYU01000160.1 GCA_002383415.1 Geobacter sp. UBA4074
GGTCTTGCCGACGCCGCCCTTTTCGGACGAGATGGTCAGGATAAACGGGAAGGTGTGCATGGCGCGCATCATAGGCAAAAGCAGCACCCCGGTCAACCTTGCTGTGAACGGCCGGTTTGACCGCGCTACGGCGCTGTGCTAGGGTGCCGCCATGGACCTTTTTGGCGACCGGACCATCATCAGCGTTTCACGCTTCACCTCTTTGCTGAAGGACGTGCTGGAGGAGAACTTCAGCCACGTCTGGCTGGAGGGTGAGCTGTCCAACCTTTCCCAGCCCGCCTCGGGGCATCTCTACTTCACCCTCAAGGATAGCGGCGCCATGCTGCGCTGCGTCATGTTCCGCAGCAGCGCCAAGGCGCTCAAGTTCCGCCTGCAGGAAGGCCAGTCACTGATCGTGCGGGGTAGGGTCTCGGTCTACGACCAGCGGGGCGAGTACCAGCTGATCTGCGAATATCTGGAGCCCCAGGGCGCCGGCGCCCTGCAACTGGCCTTCATGCAACTGAAGGAGCGCCTGGCCGCGGAAGGGCTGTTTGACGAGGCCCGCAAACGGCCCTTGCCGGTCATGCCGCGCCGGGTGGGGGTGGTCACCTCCGCCAGTGGCGCCGCTATCCATGACATCCTGAATGTGCTTGGCCGTCGTTTTGCAGCGCTGGAGGTACTGCTGTATCCGGTGCGGGTGCAGGGAGAAGGGGCCGGGACTGAGATTGCCCAGGCCATTGATGACCTGAACCGGCTGCAGGCAGCCGATGTACTGATTGTGGGGCGCGGTGGCGGCTCGCTGGAGGACCTGTGGGCCTTCAATGAGGAGGTTGTCGCCCGGGCGGTGGTCCGCTCGCGGATCCCGGTCATCTCGGCCGTGGGCCATGAAACCGACTGGACCATATGCGATTTTGTGGCCGACCTGCGTGCACCGACCCCTTCGGCGGCGGCGGAGCTGGTTTGCACCAGCAGTGAAGAACTGTTGCAGCGACTGGAAAGTTTGCAGCACCGCTTGCAGCAAGCCCTACAGGGACAGTTGGCTTTGCTGCAGCGTCGCCTGGAAGGGCTTGGCCGTGCCCTGCACGATCCGAGTCTGCTGCTGGGACACCTGGGGCAGCGGGTGGATGACCTGTCCGAGCGGCTGGATAACGGGCTGCGTAACCTGCTGGCCCGGCGTCGGGAGCAGCTGGCCCGGCTGGAACAGGGCCTGGCCGGTCAGCACCCTTCAGTCCGGGTCGCCGCACTGCGGCAACAGCTGCTGCTGCTCTCGGAACGGGCCGAACGCCGGGTGACGGCGCTGCTTGATCATCTGGGCAGGGAACAGGGTGAGGCGATCGCCCGTCTGGATACACTGTCGCCGCTGCAGACCCTGGCGCGGGGCTACAGCGTGGCTGAATCCGTGAGCGACGGCAGGGTGGTGCGTGCGAGTGATCAGCTTACGGTGGGGCAGCAGTTGCGCCTGAGGCTGGCGCGGGGTGGGGCACTCTGCCGGGTGGAGCAAACGTCAACTTGATGGCGTGCATTCTCTTTGTCACACATCGAAATCTTTTAACGCAAAGGCCCGAAGACGCTATGTAGCCCTGAAGGCAATCAGGTGTCATGTGTAAAGGCCGTTCTCTGCGTCTTTGCGCCCTGTCTTTGTAGCTTTGTGTTACGTGCTTTTCGAGATCAGCCCTCCCGCCAGCATTCCCTGTTCCATCCCGGTCACCCGCACCGTCACTTCCTGGTTCAGCAGTTCAGGCCCGCCTGGATAACGCAGCTCCAGGTAGTTGCGGGACAAGCCGGTGAGCATGCCCTGCTGCAGATCGTGGCGCAGGCCAAGCACCTGCAGCGTCTGTCCAACGAAACATTGTTGAAACGCCGTCCGTTTTTCAGTCGCCAGCTGGCGCAGCTGTTCGGCCCGTCTGGTAATGACCTGCGGCGGCACCTGATCCGGCATGGCTGCTGCCGGGGTGCCGGGACGGCGGGAGTAGGGGAAGACGTGCAGATCGGCCAGCGGCAACTGTTCCACCAGCCGGTAGGTGGCCTCGAACTCCGCTTCGGTTTCACCGGGAAAGCCGACAATCAGGTCGGCGGCGATAAAGGCATCCGGCAGGGCCGCAGCGGCCCGCTCTACCACACGGCGGTAGAAGTCGGCCGTGTAGCGCCGCCGCATCCGTTCCAGCACCGAGTCGCAACCGCTCTGCAGCGGAATGTGCAGGTGGGGGCAGAGACGGCTTGAGGCCACAAAGCAGTCCAGCAGCTCGTCGGTCAGTTCGTTAGGCTCGATGGAACCCAGCCGCAGGCGGGGGATGGCGGTCTGCTGCTCCAGCTGCCGCACCAGCTCGGTCAGGCTGCTGGTGGGTTGCTGATCCAGGCCGTAGGCCCCCAGATGGATGCCGGTCAGCACCACCTCCTGATACCCGTTGGCGGCCAGCCGTTGCACGGTGGTGGTCACCTCGTCCGCTGATGCGCTGCGGTTTGGCCCCCTCGCCGCCGGCACGATGCAGTAGCTGCAGCCGTTTTCGCAGCCGTTCTGCACCTGCAGAAAGGCGCGGGTGTGCTCAAGGTGGCTGGTGAGCCGTAACGGGCCGGCTGCTGTAAGCGTACTCAGGTCGGTCACCTGGTTGTCGCCCTGGACAAGGGCCTCCACGATCCGCTGTTTTTCCTCGTTGCCCAATACCTGATCCAGTTCAACCATGGCGGCCAGCGCCTCGGGCTGCACCTGGGCGTAACAGCCGGTGGCCACCACCCGGGCCGCCGGATTCAGTCGGCGGGCGCGGCGGATCAGCCGCCGTGACTCGGCATCGCTGCGGCTGGTCACCGTGCAGCTGTTGATCAGGTACAGATCGGCCTGGGTGTTAAACGGCACCAGCTGCCAGCCGGCGGCCTTTAGCTGTTCGGCCATGGCGGCGGTCTCAAACTGGTTGACCTTGCAGCCCAGGGTGGCGATGGCAATCCGTTTGATTGCGAGGTTGGTCAATGGCTTGGTCATGGCAGGATCGGGTTCAGTTCAACCCGGCTGCCAATTCCCTTCTCCTTGGCCGACGGTTTGTAGATGTTGTCCCCCTTCAGGAATAGCCGCTCCTGAGCCATCTTGCCGCCATCGGTCAAAAAGGCACGCACCGTGGCCACCCGGTCGGCGGCCAGCTGCTTCAGCTCGGCATCACCCACTTTCGTGTTGGCAATGATCAGCTTGGTCATCTCGGCATCGGGCAGATCCTTCAACATGCCGATGAAATTGCGCGG
>DFYU01000073.1 GCA_002383415.1 Geobacter sp. UBA4074
ACAGTATCCTTTCCCATGTCGGGTTTACGTTCCACGTCTTTTAGTTCTCTCGTCGGGTAGCGCTTCCAGCCGTTGATAGTACTTTCGCTACTCATGAATGTTTCATAGGAACCAGTCTTTGTAAGCTTCCCGTCACTTCCGGCACGTGGCTGATAGATGTAATTCGGATAGAATGTTGGTTTTGGAGAACCAAGCACTGCAGTTACCGCTTCATTAAACGGTTTTACCGTTTTCAATTCGGCTACTGCCGTCGAAATACTTATCCGGCCTTTCAGAGAGTCATCTCGCTCGGCGATGCCAAAGATGGTTTCAGCCAGGTCAGGGTCAGTATGAACGTGATCCTTGCTGGTTTGTTCGACCACCTGCCTGACTGTTTTTTCATAGGGCAGACGATACATGCGAGTGAAGCCGAAAGACCCTAGTTTACTTCCGTTCATCTGGTAAAAAACCGGAATTTTAGCGCCCTTACCCAGTTGATCGGACCAGTGCGCCCATTCTTCATATGGTTTGCCGGTATTGGGATTGGTGTAAATAAATACAATATCATTCTGTACTTCGGGGGGCACTTCAATGGGGCTGCCTTTACTTTGCCCAAAGAAGACAAATTCATTTTTCTTATCGAATTTTCCTCCACGATTTTTCGTCGGCTGGCCCGTAAAAACCAACCTGCCAGGCTCTCCTTTTTCAATCGAGGTAACCCGGTTGGCCAGAGAACCTTTTTTAAACGTAAAACGTACATCTAGTTTATCCCAACCCCATGTCGAATATTTACTCAAAGCTTTTTGCGCATCCTTGATTGATGGATTGCCGAGCAGTTCGTGACTGACCAGAGCATATTCGCAGGGGACCAATAGCCAGGATGTGCCGGATTCGGATCGTTGCAGCCAGGCCGCTTGAACGTTTTTCATTTTGTTCATATAAAGGTCTTGATTCTTAAGATCCCTGATAGAGTATCGATGATTATCAAACTTGTTCATTTTTCCGAACGAGACGATTTCAATCACGTTACGCAGCATGCCTTTAAGCGTTGTTCCAGGAATCATAATTTGTTCGCCGACCCTGAAGAACGATTGGGCTTCCTTATTATTCATGATGTCGTGGTGTTCCCACTTGCCGCCATTGCGGACATATACCGGGGTGTCGGTCACCAGTTCACAGACCAACTCGCCCGAGATGGCGTCGGCGAAGGGAACATCGAGGGAAACGTGCTGCGACCAGTCCGGGAAAAACACCTTCCGGGAAAGTGGCACAAAGTTGTAGGGGGCGGTTATTTTTTCAAGGGCCAATGGCTGCGGATATCCACCACCCGGTCTGCCGCCCTGGGGAGGCCGATTGGTGCTACCCTGGGGTCGTTGTGGCGGGCGGCCGTTCCCTTGACGATTTTTATTGAAGTCGCCGTTCATCAGTTGTTCCCTCCCTTTACCAATCCGGCTAATCGTGCAACAAACGGCTTGCAAACGCCTTCAGAGCTTTTCCAGAAGACCTGATACTGCAGGCGACCGCGGCCCTGTTGTTTGGTTTCGGTTGACAGGTAGCTTTCTTCCAGCATCAGGCAGGATTCGCCGCTGCCGACGGTAATGATGGTGGCTGTCCAGCCGTTTTCTGACTGTCTGATGTGCAGGCTTTGGGTCTGTCCAGCCAATTCTGCGCTTAAGATGATGCCGTTAGTGATATCTGCCAAGTCTTGGCCTGAGTACAAGGGACACACCTTGTCCGTGAGGCAGAGCCAACCGCTATCAAAGGCAAAGCTGCGTACCTGTTCCCATACCTGTGCGGCATCAGAGAGTGATGTGACGGCTACAGCCACCTGTTTTGCTGTGAGCTTGTCGCCGGTTTCTTGCTCCAGAAGTCTGATCAGTTCGCTGTTCATGAGTGATTGCCTCCGTCACGCCAAGCCTGCCCCGGCTCGTTCCAGATGATCTTCCCCTTGAAGTAGCCGTTGCCGCGCCCGGCCCCGGCCCCTAACGCCAGACGGCCGTTGACCAAGTCTTCAAGAGCTGCTGCAAAAGCCTTGCGAACCGTCTGGTCGTTGATGGTGTCTGCATCGGTTACTGCTATCTTCAGGCAAAATTCGTCACCGCGGTAGTAGGGCTTTTCATCAAACAAGGCGCCTTCAAGGGTACGGGCGCCGCCGGTGAAGCGATCGATGGAGACGTGGTTGATGATCTTCTGCGGCCCTGGGTTGTCTATGAACAGATCGCTGATGATCACCCGGCCCCGCTGTCCTGCGTTGCCATTTTTCTCGCTGCCGAACAGGCTCGCAACGGCCTTGTTTTCAGTGCCGGTATGCTCTTTTGGCTGAACCTCTCCGGCAAATGCGCCCTTTAAACGGTTGAAGTGGAAGGCAACCCGATGACTGATGGCCCCTTTGATGGCTGATCCGGTGAGAATCGCGCGGTTGTAATCAACGCTGCCTTTGCCACCGTTCCAGATAATCCGGTTGGCGGTGAGCGGGGCCATATCAACTTCTGCGTCAAAACCTCCGCCGATCATCCAGAAGGATTCAGGGGTGAGCCTGAGGGTGGCGACAACGCTTTGGGATGAGATCTGCGGCTGTGTACCAAGTATGTCAGAGAGCTGGCATGGCTCTGCCAGTGCTCGCGGGTGTGCCACAAACGCCTCAAACCCCTGCTGCGTAGTCAGGTCAAAGTCTGCGGCCTTGAGCGCAACGACGCTGTACTGACCGTAGCCGCGCCTGGTTTTGCCACCGATCCTGATGGCATCGGAACGGAGCAACGAGAGCAGACGCTGCCAATCAGCAGCGTCTGCCGCGTCCCCCTCCAGCAGCAGCTCAAAGGTGAAACGATGACCGGCGGAGACGGAGCGCTCATCGAACTTGCCCCCCTTGGCAGCCGCGCCCTTGTGGTTGATCCTGACATGGTCGCGGGCGGTGGTGACCAGGGATTCCGACAGGACCTGATCATTTGCCAGGATGGCTCGATCCACTATGAGCCCCTCAACCGGCCGGTCTTCCTGGTTGTGGATACAACCCCAGGAGACCGAAAGACGGGAGCCGTGTCCCTGATCGCCGTTCTGAAAGCCGAAGATATCGCCAGCGTTGTCATACCCGGCATCCGCCCAGGCATGGCGCAGGATGCCGGCCAGGGAGCTGCCGGGGAGCGCCGGCAGTCCGTTGGCATCGGTCACAAAGACGCTGTCATACAACAGGTCGTCCTGAGCGCCGCCGATGATGAAGGGGGTGTCGAATTGTATGGTTACCCGCGCCAGGTAGTGCAAGGGGTGCTGGGGGGCGGTCATTGGTCACCTCCGTTTCCGGTTTGGTTGCTGAGACGCGGCAGGCGGTTGCCAAGCAGGTAAAGCCGTTTCCGGACCAGCGCCAGGCTGGTGTCTTTGCCGCATACGGTTTCAAGGATGAATTGTTGGTAGGTCGGCTTTGAGCCGCCGATCTTTACGGACTTGTCCCACTGTTTTTTCGAAACCCCTCCGCAGCAGAGTTTTATGAGTTGCTGCTCGATATCAGCGAGGTCTTTAGCCTGGACAGCGATGGTACGCAGTTGGCCCCATTGACTGTTCTTGGGGCACGGTCCCTTCACCAGTTGCCTGATCCAGCCATCCACCTCTTTGACAGCGGCAGCCTCTTCGGCCCGTTCGGCTGCCCTGGTTCCAAGCCAGCCTGCAAGCGGTGGCAGCGGTTGCGCTGATGCGAGAGCTGGAGAAGTAAGTGCCTGCGCCTCAAATGGCTGAAAGTCAAAACCTGCCAGGAACGGAGGGTTGACCAGAATCTGGCCAAGGCCGTCCTGCCGGTGACTGCCGATTCCTGCAGCCAACCGCTGCTGGAGTTGCTGCAACTCATCAAGACCGTAGCCGCCGGAGCGTTCAAAGACCAGCACGCTGCCTCTGGCAATAACCTGGCGTTCAAGGTCAAACCGTTTTCTGGTGCTGTTGAAGGGTGCATAATTGCGGGCCCGGATGTAGCTGCGGCCTGCATTGAATGCCCCCTCTGCAAGCCCGAAGTGGGCTGCCGGATCGGGGATCAGGGTGGGCATACCGGTCAAGCGATCTGTCAGGGCCAGGTCAGAGAAGCAGTAGAGTATCAGGCGGTCGCCGGACGCAGGTGGTACCTGCAAAGGGGCCATTTCTGTACGGTGTACCGCCAAAAGCCCATATTCGGCGGAGCGCGAGCGACCGACACGGATGGTGCCGCAGATCGCATCAGCTGCCTGGTTGACTAACTGTTGATCCAGATCGTCATCAAAGCAGATGGAAAAGTACCAACCAGTACCGGCTGCCAGCGACTGATAGCCGAACAGTTGCGCTTCGTCTGCCATCCCCAGTTTTGTTCGGTCGATGGCTGTCTTGAGACGGTAGTTTTTGGACGGGGTTACCTTTTCACCGGCCGGGGAGAAGTAGCCGGAACGCAGCTGTTTTTGCTGTTCACCCCGGTTGTCCCATTCATCAAACTGTTCCTTGCTGGCATGGACCAGATTGCGAGCATTCTTGTAATCACTATCCTCGGCTCCCTTCGGCAGATGCCAGCAGAGCGGAACCGGCAGGGTGGGCAAATTTGTTGGGGAAAGCGGATAGGCATTGCCAAAACGGACCTTGCCGGAATGAAAGAGTTGAAAAGATGCCGCCTGATTCTTCTTATACAGTTGTGCGGCTGCAGCCCCCAGCAGGGTGGCGCCGGGGATATAGTCGAGGGTGCGATGTCCGCCGGTGGTTGCGGCCCGCTCACTGATGACCGCATCAGCGAGAAGCCTGGCGGTGAAGTGCAGGGTTTTCATGGTGCCACCTCCGTTACGGTTACCTGCACGCGGCCCAGCCCGCGATGGCGGTCTGCTCCTGCCTGACGGATCAACGGGGCAACCTTGCGGAGCAGGGCAAGGTCGTTGGCATGTTCACCAGAACATGAGACAGTTGCGGTAAGGCTTACAGGAAGTGCTACCTCGATCTTGCGCAGGGTCTTGTCGTCAGCCAAGCCGTTGGTGTCTATGGCGGTGGAAGCAAGCGGCATATATAGCTCACGCACGGCATAACGGTTGCTTTCCTCTGCAGCCCATCGTTCCATGGCCTCTCCCAGGGTCGCATTGGTGAACTGCAGGCAGCCCGGCGTGGTCTCATAACGGGAGAGTCCGCTGTCACGAGTGCCGAACAGGTTTCTCGTGGTGTCAGGCGGCAGTTGGCCGCATTCTTCTGCAAGCTGGGACGCTTCACGAAAGAGCCCTTTGACACTGCGTCCGGGGATATACGGCAGCCCGGCAGCTGTTTTGACCGGCAAAGCATCAAGATGGGCACCTTCACCGAATCCGCTCCCCATCTGCCAGGGTGAGAGGAATGAGAAGGTTATCAGTGCGCTAGGCATGTTCTGCTCCTTTCTCCAATTCTGCCAACAGGTACGCATCTGCCAGCGGCGTGTGACAGTCGGCGTTTACGAGTGAATTTTCAGGCTGCCCGGTGAGTTGTCCCAGGTACAGCTTGAATCCTGATGACTTATCAGTTCCAGCAACCTCTCGGATCCGTTCGTAATCCTTGCGAGCGGTAACCGGATCAGTATGCAGGGTGCTTATCAGTGTGCGGATAGAGCCTCCCGGCAGCATGCTGACCGTTTTGGACAGGTTTTGCACCGTTTCAAGCAACGGCAGATTGCCGGTCTGGCTGCCTACAGCGTAGGGACCGAACCAGAATCGAACTGGCCGGTTTTCAAGCAGACCACGTCCGGTCAGTTCATGACGCTGCACATCGGCGTAGCCTCCCGTCATGCTGCTGGTTATCCTGTGCCAGGTGAAGGAAGAGGGAACTGGCAGATGTTTGTCCGCCTGTTTTTTTGCATCCCGGTCGGCCTTGGCCTGCTTTTTGGTGTAGTCGCACAGTGTCTCTGCCATGTGGTAGGCAGCGGTGAAAGGGTATGTTTTTTTGACAAAGGCGATGCCAGCGCAGGCGGTGAGAAGCTCCGGAAAGTCTTTGATGGTATTTCTAAAGCCCGCTAACTGCTCTTGCGAATGCCGTTCAAAGGCCTCCAGAAATGTAGCGGTGAACGGCACTGCGAGATCTGCACGGACTATGATCGTCAGATCGTCGCCGCCGAGAACAATCGGCCGGGCAGCTATTTTTGCATCTGCCTTGTGCTGTTTTCGTGTCTGATAATCAGGTGCGAGGACAGCCCCGGTAGCTTCTTGCACGGCACTTACGGTAATCCGGTCGATCCGTTCTGACAGCTCGCGATATACTGCTGCGGCTGAATCTGGATTACTGCAGAGATGTTCTCTGATCCGCATAAGCATGCTGCCGAGGTCATTGCCGTCTGCGTGTATCACCGCGACATAGGCAGATTTGTCAGAGGCGATCTCTTCGATTTCGTAAGGCCAGACATCATGGGGGAGGGTTGAAAGAATCCTTTTGGTGAGTGACGATTGTGTCTCTGCATAGTTGCGTTTGCGCATGGTCTGCAGATCAAGCGGAACCGGTTTGTCTGCCTTTTCGTCAAATGGAGCGCTGTTCGCGGCCAAACCGGTACGTGGACTACGCTCTACCAACGGTCCGATCTCAGGCAGACTGACCTGATTACAGTTGCGTTCCGCACGCAACTGATCCATAGCCTGTTGCATGACATCCGGCAGATTCCCCTGGATCGGCAACAGTGCCTGCACAAGCCTGAGGCCCGGTGCGTAGCGGCTGACCATCAATGGCCAGTGACAGGCAAACTCCTTGGCTTGGGACTCTTCGTCAAACTTCAGCCGCGCCCAGCCAGCCGCATTGGCGATAATCACCGAATGGGGATCGTTTACACCAACAGCTTTCAGTGAATTTTCAAGAAATCTGCCACAGAGCTGCGCGACCAGTTCGCTACCGACAACCATGTCACGCAGTTTGTCGCTCTGCAGGATGAAACTCTGGATTTCCTTTGCCTCAAACGTGTAATACCAGGCCATCACTACCCCCCCCCCTTTACAGGTTTATTCAGGTGTTAGCTTGTATGCTCCAAATCCGAACGTGGTTGATTTGCCGACGTGCAGCAGCTCTCCGGCCTGCAGGTAGGGAACAAATGGCGTCAGATCACCACTGAAGGTGATGCTGCCAACCAGTCCGCCGGTCTTGATCCGGGCCTGTTGACGGTTGGATATCCGCTCCATGCTCTGCCAGCGCATATCAGTGGCCTTTGTTTCAACTGCCGAAGTACACTCCATCAAGGAATCCAGCTGTTCGATCTCCACGCAACCAGGCCCATGCACCGCCTGCAACAGCATGATCCGCCGGGCGAGATGCTCAAACAACAGGCTGAAACGTGGAGGTTCAAACTGTATCTTTCCCCGTTCTTCCAGCAACAAGGGGGTTGTGAACTCCAGGGTGACATCAGTGATGGTCTGGCTTTCACTCTGTTGAAGAGAGATTGCTTTAAGCGGCAGGGCAGTGCCGTTGCGTACGCCTTTGCGATATATGACCCGTGCTAAACCTTCATCACCGATGGCGGTCACACTGTCGATCATGTATCTACCGCTGCCGTTCCGGATGCCACGCCGGCCGATCTCTTCAAAAGTCGTTATCACCTGGGGAAGGCACTGGCTGGCCCGGCCGATCAGCACGAATGCGAAACTCATGGTGTCATAGCGACGGAACAGCCGTTTATCGCCCATTGGTGGATGAAGTATGTAGGGGCGTGGAAAGTTGCTGAAACGCCTGAAGCCGTCTACACCTTGAGCGGGTGAGGTCTCGAACAGGTAGGCGTAGGTGCAGGTATGCCTGAAGGGGCAGCGCTGACATTGCTCTCCAGGCATCACGCAGGCCAGCTCCCTCAGTACCGTTCCGAATACACCACGGAAGGCAAACCCCTTGTATGGTGGAAGCGCAACGTCTTCAGTTACGGTCAGGTCAAAACGAAACAGACCAACAGGGAGAGGAGCAGTTACCATCAAACTTTCACTCCTCAAAAAGGTGAATGGTCATAGATAACCACATCGCCGGTTACCGGAGAGGTATATTTCAGTGCCGTGACTTTACCGTGCAGGGCATGTGAGATGTACAGATAGAGCCAGATAGGCCCTTGGCCGGTCAGGGTGACGATGTTGCCATTGCCAGCTAAATGCTGGGCGATCTCAGCGTATCGGGGAAGATCTGCAAGCTTGGCGTTGCCTGTTTCGGCATACAGCGTTGCCAGATCAATCTGTATGTTTTCCATTGGATTTTATAACCCCTTGACCTTGTCTTTAATCCATGAGGTAAAATTTATGATATCAGCGGGATGTATGATTTCTGTCTGGAACTGACGGGCCCGGCGCAACAGATGCTCTTTAATGCTGTTTTTCCGGTCCAGTATCTGCTCACGGGAGGTGCTGACCAGAAAACTGCGGACTCTGAGGCCGAAATTATCCTGCAGTGCCGCAATCTTGTACAGTATGTCAGCGTCTTTGTCGCCCTTTTGCTTGAGGCTCTTGCACTCGATGGTGTAAAGCGTATTGTCTTTGGTGAACATGACATCAAATTCGTTGGGGTTGCCGTGTTTATCTATCAGTTCAATGCCGGTGACACAGTCATCAACCTTAAGCCTCGAAAGCGCCTCAAAACAATAATCAGAAAGCCAATCACCAGTAATAAAGCCGCTTTCAAGACGGTTCATCCGTTTTGCCATATGAGATGGCTGCATGCCAAGCTTTGCAAGCAGCTCTGCTTCGGACTGATTTTTGATCTGATAGTGGCTGCTGAAGTCGTAGCATTGAAGGTTTCTTCCGTTATTTTTATTGATTTGCCACGCAAAATCGCCAAGCATGGTTTCCAACTCGGCATAGTTATCCATCATCCAGCGGCTTAACTCCCGTCCCCGCTTAGCCCGCTCTTTCAGCATCTGGGCTTCCTGCATGTTGCTGATCTTGACGCCGCAGGCCGTCATGTATGACCTGACATCCAGACGGAACGTCAAGGGATGGATCGGTTCTGAATCGGGAGATTCATCGATGATGATGTATTCGTTTTTAGGAATGGGCGTGTAAATCAACGTTGCCTTTAGTTGCCGGAACACGTGGAAAGCAGCAAGCGACATGAGCTTGGTACCACAGGTAAGATTGACCGTCACTTTTTTTTGGCCAAGACCAGCTGCCAGTTTTCCAAAGGCTTTTTCGCAGGAATCGTAGGAGTCCTGATTTACGACGATCGTTTGATGCTTATCCGTATAATCAAGCCCGTTCAGTCTGAGCGCAGAGATGATGGAACCAGTAGCCCCCTTCTCCTCCATCCTTTTAGTACTCGCAAAAACAATCTGATCCGGCTTTTCCTGGTGGAGCGCGAGTATGTTCGGAATAGTCTGGTCTGATACGAGACAGATATGCGCAGATTTCAAGATGCCCCCCCAACAAGTTGAATTTTAGCTTTCTCAAGCTTAACGCCATACCTGCTGCCGGCATATTTACGGTCTGTAGTGACCGTGCAAAGCGTGACAAGGATCTCATCTAAAAGTTGTTCGCGGATGGCCCGATTGATTTTGCTGATGATGGCACGCAGCGCCGGCACCTCGATACCTTCGGGCCACTTCTCAAGCAGATCATCCACCCGGCCGGGATTGCCGGCGTAAATCAGCGCGTAGTCACGCGCCATGACTTCAAGCGCCTCTCGTGAGGCGAAATCAACGATCGTTTCATAACAACCGGAACAGTCACGGCAGTAGTCACGATCAGCATACTTGCAATAATCGGTCTTCTGACGCAGGAACGCCAGGTAGAGCATCAGCTGGACCGGTATCAACTCTACCAGTGTGTCACCGATGCGCAGGGTCCGGTCGGCAAGGCTTACCTGCAGTAGCGGCTGATGGGTAGCACTATCGACTTCCCGCTGCCCTGCAAGCACCATGTCACGATAGCTGACCGTCGGCTCCTGAAGCGGCAGTCCTCCCAACCGAACAAACGGCAACTCGGCCAGTTCAACCTTTGCAGAGCGGGCATTCAAGGCCTGCTTGCCGCCATCCTGCATACGGCATTCGATGAATGAGTCTTGTGCGGGGGGATAAAAAAATGCCGGGTTTGCTTCGAATTCGGGAGAAACAAGGATGTGGTACAGCTTGTCCTGTGGACGTCCGAACAGTTGCAGTGCCGATCCCAGATAAAACGACATGGTTTTTCGGCCACCGGCAAGCGAGCAATGCAGCCGTGTTCCTTTCTCCTGTGTCTTTAAACAAATAAAGCTGCTGATCTGATCTCCGGCTGATTCGTTATCAGAGGCGCTACGGATGTCTTCGAGTTGACGCGCATGTGGATCTGACAAAATCACGAATGAATGTTCTTCGAGCTTGAGAGGTGGCAGGGAATACTCATCACAAAGCCGTTGCAGATATTGATCGTCCAGGAGCCTTCTGTTGATGACCTCACGTCCCGCAGAGGTGGTGATGACATACAGCTCGTCGGCGTAGATCGGCGGATTTTGCATGGCCAAAGCGTAGATGGTCTCGGTGATGATCTGAGGCGTGGCACCGGCCACGAAGATCAGGACTTCACGAAATTGTTTAGGGGAAGGCATAAAGACTCCGGTGATGTAGTCAACTATCTATACCGTATCAACGGTGTTCAATCAACAGATTGGCTCTCTGGCTGGGGAGTTTCACCAAGCTGTATGATCTCAGGCCCGGCTTGGTCTGGGCTCGCATAGCTGCCACTGTTTATGGCATCACCAACCTGCTCGAGAACAAAACCGGTCCCCCAAACGATCGGGGCCAAAATCCCACCATTCCCGCCAAGGCTGCCGACCTGCATGCCAATCCCAACATCCCGTACCGTCATCGTACTGCTGCAGCCTGTTTGAGTAAGCGCCAAAACAGAGCATACAGCATATCCCAAGCATCGTTTGATCAACATGCACCACCTCTCTTATCGCCAGTCATGGTCGGCACCATCGTAGTAGAAATGTAACCAGCACGCAGCAGCTTCAATCATCATCAAGGCTGCTTGTGCTCGACGATGACCATGCATCGTCATTTGACAAGCTACTGCTGCTCGAACCGAAATGATCATCATGGTAGATATTACCTGGCATGTAGGAACAGCAGGGGTCCGTCATCCAATCGCTACCCGAATCAGACCAGGACGACGCTGTCGTGTCGCCTTGATAGTAAATATTCCCAAACATCCAGAAATAGGCCGGATCGGTCATCCAGTCATACGGAAAAGTGCCTGCTGAACTGGCTGATTCAGCAGCATGCGAGCTGATGCCGGAAGTAGTATTCCTCTTGCCGCCAAATTTCCTGAACAGCAGAGCAGCCACAACCACGCCGACGACGATGATGATCAGCAGTTCCATGGCGCAACCTCCTTTGGTTGATTGCAGCGTAGCAGAGTCAGAGCCACCAAGTTTTTTAGAAACATT
>DFYU01000066.1:0-123 GCA_002383415.1 Geobacter sp. UBA4074
AGGCCACGCACTTGCCGCCCAGCTGGTGGATCTTCTCGATGGTATAGATGGCCACGTTGCCGGAACCGGACACCAGGCAGGTCTTGCCGTCGAAGGACTCCTTGCGCACCTTGAGGGCCTCGT
>DFYU01000066.1:167-6403 GCA_002383415.1 Geobacter sp. UBA4074
CGCCCACGCCGATGTCGCCGGCCGGTACGTCGGTGTGCTCGCCGATGTGGCGGTACAGCTCGGTCATGAAGGACTGGCAGAAGCGCATGATCTCGTCATCGGACTTGCCCTTGGGGTCGAAGTCGGAGCCACCCTTGCCGCCACCAATCGGCATGCCGGTCAGGGAGTTCTTGAAGATCTGCTCGAAACCGAGAAACTTGATGATACCCAGGTAGACCGAGGGGTGAAAACGGAGGCCGCCCTTGTAGGGACCCAGGGCACTGTTGAACTCAACCCGGAAACCACGATTGATATGGACATTACCGTTGTCATCCTGCCAGGGCACCCGGAAGATGATCTGACGCTCCGGCTCGCAGATCCGCTCAATGATCTTGCGCTCAAGATATTCGGGGTGTTTGCTGACCACTGGCCCCAGAGACTCCAGCACCTCCAGTACCGCCTGGTGAAATTCGGCTTCACCGGGGTTACGCTTCAGTACGTCCTGATAGATGCCTTCAAGTTTTACGTCCAGCTGTGCCATGTGCTGCCTCCTGATGGAATGGAAAGGATGGCTACCCCGACGGGCAGTGTTCGTTCTTTCAGCAACTGTTGTGCCAATCCAAGGACAACCGGACCAAAAAATATGCAACTACCTGCAGGCTGCCAAAAACAAAGGCATTAGGCGGTGCAGCTACTGCCTTGCACGTGGGCAGTGCAGCAACAACACACCAAGCCAACGAGTACACAAAAAACACTACCACCAAAAACTGAGTTACTCATTTTAACGAGAATAAAAAGCCACAATCAATACAAACCATAACTAAATGAGCAGCTTGCATCTTGATTACGCTTCACGTATAAGGTTTGTTTTGTAAAGTTTCCGGTTCAAGCCAATAACATGCACACAAAACGTGCAGAGAGGTTTTGCATGCTGATCGTCGCCTGCATCAAACAGGTCCCCGACACCACCCAGGTCAAGATCGACCCGGTCACCAATACCCTGGTGCGGGAAGGGATCCCCTTCATCATGAACCCCTACGACACCCACGCCCTGGAGACGGCCCTACAGCTGAAAGACCGCTTCGGCTGCAAGGTGGCGGTACTTTCCATGGGCCCGCCCAACGCCGAGGCCACCCTGCGCAAGGCGTTAGCGGTGGGAGTCGATCGCGCCATCCTGCTGTCGGACCGCTGCTTTGGCGGTGCCGACACCCTGGCCACCAGCAAGGTGCTGGCAGCGGCCATCAAAAAGCTCAATGACGAAGTGGAGCCGGTGGGACTGGTGCTGTGCGGCAAGCAGACCATCGACGGCGACACCGCCCAGGTGGGTCCCGGCATTGCGGTGCGCCTGGGCTACCAACAGCTGACCCTGGTGGACAAGGTGGAACAACTGGATATCGGCAATCGCTCACTGGTGGTCAGCCGCAAGCTGGAGGGGCGGCACGAGCGGGTGCAGGCCCCCCTGCCGGCCCTGCTGACGGTGGTGCGGGAGATCAACCGTCCCCGCTACCCGACGGTACCGATGCGTCTGGCAGCGGTGGATGCCGTCGTGGAAACCTGGGATAACCAGGTGCTCACGCTGGATACCCAGACCGTGGGCCTGAAAGGGTCACCCACCTGGGTATCCAAGATCTTCTCACCGGAACGGGCCAAGGGCGAGATCATCGGCGACGGCTACGCCGACCCGCAAGGTGCTGTTGATCTGTTGCTGGAAAAGTTGATGGAGAAGGACCTGCTACCACTTTAAGGGTCAGGGGTCAGGGGTCAAGGGTCAAGGAAACTATGTTTCCTGCCCCTTGCCCCTTGCCCCTTGCCCCTCTCTTTGAGGGATACCAATGTCCGAAACGCAACCAAAACTGAAGAAACCCAGAGGCCGCGCCCAGTTGCTGGCCGGCAAGTGCATCGCCTGCGGCGCTCGCTGCGAGAGTTCCTGCCCGGTCAACTGCATCACCATGAACGAGGCCGGCGAGCCGCTGGTGCAGGCAGACAAGTGTATCGGCTGCCTGAAGTGCGTCAAGGTCTGTCCGGCCCAGGCGCTGGAGATGACCTTCACCCCTGAAGAGCTGGCGATTCTGGCCGAGCTGGACAAGTCCGGCGCTGCCCCGGCGGAAGAGGTTGATGAAGAGGCGGCGGCCCTGGCCAAGCTGCAGGCCCAGTACCGCGGGGTATGGGTCTTCATCGAACAGGCCGATGGCGAGGCAGCCAAGGTTTCCTGGGAGCTGCTAGGCAAGGGGCGTGAACTGGCCGACAAGCTGGGCGTTGAACTGTGCGCCCTGGTGATCGGACACCAGGTAGAAGCCCTCTGTAACGAGGCCTTTAGCTACGGCGCCAGCAAGGCCTATCTGCTGGATCACCCGCTGTATCGCGACTACCGCACCCAACCTTATCTTGAGGCCTGCTGCCACCTGATCGGACAGTACAAGCCGGAGGTGATCCTGATGGGGGCCACCGGCATGGGCCGCGACCTGGCCGGCGCGGTAGCCACCCGGGTCGGCACCGGCCTCACTGCCGACTGCACCGGCCTGGACATCGACGAGAAACGCAACCTGATGCAGACCCGGCCCGCCTTTGGCGGCAACATCATGGCCACCATCATGTGCGACAAGTACCGCCCCCAGATGGCCACGGTACGGCCCCATGTGATGCAGATGCCGGAACCGCAGGTCGGCTCCAAAGGCGAGATCATTCGCAGTGACTTCGCCATCCCGGAAGAGAGTGTGCTGGTCAAGGTACTGGAGATCCTCAAAGACAGCGATGCCAGTCACCATATCGACATCGGCGGGGCCGAGTTCATCGTTTCCGGCGGCCGCGGCATGATGGGACCGGAAAACTTCGGCATCCTGAAGGAACTGGCCGACGAGCTGCACGGCGTCGTGGGCGGCTCCCGCAGCGCAGTGGATGCCGGCTGGCTGGGCCACGACCGCCAGGTGGGCCAGACCGGCAAGACGGTCCGCCCCAAGATCTACATCGCCTGCGGCATCTCCGGCGCCATCCAGCACCTGGTGGGGATGCAGGACTCGGACCTGATCATCGCCATCAACCGCGACAAGGACGCCCCGATCTTCGAGGTGGCCCACTACGGCATCGTCGGCGACCTATTCCAGGTGGTGCCGCTGCTGACCCAAAAAATCCGTGAACTGAAAGCGAGGGGCACGAAACAATGACACCGACCCCGACCATCTTTGCCCCGATCCTGATCGCCGCCGTTGCCCTCTTCTGCTACAGCTGTTGGAAGCGACTCTCGCTGACCGCCCTGGGCAGGCCCGATAACCGCCTGGACGACATCGGCCAGCGGATCGGCGACACCCTGCGCTATGCCTTTGCCCAGTTGCGGGTGGTCAGAAAGCCCTACGGCCTGGTGCACCTGGTGATCTTCTGGTGCTTCCTGGTCTTGATGATTGCCAATACTGAGTTCCTGCTGCACGGCCTGTTCCCGCAGATCAACTTCTCCAAGCTGCCGGACAGCATCTTTGTGCCGCTGATGCAGATGATCGACGTGGTCTCGCTGATAACCCTGCTGGCGGTGACCGCAGCCGCCATCCGCCGGGCTGTCGCGCCGCCCTACCCGGAGGCCCGCACCTTCGAGGCGTTCTTCATCCTGAGCCTGATCGCCATCCTGATGCTGGCCACCTTCGGCATCAACGCCGCCAAACTCTCCCGCATGCAGGGCTCGGTGCTGGAACTGGCCAAGGGGATCATGCCGATCTCAAGCTGGTTCCTGCCGCTGATCAAGCCCGAGCAGGCCAAACTGGTACACGACCTCTCCTGGTGGACCCATGCCGGCGCGCTGCTGTTGTTCATGAACCTGTTGCCCTTAAGCAAGCACTTCCATATCATTACCGCCATCCCCAACATCTTCCTGCGGCGCCACCAGCAGCCGGTACTGCCTGAGCGTGAGCAGTTTGTCAAAGGCGATCAATTCGGCCTGGACAACGTCACCGGCTACAGCTGGAAGGAACTCCTGGACGCCTTCTCCTGCACCGAGTGCGGCCGCTGTCAGCTGGCCTGCCCGGCCAGCGCCACCAACAAACCACTCAACCCACGGCGGGTGATCCACGACCTGAAACTGAACCTCCTGGCCAACGGCTCGGCCCTTAAAAACGGTCAGCAACCGGTGCTGCCGCTGATCGGCGAGGCCGGTGACGGCAGCATCAGCGAAGAGACGATCTGGTCCTGCACCACCTGCGGCGCCTGCCTGGAGTCCTGCCCGGTGTTTATCGAGCAGATGCCCAAGCTGATTCCGCTGCGGCGGCACCTGGTGGAGATGGAGGCCAAATTCCCGGAAGAACTGCTCAACCTGTTCGAAAACATGGAAGGCCGCAGCAACCCCTGGGGCATCGCCCCTTCGGAGCGGGGCAAGTGGGCCACCCTGCTGGGGGAACGCAGCTTCGAGCCAGGCCAGACCGAGTACCTGTTCTACGTCGGCTGCGCCGGCTCCTTCGATGCCCGGGCCAAGCAGGTGACCTTGGCCCTGGCGCAGCTGTTGGACAAGGCTGGCGTCTCTTGGGGCATCCTGGGCAAAGACGAGAAATGCTGTGGCGATTCGCTGCGGCGACTGGGCAACGAGTTTGTCTTCGACAAGCTGGCCAAGGAAAATGTCGCCCTGTTTAAGGAAAAGGGAATCAAAAAAGTGATCGCGCAGTGCCCCCACTGCCTGACTACCCTCAAGAACGACTACCGTCAGTATGGTATCGAGCTGGAGGTGATCCACCACAGCCAGCTGCTGCTCCACCTGGTGCAGGATGGCCGCCTGAAACTGAACCGCCAGGTGGCCGAGCTGGGCAGGCTGGTCTACCACGATTCCTGCTACCTGGGCCGTCACAACGGCATCTACGACGAACCCAGAGAGGCGCTGGAGCTGGCCACCGGGGTTGCCCCGACCGAGCTGCCACGCAACCGCGAAGACGGCTTCTGCTGCGGGGCCGGCGGCGGCCGGATGTGGATGGAGGAGTTTACCGGCGAGCGGATCAACCTGAACCGTGCCAAGGAGGCGCTGGAACAGCAACCGGATACGGTCTGCGTGGCCTGCCCCTACTGCCTGACCATGCNNAGGTGAAGGATATTGCCGAGGTGCTTGCCGAAGCGGCACTACGCTAACGGGAAACAAAAAACGCCCGCTTCCGGAGACGATGCCGGAAGCGGGCGCTTTTTGTGCGCTGCGTAACCGCTCAGTTCGCCCGTGCGGCGCGCTCGGCAATACAGTCAAGAATGCTGGCCAACAGGTCATTGAACATGATCGGCTTGATAATCACCCGGTCGGCCTCAGGGCAGGCATGGGCCTCATCGTCATAGGCGGTGGTGATGATGATCGGGGTGCCATTGTCCAGCTCCCGCATCTTATGCACCATCTGCATGCCGTTCATAACCGGCATCTCCAGGTCGCTGACCACGATATCGGGATGGTGCATCTGAAACTGCTCCAGACCATCCTGGCCGTCCTTGGCCAGCAGCAATGTCCCCACCTGACGCTTCAGAAAGGCACCCACCGCCATCCTGGCTACATCCTCATCCTCGACATAGAGCAGTGTCATACCCTTTAAATGCTCAGCCGGTGTCATAACTACCTCCAGAAGAAACAGGGATGGCACGTCCAAACCTACCTCGCCCACCACTGTCATTTGGTTCAACTATACCACAGAAAAACAAGGTAACCAGACGCGCAGCACGAATCTGAAGCGTCAGTGTATTGTCGCCCCTTCAGTTGGTGGCCCCAGCAACCGGTTAACCTCGGCCAGCAGCAGGGTCAGGTCGATCGGCTTGGGCACATAGCCATCAAAGCCGGCCTCCAACAGCTGTTCCCGATCACCGGTCAGGGCATGGGCGGTCAGCGCGATAATGGCTGTTGGCGGAGACTGGCGTTGCTGCTCCTCGGCCCGGATGGCCTGGGTGGCTGCCAGACCGTCCATACCGGGCATCTGGACATCCATCAGGATGATATTGAACGGCTGCTGCTGCCAAGCCTCCAGCGCAGCGGCACCGTCCTCCACCGCAACCACCGAGTGCCCCAGCCGTTCCAGCAGCCGTGTGGCGAAAACACGGCTGACAACCTGGTCTTCTGCCAACAGGATCTGCAACGGCTCTCCGCTCCAGCCGGCTGCGCTGGCTGACGGCTGAGACAGCGCCGGCTGCTGATCGCTGTCAAGCTGTAGCGGCAGCAGCACCTGGAAGCAACTGCCAAGGCCGGGGGTGCTCTCCACCGTAATGCTGCCCCCCATCAGTTCGGTCAGACGGCGACAGATGGCCAGGCCCAGGCCGGTGCC
>DFYU01000143.1 GCA_002383415.1 Geobacter sp. UBA4074
GCGCTACGTCCGGCAAAAAGAGATGGTTGACCCGCGTGGCCTGCATGCCGGCCACCAGTTCCGGTTCATAGGCCCACAGACAGACATCATGGCCGTTGCCGGCCAGCACCTGCGCCAGGGCCGTACCCCAACTGCCTGCACCGATCACCGCGATCTTCATTCCCACTCCTCGTCATCAAACTGCTGCTGCCGGCGTGGATCAAAGCCCTCATCAAGGGATTGGCGGGCCAGCTCGATGCTGTCCAGGGCCAGCCGCCTGACAAAGGGATGTCGCACCAGTGGTAGTGGCGCACCGACCAGACTCAAGGAAACGGCCAGCACCCGCTGCACCAGCTCTGGAGCAGCAACACACTGCTGCATCAGGTCGGCGGTCAGCAGCAGACGGCGCAACAGGCCCAGCTTGTTCGGCTCAATCAGTTCGTTGCAGAATCGTTCCAGAAACGGTTCCTGCTGATCTGGCGCCCGCTTGAGCAGCGGTTCACCGTCACTGCCGAGTGCTTCGGCCAGTTCGTACACCAGCGGGTCGGAATAGATCCAGCCCTCGAAAAACGGCTCTTCCAGCAGCTTTTCACTCTCCCCCAGGTGCGAGGCCAACCGCTCCACCAGGCCGTCCAGCAGCTCCGCCTCAAAGCTGGGCAGGTACTGCTCGGGCCGCAAATCAACCGCACCCAGCAAGTGCCGGCCGGCATACAGGTCCGGTGGCAGGTAAAAGTTCTGTTCAATGCTCTGCTGGGTGGCGTCCTTGAGCAGGCTCACCAGATAGGGCAGCCCCACCGGGAACATCCCCTCGTCGGCATTGACCTCATCCAGATAGTCGTCGTGCTCTTTGCGATTCTGGAAGCGGGTCTGCACGGCATGCAACACCCCCTCACCATCGCCAAGCTGCAGCACCAGCGCCGCCAGGCTATCATCCGGCAACAGCCAGGAGAACCAGATCGTGCGCACACCGTAGCAGTCCACCGGCGACGATTGTGTGGTGATCAGCTCCGTGCCGGCCGCGAAGACCGCCGGCAGCGGTTCTGCTTGACGAATACCGAGGAAACCCAGCCGGCGGATGCTGCGTTCGATCCGCTCCGCAAGCCCCTCCACCACCAGAAACTGCAGCTGCTGCAGCACCGCCAGAGCACAGCCGTGGCGCAGGCTACCCAGCGTCTCAACCGCCAGTCCGGCCACCTCGGCGTACTCGAAGTAGGCCAGCATCCGTAACAGGGCTGCCGCCTGAGGACCATGATCAGCACGAGCACCCAGGCGGCGTATCAGTTGACTACGCAGCACCTCATCGGCATCCAGAAAACGATCCATGAAGCGGACCAGTCCCCAGGGACCTTCGCTGAGACAGGTATCCAGGAAGCTGTTCAGCGTGCCGCTGGTCAGGTCTGCCCGCGCAAAGGGCGGCGAGGAGACGTCCACCCCGTAGTCCTGCAGGATCTCCAGCAGGGGAATCCGGCCCTCATCCCCCAGATCACGGCGCTTGAGGGTCAACGCCACCAGCTGGTCCAGCCAGGTGGTGGCATCGAAAAAGTCAAGCATGCAGGTATAGCGGTAGAGCTGCTCCCGGTCCTGTTCGTGCCACAGCCGCCGTACCAACGGGGGCAGGGCGCGGCGGCCGGCCTTCTGCAGGCGACGGCCGATCCGTTCCAGTTGATCGCGGGTCAGGCTGTCCCGTTTCAGGAAATCCAGCAGCCGCACGATGCGCCGGCGCTCCCGGTGGGAGCTATCAAAACTGACAACTCTGGGCATGATCGTGGGGCCTTACGCCTGCTCCTCGCTCCCTTCGTCATCATCTTCATCGCTTTCTGCCAGCTTGGCCACGGCCACGATCTTTTCCTGATCCTCGGTCACCATCAGCCGCACCCCTTGGGTGTTGCGACCGATCACCGAGAAGCCGGAGACCGGCACCCGCAGGATCTTGCCCTGATCGGTGATCACCATCAACTCATTGTCGTCGGCCACCTGCATCACGTCCACCACCATGCCGTTGCGCTCGCTGGTCTTGATGGTGATCAGGCCCTTGCCGCCCCGGCTCTGGTCACGGTACTCATCCAGGTCGGTCCGCTTGCCGTAGCCGTTCTCGGTGACGGTGAAGATGGTGGAGCCGGTAGCGGTGGGGTCCACCACCTCCATGCCGATCACCACGTCGCCATTCTCAAGGTTCATGCCACGCACACCGCGGGTCACGCGGCCCATCGGGCGGGCGTCCTCTTCGCTGAAACGGATCGCCTTGCCGCAGCGGGAGGCCAGGAAGATATCCTTGCTGCCGTCGGTCAGGGCTACGGCGATCAGCTTGTCCCCCTCGTCCAGATTGACGGCGTTGATGCCGGTGGTACGGATATTGACATACTCCATCAGCGGCGTCTTCTTGACCACGCCCTGCTTCGTGGCCATGAACAGGAACAGATCATCGCGGTTCAGGTCCTTCACCGGCAGGATGGTGGTGACCTTCTCGCCGTCCTGCACATTGACCAGGTTGACCACCGCCTTGCCCTTGGTGGTGCGGCTGCCCTCGGGGATCTCGTAGACCTTGATCCGGTAGACCCGNNACCCGTCCCATGTCGGTGAAGAACAACAGGTAGTCTTTTGTGGAGGCGATGAACAACTGCTCCACGAAATCCTCTTCCTTGGTCTTCATGCCGGTCTTACCCTTGCCGCCCCGGCGCTGGGCGCGGTAGAGGTCCACGGCGCTGCGCTTGATGTAGCCGGAGTGGGAGACCGTGACCACCATCTCGGCGTCCTCGATGGTGTCTTCCAGAGATATCTCGGCGGTACGGTCGATGATCTCGCTGCGGCGCTTGTCGCCGAACTTGTCCTTGATCTCGGTCAGTTCGCCGACGATGATCTTCATGATCTCCTGATCGGAGGCCAGAATCTCCTTCAGGCGGGCGATCAGCCGCATGATATCTTCGTACTCCTGCAGGATCTTGTCCCGCTCCAGGCCGGTCAGGCGCTGCAGACGCATCTCCAGGATCGCCTGGGCCTGCTTCTCGGACAGCTGCACGCCGGGCCGGAAGGTCTGCTGATCCAGCGGCGCGATCTCCAGCTTCTTCAGGAAGACCGGATCGGAGAACCAGCCGGCCATCAGGCCCTGCTTGGCCTCTTCCGGGTTCTTGGAGGCCCGGATCAGCTCGATCACCGCATCCAGCCAATCCAAGGCAATCTTGAGGCCCTCCAGGATATGGGCCCGGGCCTCGGCCTTCTTCAGTTCGAACAAGGTACGCTTGGTGACCACCTCACGGCGGTGCTCCACAAAGCACTGCATCATCTCCACCAGCGACAGCACCTTGGGCCGGTTGTGGACGATGGCCAGCATGTTGATGCCGAAGGAGGTCTGCATCTGGGTATGCTTGTAGAGCTGATTTAAGAGTACCTCGGCGTTCTCGTCCTTTTTCAGGTCGATCACGATCCGCATACCGTCGCGGTCCGATTCATCCCGCAGGTCGCTGATCCCCTCTACCTTCTTTTCCTTGACCAGCTCGGCGATGCTGGTGATCAGGCGAGCCTTGTTGACCTGGTAGGGGATCTCGGTCACCACGATCGACTGGCGGTCCTGCTTCTTACTGGTCTCCACATGGGCCTTGGCCCGGATCTGGATGATGCCGCGGCCGGTGGCGTAGGCGTCCAGGATCCCCTGACGACCGTAGATGGTGCCGCCGGTGGGGAAATCGGGGCCCGGCACCAGCGCCAACAGCTCCTCGAAGGTCAGGGCCGGATTGTGGATCAGGGCGATGATCGCATCGGCGATCTCGCACAGGTTGTGGGGGGGGATGTTGGTGGCCATACCGACCGCGATGCCGGCCGAACCGTTCACCAGCAGGTTGGGGAACTTGGAGGGCAGCACCGCCGGTTCGGACAACGACTCGTCGTAGTTGGGGGTGAAGGGGACGGTCTCTTTCTCCAGATCGGCCAACAGCTCCTGGGTGAGCTGTTTCATCCGGATCTCGGTGTACCGCATGGCAGCCGCGCTGTCGCCGTCCACCGAACCGAAGTTACCCTGGCCATCCACCAGCAGGTAGCGCAGTGAGAAGTCCTGGGCCATCCGCACGATGGTGTCGTAGACCGCGGTGTCACCGTGGGGGTGGTACTTACCGATCACGTCACCGACTACGCGGGCCGACTTCTTGTAGGGCTTGTTGTAGTCATTGCCCAGGTCGTGCATGGCGTACAGGCAGCGCCGGTGCACCGGCTTCAGGCCGTCCCGCACATCGGGCAGGGCCCGTCCGATGATGACCGACATGGCGTAGTCCATGTAGGACCGCTTCATCTCGTCTTCGATATTGACCGCTATCTTCTGGCTTGTCTGTTCCTGCATGTGATCTGTCCCTTAACCTTAGATGTCGAGGTTGACGACATTCAGTGCGTTCTGTTCGATAAAATCGCGTCTCGGCTCCACCTGATCGCCCATCAGCACGGTGAAGATCTCGTCCGCCTCCACCAGGTCCTCGATCTTGACCTGCAAGAGCGTGCGGTTCTGGGGGTTCATGGTGGTTTCCCAGAGCTGCTCCGGATTCATCTCACCGAGACCTTTGTAGCGCTGGATGTTGAGACCCTTCTTGGCGTATTCCAGGAACCAGACCAGCAGCTCCTCATGGTTGTCGGTGGCCAGAAGCGGCTTGCCCTCCTGCTCCAGGAAGGCCTGACCACCGGCCATGGTCTCGCAGACCTTGCGGAAGTTTTCCACCAGCAGCAGATACTCGTGGCTGGCCAGCACCTTCAGGGTCTGGCTGTCCAGCAGGTGGCGCACGTTGCCCAGGCTGAAGTTGATCCGCTCCTCCTCCAGCTGGTAGTCGGCGTCACCGGCCAGTTGCTTCATCTGCTCCAGGTAGGGTGCAAACTGGCTCAGCTCCTCCAGATCAGCCGGTACGCCGGCCTTGAGCATCAACGGCAGCAGCTCTGCGGCAATCCCCTTCTTGACCACCTTATCCAGGATGGCGCGGTGTTCGATGAACTGTCGGATCACCGGGATAATCTGCGAGCCTTTATAGACCCGCTCGCCTTTTTCCAGCTTAAGCGTCAGTTCTTCGGCCCCCTCCTCCAGCAGGAACTGCTGCAACGCCTGCTCGTTCTTGAGGTACATCTCTTTCTTGCCCCGCTTGACCTTGTAGAGCGGCGGCTGGGCGATGTAAAGGTGGCCGCGCTCAATCAGCTCCCGCATGTTGCGATAGAAGAAGGTCAAGAGCAGGGTCAGGATGTGGGAACCGTCCACGTCGGCGTCGGTCATGACAATGATCCGACCGTACCGGAGCTTGGCGATGTCGAAGTCGTCCTTGCCTATGCCGGTGCCCATGGCGGTGATCAGGGTGCGGATCTCCTGGGAGGCGATCATCTTGTCAAAGCGGGCCTTCTCCACGTTCAGGATCTTACCCTTCAACGGCAGGATGGCCTGGAACTTACGGTCGCGTCCCTGTTTGGCCGAACCGCCGGCCGAGTCACCCTCCACCAGGTACAGTTCGCACTGGGCCGGGTCCTTCTCCTGGCAGTCGGCCAGCTTGCCCGGCAGACCGCCCAGGTCCATGGCCCCCTTGCGGCGCACCGTCTCGCGGGCCTTGCGGGCCGCCTCACGGGCCCGTGCCGCCTCGATCGACTTGTTGAGCACATCCTTGGCGATCTTGGGGTTTTCCTCCAGGTAGGTCGCCAGCTTCTCGTTTAAGAGCGACTCTACATAGCCCTTGACCTCGGAGTTGCCCAGCTTGGTCTTGGTCTGCCCTTCAAACTGAGGCTGGGGAATCTTGACCGAGATCACGGCAGTCAGACCCTCCCGCAGGTCATCGCCAGAGATGGCTACCTTCTCTTTTTTGAGCAGGTCATTGGCAGCGGCGTAGCCGTTCATGGTGCGGGTCAGGGCCGCCTTGAAGCCCACCAGGTGCGTGCCGCCCTCGTGGGTGTTGATGTTGTTGGCAAAGGAGAAGATCTTCTCGTCGTAGGAATCGTTGTACTGCATGGAGATCTCGATCTCCACACCGCCCTTTTCACCCTTGACGTAGATCGGCTTTGCGTGCAGGGCGGTCTTGGCCCGGTTCAGGTATTCAACAAAGGAGTTGATGCCCCCCTCGTAGAAAAACTCATGGGATTTTCCCTCGGCCCGCTCGTCGGCGATGGTGATCCTGACGCCGGCGTTGAGGAAGGCCAGTTCCCGTAACCGCTGGGACAGCACGTCAAAGGAAAACTCGGTGGTCTCGAAGATCTCTTCGTCCGGCATGAAGGTAATCTTGGTGCCGCGACGCTTGGTCTCGCCGGTCACCTCCAAGGGGGCTTGGGGTTCGCCGCGGCGGTAGGATTGCCGCCAGATCTTGCCATCACGGCGGATCTCCAGCTCCAGTGTCTTGGAGAGGGCGTTGACCACCGAGACACCCACGCCGTGCAGACCACCGGATACCTTGTAGGAGTCGTTGTCGAACTTGCCGCCGGCATGCAGCACGGTCAGCACCACCTCGGCCGCCGAACGGCCCTCGCTGGGGTGCAGGTCGGTGGGGATACCGCGGCCGTTATCGACCACGGTCACCGAGCCGTCGGTGTTGATAGTGACGGCAACCGTGTCGCAGTGTCCGGCCAGGGCCTCGTCGATGGAGTTGTCCACGATCTCGTAGACCAGGTGGTGCAGGCCCTGGGCGGCGGTAGAGCCGATATACATGGCCGGCCGCTTGCGGACAGCCGAGAGTCCCTCCAGGACCTTGATGCTTCCGGCGCCGTAATCGGCCGCCTCTGCTGCGTTCTTTTCGATCTCGCTCATCTGGGTACACTTCCCTCGTACGTCAATGTGCCGGCATCCACCCGATACAGGCTGCTCTGCTGCAGCATACCGGGGTCGATGCCGACCGTGGTGGTGGTGGTGATCACAACCTGCACCTGCCGCTGACGCAGGAAGTCCAGCAGGTTGTGTATCCGCTCCCGATCAAGCTCGGAGGCGATGTCATCCAACAGCATCAGCGGCGGTTCGCCGAAGGTCTGCTGCAGATGGTCCAGTTCGGCCAGTTTAAGGGCCAGCACAAAGGACCGTTGCTGTCCCTGGGAGCCGAAGGTCTTCAGATCGTGGCCATCAATCATAAACGCCAGATCGTCACGGTGGGGTCCGCGTCCGGTGGTGCCGCGACGCAAGTCTGTGACTCGACACTGCTCAAGCTGCTCCTGAAACCGGTGATCGCTGTCCGGTGCATAGGCCAATTCCACCGTCTCACGACTGCCGGCTAGCCGCTGATAGTGCTGTTGTACCAGTGGCAGCAGCTGCGCCACGTACTGGCGGCGGTGTTCCATCAGCCGTGTACCGCTGGTCACCAGCTGTTCGCTCCAGACATCCAGTCCGTCGCTCGTACCGCACCGCAACAGGGCGTTACGTTGCTTCAGGGTACGGTAATACTCGTGGTAATCCCGCAAAAAGGTGGCCTTACCGGTGTACAGTGCCCGATCGAGATAGCGGCGCCTGGTTTCAGGTCCCTGTTTGACCATGGCGGTGTCGTCTGGTGAGAAGACCACTGCTGCCAGCTTGCCATGCAACTCTGCGGCCCGCTGGACCGGCTTGCCATCCACGGTTACCCGCCGTTGTTTGCCCGCCAGCTGTACCTTGATTTCACTGGCAACGCCGCCAGTCAGCACCTGACCGGTAACAACCGCCGTATCCATCCCCTGCCTGATCAGATCGGGCGTCTTTACGTTGCGAAAGGAGCGTCCAGTCCCCAGCAGATAGATCGCCTCCAGCAGATTGGTCTTACCCTGGCCGTTCAGTCCATGCAGCAGGGTTATCTGGTTGCTGGGTCGCAACTCGGCAGCGGCCAGGTTGCGGTACTGATCAAGCCTGATGCCGGTCAGCAGCACTAGAGCCTCATCGGCATGATCACCGCCAGGAAGGTGTCCCCCTCATCCGGTGTGATAATGGATGGTGACAGCTCATTCTTGAATTTCATCAGCACCTGTTCGCTTTCGCAGACCGACAGTACGTCCAGCAGGTAGCGAGCATTGAAGCGTACCGAGAACGGCTCGCCACTGTAACTCACTTCCAGCTCCTCCATGGCATCGCCCAGTTCCGGGTTGCTGGAAGAGATCTTGACCCCGTTGCCGTCGATCTCCAGCATGATCCCCTTAAACTTCTCGCTGGAAAGGATTGCCATCCGTCGTACAGCGTGGATCAGGTCTTCGCGCTTGGCCTTGACGTGTTGGTCGTTGGTAGCAGGAATCACCCGGGTGTAGTCAGGAAACTCACCATCCACCAGTCGCATCACCAGGGTAGTGTCGCCTTTTTTGAGCACAGCACTGCTATCCACAAAACCGAATTTAAGCAGTCCATCACCTTCATCGGTGATTTTCTTAATCTCGTAGATACCCTTTTTCGGCAATATAACACCCTTCAGTAGTTCAGGATTGGCCTTGCCGCTGAAATCGCCCGACGCGATCGAGAGCCGATGGCCATCGGTGGCTACCATCTTCAGCAGCTGACCCTTATCACCGCTTTCCACCCGGGTAAAGATGCCGTTGAGGTTGTATTTGGTTTCGTCGTTGCAAATGGCGTACGAGGTTTTCTCGATCATGGTGCGCAGTAGGGCTGCCTCCAGCTCCAGCAGCTGCTCATCCTTGACCGTAGCAACTGCAGGAAATTCATCCGGCGACAGACCGACGATATTGAAACGGACCTTGCCGCAGGTAATCTCGACCCAGTCGTTGTCCTTGGTGCTGAAGCTGATCTCCTGGTTGGGCAGTTCCTTGACAATCTCATACAGCTTTTTGGCGCCCACCGTGATTCTGCCATCCTGCTCCACCTTGGCCGGATAACTGCTTTTGAGGCCTACTTCCAGATCGGTGGCAACGATGGCGATACTATCACCACTTGCCTCGATCAGCACGTTGGACAGGATCGGCATCGACGTCCGTTTTTCGACAATTCCCTGGACCTTCTGCAACGCCTTGAGAAAGCTTTCCCGGTCAATCCTGAAATTCATATCCGTGCTCCTTTGCTGTGCATGGCGGTCTGCTTATCATTTCTTTTGTTTATAAAGAAAGAAACCTTTTGTTATTATTATTAGTGCTGTGGAAACTGTGGGTTGTTCCTAACCCCTTGCAGTAGTTACCAAAATCAGTTTGCTTTGCTGTTGATGCTGCTGTTGGTAACGCGGCCTTTTTCCACAGGCAGTGATCTGTCCACAGCTATCCCCAGCTTGTTCAACAGCGTCTGGTGACAAGTTACAGATTCACTGCAAGATAGTGTTGCGAATCGTTTCGATTGTGCTGGCCAACTGTGGATCTTCGCCCAGCAAGCGATCGATTTTTTTGGTGGCGTGGATCACGGTCGAGTGATCTTTGCCACCAAACCTGCTGCCGATATCCGGATAGGAGGCGCTGGTCAGATCACGACAAAGCCAGATAGCCACCTGTCGCGCCTGCACAAACGTTTTGAGCCGTTTATCTGACTTGAGGTCCGCCACCTTGAGATTAAAGTGATCCGCCACGTTCTTCTGGATCAGTTCTACCGTGATCTCTTTACGTTTATCTACCAGGATATCCTTCAGGTTGTCCTTAGCCATGGCCAGGGTGATCGGGATATGCTGCAGACTGCTGTAGGCTCCCAGCCGGATCAGCATCCCCTCCAGCTCCCGTATATTGCGGGTATCACTGGATGCCAGAAAGTAGGCCACTTCATCAGGCAGGTTAATCCGATTCAGTTCAGCCTTCTTTTTGAGAATAGCCATCTTTGTTTCAAGGTCCGGCGGCTGTATGTCGGCGATCAGGCCCCATTCAAAACGTGAACGTAGCCGTTCCTCCAGGTTGGGCATTTCCCGCGGGAATTTGTCCGACGTAATCACGATCTGCTTATGCGATTCATACAGTGAATTGAAGGTATGAAAGAACTCTACCTGGGTCCGCTCCCGTCCGGCAATGAACTGAATATCATCGATCAGCAGTACATCTACTGAACGGTAGCGCTCCCGAAAATCTTCCATCTTATTGAGCCGAATAGAGTTTACCATTTCGTGCATGAACTTTTCTGCTGAGCAGTAGCAGACCCGAGTCTCTGGCTTCTGGGACAGAATCTGGTGTCCTACCGCATGCAGCAGATGGCTTTTGCCCAGGCCAACGCCGCCGTAGATAAACAGCGGGTTGTAGGTAATGGCGGGATTGTTGGCTACTGCCAGCGCGGCGGCGTGAGAAAACTGATTGCCCGAGCCACTGACAAACTGGTCAAAGGTATACCGCGGATTGAGTGGTGTTCCGTCCCGCTCAGCCTGGGCAGGCCTCGGCTCTCCTCGCAGCGGTTTCGGTGCCGTCTGACTAGTCTCTTCTACTGGCTGTGGCAGGGGTGTCTCATCTTCCTTGATGGTCACCGCGATGGCGAGGTTTTTTTCCGCAGTGATCGAGAGGGCACTGTTAATCAGATCCAGGTAATTGTCTTCCAGCCATTCCTTGAAAAACTGGTTCGGTACACAGACCACGACGTTGTTATTCTCGGTGTGACTATATTGGATCGGTTGGATCCAGTTGATATAGTTTTGGGGAGGAATAACCCTTTCGAGGTTGGTTGCAGTCTGTGTCCAGACAGTTTGCATGATATCTTTCTTGGAGGAAGGCATAGTTGTCAAATGGTACCTTGATGCTCATGTTGGTTGCCAGTGGCGCTATCAACACCCTGTGCAGGGGATATTTTGCTTGTCACACTGGTGAGTTCTGCTGTTCTTGCCAGCTTGTCCTGCCCGTGTTTATCAACAGGTATATCAACACCTGTTGATAACGCTATAATTGAATAATATTGATACTATAGGAGTGAGTTTGGTCCGTTTTAGGAGGTCTTCTCATAGGGTCAGCACCTTAGCAGAGCCCCCCCCTTTTTTCAATGCTTAAAACGGGGCGTTGAGTATAAAAAACACTTGACAGAAGGCCGCTGTTCTGATTAATACTCTCGTTCCCATATCTGTATCGATAGTGGGCTGAACAATATTTTTACTTATCTGGAGCAGAGCCGTGAAAAGAACCTTTCAACCCAGCAATACTTCTCGTAAACGGACCCACGGGTTCCTGGTGCGTATGTCGTCAAAAAATGGTCGCTTGGTGATCAAGCGTCGTCGCGCCAAAGGCCGCAAGCGCCTGGCAGTGCAAATCGCTTCCAAGTAATCTTCATTGCGACATACAGTCGTGCCATCAGCACGCGCAACGTATCCAAAGGCTGCTCGTCTTTTGCGGCGGCCAGAGTTTACCAGACTCTCGGCTGGCCGGCCCGGTTTTTCCGGACCGGCCTTCTTGGTTGTCTGGCAGCACAATCAGTATGGATTCCCTCGTCTGGGGGTAACAGCCAGTCGTAAAGTAGGAGGGGCTGTTGTGCGCAACCGAATCAAGCGTCAGGTCCGCGAATTTTTTCGTCAGCATCGCCACGGTCTGCCTGCAGTTGACGTGAACGTGATCGTACGAAGTCGTGCAGCTGCGCTGGATGGCTCAGCATTGTGCGCCGAGTTGCAGCGCGCCTTTCAGCGGATTGGTAGCTGCTGATGGTATCCAGGCTGCTCATGTTCTTTATTCATGTTTATCGCCGTCTGATCTCTCCGGTATTGCCTCCATCGTGTCGCTTTTACCCCACCTGTTCCGCTTATGCCTTGGAGGCAATTCGCCGGTATGGTCCCTACAAGGGTTCATACCTGTCATTGCGTCGTTTGCTCAAGTGTCACCCTTGGCATCCAGGCGGCTTTGATCCCGTAATCTGACTACTTGCCGTACTGGAGCCTGTATGGAAAAACGTACTATTATTGCTATTGTGCTTTCTGTTGCGGTCTTTTATCTGTTCTCGTTTTTTATGGGTCAGCAGAAGCCAGCTGACACTTCAGTACAGCAACCAGCAGGCGTACAGGGTGCGTCTTCATCTCAGCAGCCACTTGCACCGGCTGTTGCTCCTGTTGTAGCGGCCCCTGTTGTTCATGCCGCTGATGCGCAATTGGTCAAAGTCGATACACCACTGTATGAAGCTGTCTTTACTACCGCGGGAGGCGCCCTCAAGAGTCTTACCCTGAAGGGCTATCGCGAGAAGAACGCCGTTGACGCCAAGTCAGTTGTGCTCCTTGATACTGCTGATCCATCGCTGCCGGTTGGTTCAACCCGTGGCGCCGGTTTTGCGTTGCATCCGCAGGTTCTGTACGGTGTCGATAGCAAGCAGCTTTCGATTGCAGATGGCCAAAAGCAGCAGCTGGTCTTTACCCACGTCTCCCCCCAGGGGTATGTCGTTCGCAAGGTCTACTCGTTTGATGCTGCCCAGTACGGCATTGGGCTTGCAACGCAGCTGATCAACAATTCGCCTTCACCACTGGTCGGTTCGCTGCAGCAGATCATAACCGCGCCTTCCGAGATCAAGGAAAAGGACAGCCGTTATGAGACCTACGGTTCGACGGTGTTCGCTGACAACTCGCTGCAGACCGACGCCCCCAAGGAGTTCGACAGCGCTGTTAAAAAGTATGACAAGCTGGTCCAGTGGGCCGGTATCACCGATAAGTATTTTCTGATTGCGCAGCTGGCTGACAACGGCAGCGTGGCCAATGTTGAGATCAAGAAGAATCAGTCCGGTTTCATCGAGTCAGTGGCGACATCGCCGGCCTTTACGGTTTCGTCAGGTCAGTCAGTCACCGTCAGCCACACGTTGTTTATTGGTCCCAAGGATATCGACATCCTGAAGGCGCAGGGCTCCTCCCTCGAGCAGTCACTCGACCTGGGCTGGTTCACGGTACTTGCCAAGCCGATGCTGCACACCCTCAAGTTCTTTTACACCTACATCCCCAATTACGGTGTCGGTATCATCTTCATCACCATCATCCTGAAGATCGTCTTCTTTCCGCTGACCCACAAGAGTTACAAGTCGATGAAGGAGATGGGCAAGCTGCAGCCCAAGATGGCTGCGCTCAAGGAAAAGTACAAGAACGACCGTGACGCCATGAACCGTGCCGTTATGGAGTTGTATCGCGACCACAAGGTAAATCCCTTGGGCGGTTGCCTGCCGATGCTGGTCCAGATTCCGGTCTTCTTTGCCCTCTACAAGGCACTGATGTTCTCCATCGAGTTACGCCATGCGCCGTTCATGCTCTGGATCACTGACCTGTCTGACAAGGACCCGTACTACGTTACCCCGATCATCATGGGCGCCACCATGTTCATTCAACAGAAGATGACCCCTTCTACTATGGATGAGATGCAGCAGAAGATCATGCTGGCGCTGCCGGTGGTCTTTACCTTCATGTTCCTTAGCTTCCCGTCCGGCCTAGTGTTGTACTGGCTGGTCAACAACATTCTGACCATCGGCCAGCAGATGTATATCAACAAGCTGGTCAAGGAATGACAGGTGGCCGATGTATCTTGCTGACACCATAGCCGCCATTGCAACCCCTCAGGGTTGCGGGGGTATCGGCATTGTACGGGTCAGTGGCCCTCTTGCTGAACAGATCGGGCTGGCGGTTTTTTGCGCTAAACGCGGCGGTGGCTTTGACAGCCACCGCCTTTATTATGGCCGTTTGCTCAATCCGCTTGAAGGCTCGATAATTGACGAGGGGATGGCCGTCCTGATGCGCGCCCCGCGCTCATACACCCGCGAGGATGTGCTCGAGCTGCATTGTCATGGCGGGTATCTGGTGGTCCGCACGGTTCTGCAGGCCTGCGTTGCTGCGGGCGCCCGCCTGGCCGATCCCGGCGAGTTTACCAAGCGTGCTTTTTTGAATGGCAGAATTGATCTTTGCCAGGCAGAATCGGTGATTGATGTCATTAACAGCCGTACCGATGCAGCGCTCTCGCTTGCCCAGCGTCAGCGTGAAGGGCTGTTAGGGCGTGAACTGGAATCGGTGCGTCAGCTGATAGTCGAGGCCCTGGCGATTTTGGAGGCCCATATTGATTTTCCTGAAGACGATATCGATCCTGCCTCCTTAACCCTGATTTACGATCGCGCCACCGCCGCCCGTAATCAGATAGTCCGCCTCATGGATACCTTCCGGTACGGGAAGGTGTTGCGAGAAGGGGTGTCGGTCTTGCTGGCCGGCAAGCCCAATGCTGGCAAATCCAGTCTGCTGAACGCGCTGGTCTGTGAAGACCGTGCTATCGTCTCTGCGGTGCCCGGCACCACCCGTGACATGATTGAGGAGATCGTTACCGTCAACGGCCTGCCGCTGCGGATCATTGATGCTGCCGGTATCAGGCGTCACCATGGCGACGAGGTTGAGCAGGAGGGGATTCGGCGTACGCTTGGCAGGCTTGCAGAGGCCGACCTTGTTCTGTTTCTGGCCGATAGCAGCCGGCCCTTTGATGCCGACGATCATGAGATTCTCTCTGCTCTGGCAGGCCGCCCGTATATTACGGTGCTTACCAAAACTGACCTGTCTCCACAGCTGGATAGCCAACTGTTGCCGGCTTGCAATGATCTCGTTTCGGTCTGCAGTAAGACCGGCGCTGGCCTCGAGCTCTTGCGCGCTACCTTGCATCGGTACTTCATGGTTGATGCGCCACCACTTTCCGATGACCTGGTTGCTATCTCCAATGTCCGTCACCACGATGTTTTAGCTCGGGCGGCATCATCGCTGGCGTTGTTTGAACAGCATAGATTGACTGATTTGTCCCCGGACCTGCTTGCCGTCGACCTGCGTGACGTCCTGTCCGCCATTGGCGAGATAACTGGTGCTACAACCCCGGACGCGGTACTTGATCTTATTTTCTCAAGCTTTTGCATTGGCAAGTAGTCAGATGTTTCACGTGGAACATGGGTGGCGGTATGCATTGTTACGATAAACAGTATGACGTGATTGTGGTGGGCGCGGGACATGCCGGCTGCGAAGCGGCCCTTGCCGCTGCGCGCATGGGGTGCCAGACGCTGCTGCTCAATATGAGTCTTGACGGCATGGCGGTCATGTCGTGCAATCCGTCGATCGGCGGATTGGCCAAGGGGCACCTGGTGCGAGAAATAGATGCGCTGGGTGGCGAGATGGCCAAAAATATCGACGCCACGGGAATCCAGTTCCGGGTATTGAATACGCGGAAGGGGCCGGCGGTCAGGGCGTCGCGGGCACAGGCTGACAAGCAGCTCTACCGGTTGCGTATGAAGAGGGTGCTTGAGGGGCAGCAGGGCCTGGACTGCAAGCAGGGGGAGGTCACGGCGCTGTACCTTGAGCAGGGGCAGTTGCGGGGTGTGGATACTCGCAGCGGTCTGCGTTTTTTGGGCAAGACCGTGGTGCTGACCACCGGCACCTTTATGCGGGGTCTGATCCATATCGGCTTGACCAGTTTCCCGGGGGGCAGGGCAGGAGATCAGCCCTCTGTTGGCTTGTCGGATCAGCTGCAGGAACTTGGTTTTGAGGTGGGGCGGCTGAAAACCGGAACGCCTGCCCGTCTTGACTGTCGCACCATCGATTTCAGCAGGCTTGAGGCTCAGCCGGGTGACGATCCGCCCCAACCGTTTTCATTCTCCACCGAGCGGATCACCATGCCGCAGGTGCCCTGCCATATCGCCTACACCAACGAGCGTACCCATGAGATCATTCGCGGGGGGCTGGATCGCTCTCCGCTCTATTCGGGGGTGATTGAAGGGGTTGGCCCGCGCTACTGTCCGTCGATTGAGGACAAGGTAGTGCGCTTTCCTGACAAGGAGCGTCACCAGACCTTCATCGAACCGGAAGGTCTGGACACGGTGGAGGTGTACCCCAGTGGTATGTCAAGTTCGCTACCGATCGATGTGCAGATCGCCTTCTATCGTTCGATGGAGGGCCTGGAGCAGGTGGAGCTGATGCGGCCGGCCTACGCCATTGAGTATGATTACGTTAACCCGGTGCAGTTGCATGTCACGCTGGAGACCAAACTGGTTGCCAATCTGTTTCATGCCGGACAGATCAACGGCACCTCTGGCTATGAAGAGGCGGCTGGCCAGGGGTTGTTGGCCGGCATCAACGCTGCTCGACGGGTGCAGGGGCGTGAGCCGCTGGTGCTGGGCCGCCACGACGCCTATATCGGCGTCATGGTCGATGATCTGGTGACGCTGGGTACCAAGGAGCCGTACCGGATGTTTACCTCGCGGGCCGAATACCGCTTGCTGTTGCGCGAAGATAACGCCGATCTCAGGCTGCGTGAATTGGGCCATGCCATCGGGTTGGTGCCGGACGAGCTGTACGCCGAATTCTGCCGCAAGCGCGAAGCTATTCACGCTGAACGCGAGCGTGTGGCGCTGACACGACTCAGTATAAACGAGCAGGAGCGGGACTGGTTGCAGCGGCATGGTTGTAGTGAGGTGCAGAAGGGCACAACGCTGGAGCAGTTGCTGCGACGTCCCGGGATTGGCTATGTTGAGCTGGCCGAAATCGACAGCGTCGTCCATGGTCTTGCCGCTGCGGTGCGCGAGCAGGTGGAGATTCAGGTCAAGTACCAGGGCTACATCGAGCGCCAGGAAGAGCAGATCGAACGGTTGCGCAAGATGGAGGCGGCACAGATACCCGTAGACCTGGACTATGCAGATCTGCAGGGATTGACGCCTGAGGTGCGTGAAAAGCTGGAGCGGTTCCGGCCGGGAACGCTGGGCCAGGCCTCGCGCATACAGGGGGTTACACCGGCGGCGTTGGCGATACTGTCGGTGGCACTCAAAACGGGTGCCCGACAACCATGAATGTAAAGCTGCTGCAGGAGGGGGCCAGGTCGCTCGGAGTTGAGCTCAGTGGTCAGGCCGTGGGGCGGTTAGAACAATACATGGGTGAGCTGCTGCGCTGGAACCGGTCAATTAATCTGACAGCCATAACGCAGCCTGACGAGATCATTGCCAAACATTTTGTGGACTCCATGAGCATCGTGCCGCTGCTCAGGCCGCACGAGCATCTGCTGGATGTCGGCTCCGGGGCCGGACTGCCCGGGCTGGTGGTGGCGATGCTGCGGGATGACCTGCCGATCACCAGCGTTGATGCCGTTGACAAAAAGGTGCGCTTCCAGCGGCATATCTGCAGGTTATTGACGCTTGACCAGGTTGAGGCCATACATCAGCGGGTGGAGCGATTGGCAGAACAACGACCCGGTCAGTTTGATCTGGTCACCTCACGGGCCTTCCGTGACCCACTTCGCTTCATGCAGCTGGCACATCCTCTGGTGCGGCCTGGTGGGAGGCTGGTGGCCATGGTGGCAAACACCGGCGGTATAGAAGAGTGGAACATGGAGCAGTGTGCGTGTGACCATGGCTTCCGTCTGCTCGAAATGCGTAGCTACGAACTGCCTCGACAGCTGGGGGCACGAAAACTGGTGGTCTTCGTCCGTAACCCGCTATAGTTACGCAACTCTAGCGGGCGATGCGCAGAAGGGGCTCTGAGCCCCTTTTTTGGTGCTGCGCAAACCAAGGGCCCGGTAGCGGGTTAAAATCGATTGTGGTGCATTTTTGTGCGCCAAACGTGATTTGTCATCTCTGTGGGTATGAACCGGGCTGCTGATGGCGAAGCGGGTTGCCATGCCGTGTCTATCTGCAGTACAGTGGTCCGTCAAAAGTCAAAGAGGATACCAATGCTGTTGCGCGTCTATTACGAAGACACCGATGCTGCCGGGGTGGTCTACCACTCCAATTACCTCAACTATTGTGAGCGGGCCCGCACCGAATATCTGCGTGAGCGTGGCTGGTCGGTGGCCGAGCTGGCCAGCGACGGGGCGGTCTTCCCGGTGGTACGGATGGAGATCGATTTCAAGGCACCGGCCCGACACGATGATCTGCTGCAGGTCATCACGACACCACTGCGGGTGGGCGGATCATCCTTTGAGTTGCGCCAGCGGGTACACCGTGCATCCGACGGTAAGCTGCTGGTGGAACTGCTGGTGATGCTGGCCTGTGTGACGCCCCAACTCAAGGCGCGTCGAATTCCCGCTGGGGTGCGAGAAACACTGAGCGCTGAGGTGTCCGCTGCATGAACAGAGCGCCAGAAACCATAGACCGCACACAAGCGCTGGAACTGCTCGTACACGGTGATCTGCTCCAGCTGGGCAAGTGGGCGGACGCCATCAGGCGACGCTTGCATCCGGATAACCGGGTCACCTTTGTGGTGGACCGCAACGTCAACTATACCAATGTCTGCGAATCCCGCTGTTCGTTCTGCGCCTTTTACCGCGATATCGACGCAGCGGATGCCTATCTGCTGGATTACGAAGCCATCTTTGCAAAGATCGCGGAACTGGTGGAGCGGGGCGGCACGCAACTGCTGATGCAGGGCGGCCTACACCCGGAGATCGGTATAGAGTACTTCGAGAATCTGTTCCGCGATATCAAGCGGCGCTTTCCGCTGGTACAGAACCATTCCCTGTCGCCAGCCGAGATCTGCCACCTGGCTGACCGG
>DFYU01000130.1:0-5255 GCA_002383415.1 Geobacter sp. UBA4074
GGTTGACCTTGCAGCCCAGGGTGGCGATGGCAATCCGTTTGATTGCGAGGTTGGTCAATGGCTTGGTCATGGCAGGATCGGGTTCAGTTCAACCCGGCTGCCAATTCCCTTCTCCTTGGCCGACGGTTTGTAGATGTTGTCCCCCTTCAGGAATAGCCGCTCCTGAGCCATCTTGCCGCCATCGGTCAAAAAGGCACGCACCGTGGCCACCCGGTCGGCGGCCAGCTGCTTCAGCTCGGCATCACCCACTTTCGTGTTGGCAATGATCAGCTTGGTCATCTCGGCATCGGGCAGATCCTTCAACATGCCGATGAAATTGCGCGGCTTGGGGAATTTCTCCTTCTGATAGACCAGTTTCAGGTAGCGCGACTGCTCATTGGGCTCGATGGTCAGCTTGTCAGCCGACAGTACAGCGCCCCCTTTGCCGGACTTTACCAACTCAAGGTACTTTTCCTGACGCATCTTCCTGGCCAGCAGTTCGCCGCGGTAGCCTTCGGCGTCCCGCTCCTTGTCCACGTACCCCTTCAACTCCACCTTCAGTTCCGGCCGTTCGTTCAGCGCCTTGGCCAGGGTCAGCAGTTTTTGCTGCTCCGCTGGGGTCAGCTTTGTGCTGCCGTAGGCAAACGGCACGCTGCTCAGGTCTTCGCCGGAGCCTGCCATCGACGACAGCAGGGCAAAGGGCGAGGTGGCTGCTTTGATGAAGAGGTTTTTCACCACCTGCCAGACCACGCCCCAGACGCTGAACTGGGGGTCATCGGTGCGACCGGTCACCGGCAGGTCCAGATGGATCTCGCCGTTGCGGTCTTTCAACAGGGCCACCCCCAGCTTGATCGGCAGGCTGGTGGCCTTGTCGCTGGGGACCGGCTTGCCAAAGGTAAACTGGTCCACAAACACCTTGTTGGAGGCCTTAAGGACTTTGTCTTCAATATGGTACTTCAGATCAAGGAACAGCTTGCCCTTGTCGATCAGATAGCCCAGGTAGGTGCCGGCATAGGGGCTGACCGGCGACAGCTCGATATCCTTGAAGGAGATGGTCAGATCCACAAACAGGTCATCCCGCAGCGGGTTGATCTGCCCCCTGATCAACAGTGGCGAGTGATTCTCAAGGCTGCCCCGCAGATCAACATCGGCAAACTGGTTCATGGCCGACGACAGCCCGGTCACCCGACCACCCAGCTTGTGGAAGGTGGTCTTGAACTGCTGTGGCAGGTGGGCGTCGCTAAAGGCGATGGTGCCATCCTGGATAGTGACCTCGTCGATCCTGATCTGCGGTGCACCAGCCGGCGTTGCCGTTGCAGCCTTGGTCGTTGCCGGTTTGGCTGGTTTGGGTCTGTTTTCCTGCCCCGTGGCCTGTGACCCTTGTCCCTTGTCCTGCTCGGTGCTCACCAGGTTCTGCAGGTTCAGGGTGCGGTCCTTGCGCACCGCAATGCGCGAATAGACGTCATTCAGGGCGATCTGGCGGATGGAGAGACCAAACGGGGCCAGGGTGCCCCGGATCTGATCCAGTTGCAGGCTTTCCCATTTCAGCAGATCCTCCTGCTGGGCCTCATCCACGGCGTAAAAGCTGCGTAGGCCGGTGTTGCCGCTGAAGCTGCCGCGCAGCGTGCCGGCCTTGTCCTGGCGCAGGTTCAGCCGTAACCGGCTGTCCAGGGTGCCGCCCATCAGCGTCACATGCAAGTTGTCCGGCAGATAGGGATCAATATCGCTGATCGGCAAACGGCTGAAACTGAGGCTGCCCTGATAGGCAAAGGGCTGCGGCGTCAGGCTGCCCTGGGCCCTGATCGGCGCATTCTTGCCGTAGCTGGCGTTAAAGCTGAGCGGCATCGGCTTGAAGACCGGCCCCTGCAGGTTGCCGGTGGCCAGCCTGATGTTGCGCAGGTTCAGGCTGGCCGGTTCTGTAAGGCTGTTATCCTTAAAACCGGCATTCAGGCCGCTGACGTTGATCTGCTTCACCAGCCAGGCCAGCGCCTGCTGATCGTCTTTTTTCGGCTTTTGGGGAGGCTCTGGGGCAGGGGAGCTGTTGGTTTCATCCGGCTGCTTGGCCACCAGCAGCGCCTGGGGCGATAGCGAGCCGTCCCGCTCACGGGAGAGCGCCACCGTGCCGCCGGCCAGCTTGATCTCGCCCACCTCGGCCCGGTTTTGCCGCTGATTGTAGCCGATGCCGGTCAGATCAAGGCGCGCCAGCTTGATGCCGTCTGTGGCGCCGAACGGGGCTGCCAGCTTCTGCAGCGAAAGGGCGATATCGTGGGCATTCAGACCGTCGGCTGCTGTAAATTCTGCTGCGCCGGTCAGACCCAGGTTGCCGCTGATCGGTCTGGTCAGCCATGCCTGCAGGTAGGGCCAGCCCCGCTGCAATTTGATGTTGCTGAGATCAAAGGTCGTGGTGGCCGCCAAAGGTGTGATCACCGCCGTTCCCTTGGCGCTGAATTGCTCACCGTTGTCACCTTTCAGCCCCACCTCGTAGCTGGATTGAGCGTCTTTTTCTGTGGAGATGTTGGCCAGCGTGGCATTGATTTCAGACAAGCGCGCCTTAAAACCGCCCTTGGGCTGGCGGTCGTTGAAGCTGAGTGAGCCGTTTTTCAGCTCGGCCCTGGCTATCTTCAGCCGCAGTGGCGGGCCGCTGTCTGCCTTTTGGGTTGCCGGTTGTTTTGCAGTCTTGGGCGGCCCTGCCAGGCGCTGGAAGTTCAGCTTTCCTTTTTCATCGCGGCTGGCCTGCAGCTGCAGGCCCTCCAGGCGCACCAGATCAAGGTCCATCAGCCGCCTGAAGACCTCGATGGTTTTGGCCTGCAGATCAAAGCGGTTAAACGAGGCCAGCGGCGTACCGTTCTTTTCAACCAGCTGCAGATCATCCAGCCGGGTCAGGCCGCTGATGGTCAGTTCCGGCTGCTGCGAGGCATGCACCCGGTAGCAGAGCGCCAGGTCCAGGGTCAGGCTGCCCTTGGCAAGCTTCACCGGCAGATCGGCCGGCAGGTAGGCCAGGTAGTGGGGCAGGTTCAGCCGGTCCAGCTTCAGGTTGAGGGTGGTTTCCATCGATTTGGCCAATGGTTTGGCCTTGCCTTCAAAACGCAGCGGCGCGCCGTTTATCACCGCCGAAAAGAGCGGGTCGGTGTATTTGTTGGCCAGATGGGGGATGTTGCTGATAAACGGGATCGCCAGCTGCAGTTCCCGCACCGTGTGTTGCTTGCCTCCGGCCACCGCCACGGCCCGGTCGTCAAACAGAAAGGTGCCGTCGCTGATCGAGATATTATTGATCGAAAAGCGGGGCGGGCCGCCGCTGCTCTCTTTTTTGGGCTGCCGGGCCAGATGGTCCAGGATATCGGAAAAATTATAGCGGTTATCGGCGCTGCGCACCAACCGCACATTGGGCTTATCAATGCTCAGGCGATCGGCCACAATGCCGAAGCGGTAGAGTGAAGAACTGCTCAGCGAGGCGGTCAGGCTGCCCAGCTCCACAAAGGGGGTGCTAGCGTCCGGCTCAAAGAGGCGGAAACCCTCCACCGTGACGGTCATGCCGAACGGGTTGATCCGCACCTTGGCGATGCTGGCCTTGCGGTTAAGCGCTGTGGCAATCCCTTTTTCGGCCTGGCTGCGCACAATGCCCGGCAACACCAGCACCATAAACAGCAACACCAGCGTAACAACGCCCCCCCCCACAGGACCAAGGGTTTCCAGTGCTGCTGCAGCCAGCTCAGTGCCTTTTTTCCGTACATGCAAGCCTCCTCCGCTCGGGTGATCAGGGGTATAACTATACCGCACTGGGCGTAAAGTGGAAGCAGCTGATTGAAAAACGTAGCACTTCGGCTATACTGGGCCGGCAAGCATAAGATCGAAACACAGATGCACAGCACAGAGAAAAGTATGTTACAGCACCTGTTGAACGGAATAAAGGGAGTCAGCTATGGCTTTTGATCAGACTAAGTTCGATAAAATAACCTTGTTGGCTAAAGATTACGGCGCAACTAAGTTGATCCTCTTCGGTAGCGCCCATGACACACCAGAAGAGGCCCGAGATATCGATCTAGCCTGCGATGGCGTTTCTGGCTGGAAACTCTATGAGCTTGCTGCAAAGCTTGAGGAAGAGATTGATATGCCGCTTGATCTTGTGCCGCTTTCCCCATCGACCCGGTTCACGCAAATGATCGAACGTAGAGGAAGGCGGCTGCTATGAATCTTGCCGAACTGCGTGAAGAAATTAGCATTGAACTTGAAATGATGGGCATGGTTGTGAGCGAGGCGGTTTCATTATTGAACGATATTGCCGATGATGCAGAGCCAACTGTTCGGGAGAAAACAGCTGCTGCAGCTTTCCTAGCCCAGTTTTACGGCGGCATTGAAAATATCCTCAAGCGGATTCATCGTTACCACGGTATCCCTCTGCCTGTCGGTGATGCGTGGCATATTGACGTTTTTAAAAGGTTTTGCAATCCCTCCCACGCCCCGTTCCCCGTTTTGTTCGATCACGAATTGGCAGCAGACCTGGCCCCCTTCCGAAAATTCCGCCATGTTGTCTATCATGGCTATGGCTTCCAGTTTGACTGGAGCCGGATGAAGGAAGGACTGAGGGCCGTAGAAAGTGTTTATTCACGTTTTGGCGCTTCTGTAACGGAGTATGTCACCAGGCTTGCAGCCTAAAAGGGCTCTGTGCCCTCTCTGTCTCTGTGTTTCATTGTAGTTCAACCACCAAGGAGGAATCACCCCTATGATCAGCCCCAAGATGGCCGATAGCCTCAACAAGCACATGAACCTGGAACTGTTCTCCGCCCACCTCTATCTCTCCATGTCTTCCTGCGCCAACGAACTGGGTCTGAAAGGCGCCGCCACCTGGTTTCTGGTGCAGTACCAGGAAGAGATGATCCATTTCATGAAATTCTACCGCTACCTGGTGGATCAGGGGATCAACGTCACCATCACCGCCAGCAAGGCCGTGCCCAACAAGTACAAGACCCTGTTGGAGATGTTTGAAAAGACCCTGGTACACGAGCAACTGATCACCTCCTGCATCAACGAGCTGACCGAACAGGCCGTGAAAGAAAAAGATCACGCCAGCCAGATCTTCCTGCAGTGGTTTGTCACCGAACAGATTGAGGAAGAGAACAACGACCGTGATATCATCGCTAAACTGAAGCTGGTGGGCAGCAACGGCCACGGCGTGCTGATGGTGGATAATGAACTGGGCCAGCGGGTATTCGTGGCTGTGCCGGGCGCCACCGTGCCGATCCAGGTGATGTAGCCCTCACCCGGCCTGCGGCCACCCT
>DFYU01000130.1:5260-5661 GCA_002383415.1 Geobacter sp. UBA4074
TTATGGGAGGGGGCAGGGGGAGGGCTGAGTAGACAGATCATGCCGATTAATCTGACTCAGACGGCAAGGGAATTGAGAAAGCGCTCAACTGATGCTGAGCAAGCCCTTTGGAAGCATCTGAAGGGGCGGCAGTTTTGTGGAATGAAATTTAGAAGACAAGAACAAATCGGTCGCTTTATTGCTGATTTCGTCTGCTATGAAAAACGCCTGATAATTGAGGCCGACGGAGGACAGCATGCAGTTGAAAAGGAAAAGGACCTCGAACGTACTGCCTGGCTGGCCTCCCAAGGTTTTACCGTGTTGAGATTCTGGAACAATGATGTTCTGAAGAATATAGATGGTGTTTTGGAGGAGCTGCGCAGGCAGTGTTGCGAAATCCCCTCACCCGGCCTGCGGCCACC
>DFYU01000130.1:5690-6112 GCA_002383415.1 Geobacter sp. UBA4074
TCCGTTTCTGCGAGCATAGCCCCAAGGGCAAGAGCAGGCTGGTGAAACAACTGGCCGCCGAGTTTCCGGGGCTGGATGTCAAGGTTAAGGGTTGTTGCAAGCAGTGTAAAACCTGCCGCAGCACTCCCTTCTGCCTGGTTGATCAGCAGCTGGTGAGCGGGAATAGTTGGGATGAGTTGTTTCTAACCTTGCGAAAACGGCTAACTATTTGATTCTGTTTATATTCGAATTATTGAATGTTTAAGCATAGTTGTTGCATTTTACAAATAATCAGGTGTATAAGAAGCGCGTTTGTACGTGCCTTGCCGACGAGACAGTTGCAACGCAACTCAGGTCTGCAACGGCAGCAAAAGAACCATGAGTTGAGTTGACGGTGTGTTTTGCACCACACCATATCCCAAGCAGCACATTTTCCATGGAAA
>DFYU01000126.1 GCA_002383415.1 Geobacter sp. UBA4074
GGTCTCCAGCAGCACCCGACCCTGGTACTGCGGCACCTCATTGAACAGCTGGTCAAAACCCTCGATCACCCGTTGCAGGCCCACCTCAGGCGTATCGCTGGTGTGCGAACCGGGATGCATCACGATCTTGTGGATCCCCAGTCTGGCGCAGGTGGCCATCTCATCGGCAAAGGTAGACAGGCTCTTGTCGCGGGTCTCACCGGGGGGGGCGGCCAGGTTGATCAGGTAGATGTCATGGGAAATGACCTCATGCAGGCCCGATGCGGCAAAGGTTGAGCGGAACAGCTCGGCATCGGCATCGCTGACCGGTTTGCCCTTCCACTGGTTGGAGGATCGGGTGAATATCTGCAGGGTGCCACAGCCGGCAGCCACAGCCCGTTCGACGGCCTTGTGCAGGCCGCCGGCAATCGACATATGGGCACCGAGGTAGTCGGTCATGGTGTCACCTGCGGCTTCGCCACAGCTCCATCTGCTTCGTTGCACTCGTCGTACAACACTCGACGTACTGCAGTTGTACGTCGTCGTGCCGTACTCCTCGTGCACCTGGCATCTGGAGCCTGTGTCTGTGCCGTTGTTTGTTTGTTGGTTTCTAGAGCGGCTCACCTAGCAGTTGTATGGTAATCTCGTCACCGACCACGTACGCGCTGTTGGCCGGAATCTGGGCCACGCCGTCGGCCAGCAGGGAGGTGCGCAGGATACCGGTCTCCTGGTTACCGGCCGAGCGCGCAAACCAGCGACCGGCTTCCTGTTCCAGCGCCACCCGCAGGAATTGCATCCGGCTGCCACCCGTGAGCGGTTCACGTAGTGTGGCCTGCAGGGTGGGACGTAGCAGCTTGTGGCGCCCCTGCATCTTGAGCAGCGCCGGTCGCACAAAGGCCTCAAAGGTGACCAGGCTCGATACCGGATTGCCTGGCAGGCAGAAGACCGGTTTACCCTCGAAGATGCCAAAGGCGGTGGGCTTGCCCGGCTTGATGGCCACCTTCCAGAACAGAAATTTGACCCCCAGCTCTTCCAATACTGCCCGCACCAGATCACGGTCCCCAGCCGAGACCCCGGCCGAGGTGATCAGGCAGTCGGCAGTCAGGCCTGCTCGGAGTTTTTCCAGATGGCTCAGCCGATTATCGCGGGCGATGCCAAGCATGCGCGGCACAGCACCTGCCTCGCGAACCGCGGCAGCCAGGGCGATGGAATTACTGTTGATCAGCTGTGCCGGGCCGGGCGGCGTGCCCGGCTCCACCAGCTCGTCGCCGGTGGAGAGGATCGCCACCACCGGGCGGCGCTGCACGTTGACCAGCGGTTTGCCGCAGGAGGCCAGCAGTGAGATCTCGGCTGCTCGCAGCGGAGATCCGGCCTGCAGGATCGTCTCGCCCTGACGGATATCTTCGCCCTGGCGGCGGATATGTTGGCCGACCTTAACCGCAGCGCCGATGGCAACCTGCTCACCGGAGGTCTCCTCGGTCTCTTCCACCGGTACCACGGCATCGGCTCCGGCCGGCAGCGGGGCGCCGGTCATGATCTTGACGGCGCAGCCGGGAGCTACCGTCATCCCTTCCGCTGAAGCACCTGCCGGCAGATAGCCGGTCACCCGCAGTTTGCAAGACGTCTCTTTGCAGTCCTCAGCCCGTACCGCATAACCGTCCATGGCCGAGTTATCCCACAGCGGCAGGTCCCAGGGGGTGGTGACCGCCTCGGCCAGCACCAGGCCAACCGCCTCGCTGAGCGGAACCTGCTCGTTGCCTACCGGGGAGACGTTGTCAAGGATGGTGCGCAACGCTTCGTCATAGGAAACCATGCTTAATCCCTCGGGACAGCCAGCATCTTGTCCAGGGCTGACTTGGCCTTCAGCCGCACCTCTTCCGGCACCTGCACCACCGGCTGCATGGTCTGCAGGGCCAACAGCACGTCCTCCAACGAGGTTAGTTTCATGTTGGGGCAGATCAGTGCCGGGCTGGCCAGGATAAACTCTTTGTCCGGATTGTCCTGGCGTAGCTTGAAGAGGATACCGGCCTCAGTGCCGATAATAAATGTTTTGGCCGGGCTCTTTTTGCAGTAGTCGTACATGCCGCTGGTGNNTTCCGGGTGGCAGATGAACAGGGCGTCAGGATGTTCGGACTTTTTCTGCTGTACTGCCTCGACCGTCATCCGTTCGTGGGTCGGGCAGTAGCCCTCCCAGTACATGAACTGTTTGTCAGGCACAAAACGGGCCACCCAGCGGCCCAGATTGCGGTCCGGGGCAAAGATCAACCTGTCGCTTGCAAGTGATTTGACCACCGAGACGGCGTTGGCCGAGGTGCAACAGATGTCCGATTCGGCCTTGACCGCTGCACTGGAGTTGACGTAGGTCACCACCGGCACGCCGGGGTGTTTGGCCTTCAGTTCCCGCAGGCCGGCCACATCCACCATGTCGGCCATTGGGCAGCCGGCGTCGGGGCGGGGCAGCAGCACGGTCTTGTCGGGCGAAAGGATTGCCGCCGATTCAGCCATGAAGTGTACCCCGCAGAAAACGATCACTGCGGCATCGGTCTTGGCCGCCTCCATCGAGAGTTGCAGTGAATCGCCGGTGATGTCGGCAATGGCCTGCACCTCATCCCGCATGTAGTTGTGGGCCAGCAGTACGGCGTTGCGTTGCTTCAAAAGATAACGTATGGACTGTGCCAGTTCGGGCGACGACATTTTTGCTCCTTCAGGCGGTTGCCTGTTGACAAAATATCTGGAATGGGACTATAAGAACAATTCCACGGGATGTAGCGCAGCCTGGTAGNNGGGGGTCGCACGTTCAAATCGTGTCATCCCGACCAACATCAATAAAAGGGCTTACGGCGTTAGTACCGTAAGCCCTTTTTGTTGTGCACTTGTGCTGCCGGCAGTGCTGGCGGGCATACAGCAGGATTCTGTATAGCACAGATGGCGCCTTAATTCCAATGTCATTCGGCGTTGGATCAGGCATAAAAAAAGCCCGACCGGTAGACCGGTCGGGCTTTTACGTTATGATCTGGCTGATTAGGCCGGGTAGACCGAGACCTTTTTGCGATCGCGACCCATCCGCTCGAACTTCACCACGCCCTCGATCAGGGCAAACAGGGTGTAGTCCTTGCCGCAGCCGACGTTGTTGCCGGGGTGAATCTGGGTGCCACGCTGACGGTAGATGATGTTACCGGCCTTGACCGGCTCGCCACCGAACTTCTTACAGCCAAGTCGCTGGCCGTCTGAATCGCGGCCGTTACGGGAACTACCAACGCCTTTTTTATGTGCCATGGTTCTATCTCCTCAAAAAAAGTAAATCGGTCAACGACTAGGCGTTGATTTTTTCAATCTTAAGCACGGTGTGGTGCTGGCGATGGCCGATCAGTTTGCGGGTGTTCTTGCGGCGCTTGGATTTGAAGACCAGCACCTTCTTGTCGCGGCCCTGCACGGCAACCTTGGCGGTTACCTTGGCGCCGGCTACCAGCGGGGCGCCGACCTTGATGGCCTCGCCACCAACCATCAGCACTTCGCCGAACTCAACGGTGTCGCCTACCAGGCCCTCGAGCTTCTCGACCTTCAGAAAATCGCCTTCGGCGACCTTGTATTGTTTGCCACCTGTCTTGATAACTGCGTACATAGCTGTGTACCACCTCTTTGGTTTTTACAGAGTTGTGGACTATAGCCAAAGGGGGCTGGTCCGTCAAGTCTTTTTTCGGTCTTCATGGAGAAAAAGCGGGGCAGGTGCCTGACCTGCCCCGCCGGTCCGGATTAGCCGCAACAGCTGGGAGCCTGCTCACTGTTATAGGAAAGCCGCAGGCCGCACTTCTGGCACCGCCAGAAGAGACCACCTCAGCCGGGCATCAGGATCATCTTGCCCTTACACTCCGGGCACTCTTTTTCGTTCTGCATGACCGCCTCCGATTTGATATCGATGAACATGACTTTAGCCCGGCAGCAGGCCAAAAGTCAACCTGCAGGGGTTGTGTCAGTGGTTAGGCAACCTGGACGGTAAGGCTCGCCACACCAGGGATCTCGGCCTGCAGGCGGTCGCCGGACACCACCCGTCCCACGCCGGCCGGGGTGCCGGTCAGGATGATGTCGCCTTCCTCCAGGGTGTAGACAGTGGAGAGGTAGCTGATGATCTGTGAGACACGGTTGATCATCAGCCCGGTTGAGCCGTGCTGGCGTTCGGCACCGTTTACGGACAGTCGAATGGTCAGATCCTGCGGGTTCGTCACCGTCGCGGCCGCTGCAAAGTCGGACAGCGGGCAGGCGGTGTCGAACCCCTTGGCGATCTCCCAGGGCAGCCCCTTTTGTTTTAACCGATCCTGCACGTCCCGCAGGGTCATGTCGATGGCCACGCCATAGCCGGCCACGTGGGAAAGCGCCTCTGCCTCGGGGATATCCTTGCCGTCGTTGCCGATCAGCACCGCCAGTTCGGCCTCGTAGTGGCACTCCTGGCTGTAGGCCGGGATCCTGATCTGTTCGCCGTCGTAGATCACGGCGGTGGCCGGCTTCATAAAGACCACCGGCGCGGATGGGGTCTCGTTGCCCAGCTCCTTGATATGGTCGACATAGTTGCGGCCGATGCAGAGAATCTTGCCGATTATATATTCATTGCCGGTAGTGGGAACGGAAACGGTCTTCATAGCAGGCTCTCTCCGGTCATCTCAGTAGGCTGCGGCAGCCCCAGGATGTTAAGCATAGTGGGGGCGATATCGGCCAGTTTGCCGCCCTCCTTGAGTACCGTGTCCTTACGGTTGTCATCCACCAGTACCAGCCAGACCGGGTTACAGGTGTGGGCGGTGTGGGGTTCGCCCTGTTCATCCACCATCTGTTCGGCATTGCCGTGGTCGGCAGTGATTAGCACCGTGCCACCCAGTGAGCGTACCTTTTCCACCACCCGACCGGCGCAGGTATCTACCGTTTCCACCGCCTTGATGGCGGCAGGCAGGATGCCGGTGTGACCAACCATATCGCAGTTGGCGAAGTTAAGGATTACCACGTCATAGCGGTCCTGCTCCAGCCGCGCGATCAGCTCGTCAGCCACGGCATAGGCGCTCATCTCCGGTTTCAGGTCGTAGGTGGCCACCTCCTTGGGGGAGGGGATCAGGGCCCGTTCCTCATTGGGGAAGGGGGTTTCCNNGAAGAAGAAGGTGACGTGGGCGTATTTCTCGGTCTCGGCGATGCGGAGTTGCTTAAGCCCCGCCTCGGCCAGTACGCCGCCCAGCAGATTGGTCAGGGCTTGCTGCTCGAAGGCGATTGGCAGGCCGAAGGTGGCGTCGTACTCGGTCATGCAGACGTAAGCGGCCAGCCGGGGCACCCGCTGCCGTTCAAAGCCGTCAAACTGCTGAAAGGTTAACGCGCGGGTGATCTCGCGGGCCCGGTCGGAGCGGAAGTTGAAAAAGATCAGGCCGTCGTTGTCGTTAGTGGCGCCGACCGGTTGCCCGTCGGCGCAGATCACGGCCGGCAGGACAAATTCGTCGGTCACCCCGGCCTGATAGCTTTTTTCGATCAGTTCGGCAGCGGAGCGACAGCACTCCCCCTGGCCCAGCACCATGGCGTTGTAGGCCTGGGCCACCCGCTCCCAGCGGTTGTCGCGGTCCATGGCATAGTAGCGGCCCATCACCGTGGCGATCCGGCCGATGCCGATCCGGTTCAGCTCCGTCTCCAGCTCCTGCAGGTAGCCGGCGCCGCTCTGGGGGGGGGTGTCGCGGCCGTCAAGCAGGCAGTGGATACAGACGTCGGTCAACCCCTGCTGCTTGGCCAGCTCGACCAAGGCATAGAGATGCGTGTTGTGGGAGTGGACCCCGCCGTCCGACAGCAGGCCAGCCAGATGCAGCCGTCCGCCGCTGCTCTTGACCTTGGCGATGCAGTCCAAGAGCGCCGGGTTGGTGAAAAACTCGCCGTCCTCGATCGCCTTGGTGATGCGGGTGAAGTCCTGGTAGACGATCCTTCCGGCACCCAGGTTAAGGTGCCCCACCTCGGAGTTGCCCATCTGCCCTTCTGGCAGGCCGACGGCCATGCCTGAGGTGCGGATCTGGACATGAGGGAACTGTTGCAGGTAACCAGCCAGGTTGGGAGTTTTGGCCATGGCCACGGCATTGCTGTCAGGGCAGGGGTTGATCCCCCAGCCATCCAGGATCATCAGGACTAACGGTTTTTTCATCAGCGCAGGCTCCTTATGCCTAGAAGCGCGGGCCCATCGGGGAGCCGCTGTTGGTCTTCTTCTTTTTGCCCTTCTCCAGCTGTTCGACAATCACCTCGTCGCCATCCTTGAGGGTCCCGTCGACAACCTCCACAAAGCCGGTGTCGCTCATGCCGAGCTGAACTGTTGTTGCCAAGGGTTTGCCGTCCTTCAGCAGGTAGACCTTTGGGCCGGGGGCTGCGTTGCCACCTTTGCCCTTGCCCTGGAGCACTCCTGATTGTGCGGTCAGCTTTGCCTTGTCGGCGTCATCACGGGGCCTAAAGCGCAGGGCCGCCGATGGAAGTTTGAGAACTCCCTCCTTGCGGCCGGTCTCAATCGAAACATTGGCGGTCATGCCCGGCTTGAGCAGCAGCTCGCGGTTGTCGACCTGCACCACTACTACGTAGGTGACCACGTTCTGCACGGTGATCGGGGCGCTGCGGATCTGGGTGACGTTGCCGCTGAAGGTCCGTTCCGGGTAGGCATCCACGGTGAAAGTGACCGGCTGGCCCAGTTGGGCACGGCTGATATCAGATTCGTCAACACTGGTCTCGATCTGCATCTTGGTCAGGTTCTGGGCGATGGTGAACAGGGTCGGGGTCTGGAAGGAGGCCGCCACGGTCTGACCCACATCCACGTTGCGGGAGATCACAATCCCGTCCACCGGGGAACGGATGGTGGCGTTTCTCAGGTTGGTCTCGGCCTGATGCAGGGCACCCCTGGTCTGGGTCAGGCTCGCCTCGGCGGCCTTGATGCCGGCCTGGGCCGACTCGTGGGCGGTTTGCGAGGCATCGAAATCGCTCTGCGAGACAACCCCCTCGGTCAAAAGCCGCCGGTTGCGCTCCAGGGTACGGGTTGCATCGGCCAAGGTCACCTTGGCCTTCAGCAGGGAGGCCTGGGCGTTCATCCAGTTGCCACGTGCCTGTTCTACCTGGGCCAGGAACAGGGCCGGCTCAATCTCGGCAATCGGCTGCCCTTTCTGCACCCGTGAGTTGTAATCGGCATGCAGCTTGAGGATCGTACCGGATACCTGGGACCCCACCAACACGGTGGTGACGGCATTGACCGTGCCGGTGGCAGAGATGCTGGAAACGATCGTGCCCCGTTCGATCGTGGCGGTCTTGTAGCTGACGGCCGGGGGGCGGCTCAGCCAGAACCAGAGCAGTGCAGCTACCAGCAGTAGACCAACTATGCCTGAAATAATGAGTTTTTTCATAGAGTCCACAGACTACGCAGAAAAAAGCCCCGTGTCAATCGACACAGGGCTTTACTGTTCCGCCTGCCGGGTCAGCGGCAGGCTAGCTTCGGCAACCCTCCTTGCAGTGGGAAACCGGACGGATTCTAAAACGCTCAGTCCACATGGCAGGTTCTCCTTTCGTAGGGAGTATGCTTAAAAAGATAATAATGGTCTTGAATTCAAATGTCAACCGGATGTTACGCGCTATTTGAGCTTGAATCAGTGGCGTGCGAAGGTTATAAGAATCATTCAAACTTTTGCTGGCAGGGAGTTGCGCCTATGTCGTTTCGCACTATCGAGTGGCGAGATAACGCCGTGATCATGCTTGACCAGACCAAGCTGCCGACTGAGGAGCGCTACAATAGCTATACGGATTACGCCTCGGTGGCCGAAGCGATCAAGGGGATGGTGGTGCGTGGCGCGCCGGCCATCGGTGTGGCCGCCGCCATGGGAGTGGCGCTGGGTGCGCGGGAGATCATCGCCGATACCCAGGAATCATTCTTCCGCCAGCTGGACAATGTCTGTGATCTGCTGGCCCGTACCCGCCCCACGGCGGTAAACCTGTTCTGGGCCATTGAACGGATGAAGCGGACTGCCGAAGCGTTGCAGGGGCAGCCGCTGGATGCGATCCGGGCCGGCCTGCAGGCCGAAGCGATTGTCATCGAGCAGGAGGATCTGCAGATCTGCAAGGCCATCGGCCGCAACGGCGCCGAGCTGATCCCCCATGGCGCCACGGTGCTGACTCACTGCAATGCCGGCGGACTGGCCACGGCCGGCTATGGCACCGCCCTGGGGGTGATCCGGGCCGCCCATGAAGTCGGCAAGCAGATCCAGGTGTTTGCCGACGAGACCCGGCCCTGGCTGCAGGGGGCCCGGCTGACCACCTGGGAGCTGATGAAGGACAACATCCCGGTTACCTTGATCTCCGACAATATGGCCGGTTTTTTCATGGCGCGGGGCGAGATCACCTGCTGCGTGGTGGGGGCCGACCGGATCGCCGCCAACGGTGACACTGCCAACAAGATCGGTACCTTCAGTGTGGCGGTGCTGGCCAAGGAACATGGCATCCCGTTCTACGTGGCGGCACCGGTCTCCACCCTGGATCGGTCTCTGGCCGATGGTTCCCAGATTCCGATTGAAGAGCGGCCGGTGACGGAGGTGACCCATATCCGTGGCCTGCCGATCGCGCCGGAGGGGGTGCGGGTGCGCAATACCTCCTTTGATGTGACGCCAGCCAAGTACATTTCAGCCATCATCACCGAGCACGGGGGGGTGCGAGGCGACTACCACAAAGGTTTGGCAG
>DFYU01000013.1 GCA_002383415.1 Geobacter sp. UBA4074
ACCCGGATCATCAAGCTGGGGCAACGTCTGGGTGACGCAGCGCCGCTGTCGGTGATCGAACTGGTTGAGGAAGAGTTGACTCCCAAGGCGAATAAAGCCGCCTAACACCATTTCATTGCAATCGAAAGAGCCCGTCAGCAGTAGCTGTCGGGCTCTTTTTTTGTGATCTGTGGCATCTGTGTGTTTGCGTCAGGTTACCAGATCAACCACCAGACCCTTGATGCCGATCACCGATGCAGTGATGGCCATGCGGTCCTTCTGTTCACTGATGATCAACTGGTAGAGTTTGTCAGCCTCCTTGTCGATCACGGTGATGATCTCATAGTAGCGCGGGTTCATCGGCGTGCCGCCAATTTTTTCAAGCCGGTAGGCTTCGTTTGAAACCCGTTTCGCCAAGCGGCTCAAAAGTTCTCGGAAACGTTTGAAGTTAGGTACGGTCGGCTCGCGTTCGAGCATCTGTCCAGCAGCATCTATCTCGGTGCGCAGGTCGCTGATATCTCGATCATAGGCAACATTTTCAGCCTGTACGGACGTGAGTTCGGAGGAAAAGAGCGAAAGCAGGCCACTGCCGGCTTTGCGTGCGGCAGGAGTCGGGGTGCTGTTTTTTCTGAGCTGATCCAGAGTCGTGTCGCGGATCTTCATCAAGGGGTCCTTGCTACTGTTTGGTCGCTGCGAAGACAGTATATCAGCCGCTTTACGGTTTGCAAGGCAATCCTGATGTGCTACTGTTGGCAGCAATATCAGCAGGTGGGTGCGGGGTGATACACGGCATGCAGTTGAGTGGCCAAGAGCGCAAAAAACGGGTACGTGAAGCGTCAATAATCGTCTTGGCGATCCTGCTGATCGTGCTGCTGACTGGCGTTGAAATACGCCTGACACAGTTGAGTTCAAACGCGCCGCTTTCCAGCAACGTGGTTATCTTCGGGATGATCAATGTTATCATTCTGCTGGTGGTGCTGCTGGTCTACCTGATCAGCCGCAATATTGTAAAATTACTGGTAGAAAACCGCTCTAACCCCCTGGCAAAGCGCCTGCGCACCAAATTGGTTATCTCCTTCGTCGGTCTCTCGCTTGTCCCCACTATGTTGTTGTTCTTCGCCTCGGCCAGCTTTATCACCAATAGCGTGCAAAACTGGTTCAACGTGCAGGTGGAGACATCGCTCAACGAATCCCTGGAGGTGGCGCAGACCTACTACAAGACGTCCGCAAGCAACGCACTACTGTTTGCCCGCCGTCTCAGCGAGGTGATCCAGCGCGAACGACTGTTAAATGATGACAGTCTGCCGCGCCTGAAGTCGTTTGTACGTGAAAAACAGAAAGAATATAACCTGGGCATCGTAGAGGTCTTTTCGTCGCAACGGGAGGAGCTGGTCCGCGCCTCCAACCCTGAGGTGCCCCGTGCTGAGAATACCAGCCCTAACTCTGAAGATATCAAACAGGCCTTGGCCGGAAAAGAGCTGACCAAGGTCAACTCGGCGGGCAAGGCCGATCTGATTCGCGGCATTGTGCCGATCTACTCAACCTACAACGATCGAGATGTGGTCGGGGTGGTGGTGGTTAACTACTACGTGCCCCATTCGCTGGTCAGCAAGATGCAGGAAATCTCATCTTCGTATCAGGAGTTCAGGCGCCTGAAGCTGTTGAAAAGTCCGATCACCAGTGGGTATCTGCTGACCCTGTTTCTGATCGCCTCGGTAATTGTCTTTCTGTCTTTCTGGATCGGCATTTATCTGGCCAACAGCATGACCAAGCCGATCCAGGAACTGGTGGAGGGGACCCGTGCCGTGGCCGAGGGGGATCTGGACGTTCGGATCGACGCCGAGGGGGATGACGAGATCGGTATGCTGGTGCGTTCGTTCAACCGCATGGCAGCCGATCTGCGCGCCAAGCAGCGGGCGCTGAACAGTTCCAACGAAGAGCTGACCCGCATCAACCATGAGATAGAATCCCGGCGTCGCTATATGGAGATCGTGTTGCGAAACGTGGCAGCCGGCGTCATCTCAGTTGATCAGGTTGGTGCGGTGACCACTATCAACAAGTCTGCCGAACGTCTGCTGCACATCGACACCTCGGCGGTGCTGGGCAAAAACTTCAGGGATGTGCTGCGGGATGCACATCTGGATATCGTTATGGAATCGTTACGCGATATGGCGGTGACCCGCCAGGATTCCATGACCCGTCAGATCGGCCTGGAGATGCGTGGTGAACGACGGGTGCTGCAGATGAACCTGACCATGCTGCGGGATGAACAGGGTGAATTTCTCGGATCGGTGCTGGTGCTTGACGATCTGACCCAGATGATGAAAGGTCAGCGGATGGCGGCCTGGCGCGAGGTGGCCCGACGGATTGCCCATGAGATCAAGAACCCGTTGACACCGATCCAGCTATCTGCACAGCGGTTGCGCAAGCGATTCCTTGAGCGGTTCAACAACGACCCGGAGGGGCTTGTCTTTGATGAATGCACCGCCATGATCAGCAAGTCGGTGGATGAGCTCAAGGTGCTGGTCAACGAGTTTTCAAATTTTGCCCGCATGCCGGCGGTTCAGCCAACCCCTAATGATCTGAACGGTCTTGTGCGTGAGACCTTGACGCTCTATCAGGAGGCCCATCGCCAGGTCAGTTTTTCCTTTGCCCCTGACGAACAGTTGCCTCCGATCAAGCTGGACCGTGATCAGATCAAGCGGGTGTTGATCAATCTGTTTGAAAACGCCGTGTCTGCCATGGATGGCAAGGGCAGCGTGACTATCACGACCCGCTACGACGCCGAGCTACGCATGGCGTCCTGCAGCATCGCCGATACGGGTCCTGGTATTCCGGCTGAAATGAAGGCGCGCATTTTTGAACCCTACATCTCCACCAAAAAACACGGTACTGGACTGGGGCTGGCCATTGTTGCCAGCATTATCAGTGACCACAACGGCTTTATCCGGGTGCGCGATAATCGCCCTCAGGGGGCCTGTTTTGTGATCGAACTGCCGGCCGTCCAGTCGGCCTGACCGAGGAGTGTGACGCATGTCTGATCTGATACTGATTGTGGATGACCAAGAGGATATCCGGCGTTCGCTGTCCGGTATTCTGGAAGATGAAGGTTACCAGGTGCTGACGGCTGACAACGGTAGCGACGCCATCGAGTTGGCCCGAGAAGAGATGCCGGACCTGGTGCTGCTGGATATCTGGATGCCCGGTCTTGACGGCTTGCAGACTCTGGAACAACTAAAGGCTCTGATGCCTGACTTGACCGTGGTGATGATGTCCGGTCACGGCACCATCGAGACCGCAGTCAAGGCCACCAAGCTGGGTGCCTACGACTTCGTAGAGAAGCCGTTCTCCCTGGACAAGGTCTTGATCACCATTGCCAATGCCTTGAATTATCAGGAGTTGCGCAGGGAAAACGAGGCCCTGCGTCTGTCTTCTCATCAGGATCATGAGTTGGTCGGCTCTTCGTCGGCTCTTCAGCAGTTGCGTGAACAGGTGCAGCGTGTTGCGCCAACCGCCACCCCGGTTCTGATCTGTGGCGAGGCTGGCGTCGGCAAGGAGGTGGTGGCTCGTTCCATCCATCACCACAGTCCACGCAGCGCCAAGCCGTTTATTGTGGTCAACTGCTCAGCCATCCCCGGTGAATTACTGGAGGGGGAGCTGTTCGGCTATGAAAAGGGGACCGGCAGCGACGGCAGCAGCCAGCGAAACGGCAAGCTCGACCTTGCCGACGGTGGCACCATCTTTCTGGATGAGATTCACGAGATGCCCCACAAGCTACAGGGTGTCTTGCTGCATATCCTGCGGGAACATCAGTTTGAGCGTCCTGGCGGTACCCGTACGGTTCGCGTCAATGCACGGGTGCTCGCCGCTACCTCGGCCAGGCTGGTTGAGCTTGTGGAGCGCGGCCTGTTTAACAACGACCTGTTTCAGCTGCTGAATGTGGTGCCGCTGATGGTGCCGCCGCTGCGAGAGAGACGTGATGATATCCAACACCTGGTGCGGCATTTCAGCGCCCAGTTTCAACGCCGGGAAGGTGGTGCAGCCCGGCAGTTTGATGAACGGGCCTTAAGCCTCTTCAGGGAGTATGGTTGGCCCGGTAACGCCAGAGAGTTGAAAAATACCGTCGAGCGGGCTCTGATCATGTCCAGTCAGGCGGTGATAATGGCTGAGGATGTCCCATTGCTGCAGGCTGGCGACGCCCACCACCACCTGCCCGAGCGAGGCAGTGCGGATGGCCTTACCAGCTTCCATAGCGCCAAGGAACGGTTTGAGCGTCAATTCCTGCAGGAACAGCTTGCGCTGCACCGCTGGGATATTGATGCAACCGCCCGAGCCATCGATCTGGAACGGACCCAGTTGCAGCGCAAGCTGCTGCAGTATGGGATGAACCCTGCGGAGCATACCTGAGGCTGGTGGGGCAGTAAAAACTGTGCGACCCAATCGGGGGCAGCCGTTATCCGGCTGCCCCTTTGTTTTGGTGCGCTAGCTGAGTGAGGGATAAAAAAGGGGGATGCGAAATCGCATCCCCCTTGGTGTTTCAGGTGCTGCAGGCGGTGCTTAGTTACGGCCGCCAGCCTCAGCCCACTTCTCCAGCATAGCAGTGGTAACCGACTTCGGACGCTCAAGGGCGTAGCCCAGGCCGCGGTCCCAAGTGATGTTAGCCATGCAGCCCAGAGCGCGGCCTACACCGAACAGCACGGTGTAGAAGTCGTACTCGGTCAGGCCGTAGTACATCTGGATAACGCCGGACTGTGCGTCGACGTTCGGCCAGGGGTTCTTGGTCTTGCCGTGCTCGGTCAGAACGCCAGGAGCAACTTCGAAGATCTTGGCGATAACCTTGAACAGCGGGTACTCGTTCAGGCCCGGGGTGTTCAGGCAGAACTCACGCTGCGAGGTGTAGCGCGGGTCGGTCTTGCGCAGAACGGCGTGGCCGTAGCCGGGGATGACCTGACCGGCATTGAGGGTATCCCACAGAGCAGCTTTGATCAGCTCTTCGGTAGGCTCTACATCCTTGCAGTACTTCTCCTGGAACTTCAGGGTCCAGTCCAGCACTTCCTGGTTGGCCAGGCCGTGCAGCGGGCCAGCCAGACCGTTCAGGCCAGCAGAGTAGGCATAGTACGGGTCGGACAGGGCGGAATGCACCAGGTGAGTGGTGTGGGCCGACACGTTGCCGGACTCGTGGTCGGAGTGCAGGATGAAGTACATACGGGCAACGTCCTTGTACTCTTCCTTCTGGCCGATCATGTGGGCGAAGTTGGCGCCCATGTCCAGGCTCGGGTCGATGGCAATCTGCTTGTCGTTACGGTACTTCAGATTGTAAATGAAGGCAGCGATGATCGGGATACGAGCCACGATATCGCTGGCATCTTCGTACACGTACTCCCATGCGGTCATCTTGTTGAACTTGCCGGAGTTGTAGAAACCGGCAAACTTGGAGTCCTTCTGCAGTGTCAGCAGAGCAACGGACAGCATGACCATCGGATGGCTGTCGCGGGGCAGGGCGCGAAGGGCGTCGAAAACATACTGCGGCACTTGCTGGCGGGTCTTCCACTCGGCAGCGACTTCGGCCACTTGGGCATCGGTCGGTACGTCGCCGGTCAGCAGGAAGTACCAGAAGGATTCAACAGTCGGATACTTTGAGTTGGGAGCCTTGGGCAGCGCCTCGAAGGTCTCGGGGATGGTCTTGCCGCGGAAACGGATACCTTCCTGGGGATCAAGGTAGGAGATGTCGGTCACCAGGCAGCGGATGTCGCGGGCGCCGCCGATGCACTGATCGATGGTTACCTCGTCAATCTTGACCTTGCCGAATTCCTTGACCAGACGGGTGGTACGGGGACGGTGCTCTTCAATCTTCTGCTTGAGAGTTTCCTTCAGAGTCATGCTTCTTCTCCTTTCAGGATGATAGTGCATTTAATGTTGCATCATCTGCACTGGGTTTGCGTGAATGGTTTTGAAATACTGTATACAAAATTGTGGCCCCTTATAGCACCGCCGCGAGCCAATTACAACAGATTTTTTTAACACTCAAACATGATTATAAAATGACCAAGGCGTCGTCGGAGCGGGTCAGCTGTTTGAGCCCTTCGCTGCTCAGGTAGAAGGTGTTTTCGATGCCGACTGCACCCTCGCCGGGAAAGACGACTTTGGGTTCAAAGGCCCAGGCCATGCCGATCTGCAGGGTTTGCTCCATAAAGCCCCGTGCGATAAACGGGTATTCGTCGATTTCTACTCCCAGGCCATGTCCGATGAAGGAGACCTGGGAACCCTTGGCACCCATAAAGCTGTCGGCGTAGCCCATCTCGCAGGCCAGGGCGTGGCAGCGTTCATAAAGCTCGCCCCAGGCGATCCCTTCGACCGCCAGTTGCTTCATCAGGTCCTGTACCTTAAGCATGTCGTCGAACCCTTTACGTAGGCGGTCCGACAGGCCGCCGATGGCAAAGACTCGGGTCTGGTCCACCAAGTAACCGTCCATATTGCCGGCAAAATCGATGATGATCGGTTCGTTGCGGTCGATCGGTTTGTAGCTGGCACCCTGACCAAAGCAGGGGGAAGGTCCTACGCCGCCGAAGGGGGTGTCGGTGTAGGCCGGTACGGCACTGTCGCAGCCGGAGAAGGTGTGGCCGAAAAACATCTCGCCATTGTAGACCCGCATCCGGATCAGGCCCAGGTGGCCATGCTTGCGGGCGACATACTCCAGCTCGGCCGCCAGTTCCAGATCGGTCATGCCGGCCCGGATTACCTCCTTGGCCCGCTGGTAGACTTTGTCGACCTGGTCGGCGGCGTCCTGCATCAGGTGAATTTCATAGTGGCTCTTGATCATCCGTACCTGGCGGATCAGCGGTGTGACATCGGTAAAGTCGGCCATCGGCCAGACCTTGCGGTAGCGTTCGAACAGGCCAACCGGCAGCACGTCGAATTCCATGCCGATCCGTTTCGGCTCAGGGTAGCCAAAGCTGGCCACCAGGCCGGGGATATCCTTGGGGGAACTGAAGGCCAGCACCTCTTTCAGTCCTGATTCCATCCGCGCCCGGGCCGCATCACGGCGTACCAGGTAGAGCGGTTGGCCCTGGACCGGCAGGTAGAGGCAGCCGTTCTGCACGGTGCCGGTAAAATAGAACAGGTCGGCATTCTGGGTAATGATTGCGGCATCCAGGCCGTTTTCGGCCATCAGGTCCTGCAGGCGTTTGCAGCGGTATTCAAGTTCTACGGCAGGGGTCAGACGCATGGCGTGCAGTGGTCCTTTCTATGAAAATTCCCGGTCCTGATTGCTGGCAGAAAGATCAGACGCTTGACCTTGCAGCTGGAACCGGCTAGGGTGCCGGTCCATGTCAGGGCGTATCTTTAAACCATTCAGTATCGGTCTCTTTACCATCATTCCGGCCGGCGATCCAGCCCCGCAACCCTGTGGTATCCCGATACTGCTGGGCAGGCAGGGCGCCTTCGGCTCCGGTGACCATGAAACCACCGCCTCCTGCCTTGAGCTGTTGCCTGCCATACCATTCTTGCAGGGCAGCCGCGTGTTGGATCTTGGCAGCGGCACAGGCATTCTGGCCATTGCTGCAGCCCGTTTGGGGGCAGCCGCCGTGGCAGCGGTTGATCTGGAACAGGCCGCAGCCCGTTCCTGCGCTGAAAATGCTGTGCTGAACGGCTTGGAAGACCGGGTGCAGTCAGTGTGCGGAGAGCTTTCAGCTGTTGCAGACCGTAGCTTTGACCTGGTGCTGGCCAACATCTATATCGACATCCTGCTGCCGCTGGCCGACCAGCTGGTGGCCATGACCCGCAGCGGCGGGCAGCTGTTGTTGTCCGGCATCCCGCTGCAGGACAAGTTTGATATTGTGCAGCGCTACACCGCCCTTGGTTGCCATATAAGCGACAGCCGCATCGGCGAAGACTTCGTCACCTACCTCCTGAGCAGACCCTAACCATCTCTTCCGGTAGACGCTGCGTCGATGCCTGGGACAATCAGTCTGTTGTCAGCGGCGGTGGCGCACTGGCGAACAAGGAGGCTAGTTCAGTCAGGTTGCCGGCGGCAGACCAGGCAGCCATACCTTGTTTCCATACCAGGGTTTCACGGGTCAGCTGTCCAGCCTGGACCATCTGCTGCAGGGTTGGCAGCTCAAAGGGCCCGGCCTGCTTTCCGCCCAGTGCCACAAACAGTTGTACCTGCTCAGGCAGTGGTGGCGGGGTCATACCCGCTGCCTGCTGCGGTTGTGCAGTAGCTATGCTGCCCATGGTGCCTGCCATCTGCCCGCCTATCCCAAGCCCAATTCCCACACCGGCGCCGGCAGCGGCCAGCCCGCCCGGGTTGCTCGCGGCATCCTTGATGGCGTTGGCGGTCTCATACTGGGTAAAGGTCTGCAGGTTGCCGATGACCCGCATGGCGCCTGCCTTGTCAATGGCCCGTTCCACCTCTTCCGGTAGTCCCACATCCTGCACCTGTACCTCGGTCAGACTGATGCCGAAGCCCTCAAAGGCCGGGGCAATCCGTTCCTGAAGCATCTTGCCCAAGGTAACCACCTTGCTCTCCAGTTCGATCACCGGGATCTGCAACTCCGGCAACAGCTCCTTGATCCGCAGACCGATCTTGCCCTTCAGGTTTTCCTGAATTTCGTCGATGCTGAAGTCGCTGTCGGTGCCGGCGATCTCACGGATGAAGACCGTTGGGTCCTTGATCTTCATGGCGTAAAGGCCGAAGGCGGTTACCCGCACGGCGCCGAACTCGGGGTCCCGCATGGTGCAGGGGCCAGGAGTGCCCCATTTCAGGTTGGTGAACTGGCGGGTTGAGCAGAAATAGACCTCGGCTTTGAAAGGGGATTCAAAACCGTATTTCCAGCCTTTGAGGGTGGCCAGCACCGGCAGGTTACGGGTGGTCAGCGTGTAGGTGCCGGGACCGAAGACGTCGGCGATCTGGCCCTCGTTGATGAAGACCGCCATCTGGCCTTCGCGCACCACCAGTTTGGCGTTGTATTTGATCTCGTTATTATAGCGGGGGAAGCGATACAGCAGGGTGTCGTTGCTGTCGTCCAGCCATTGGATGATATCGATCAGCTCGCCTTTGAGTTTGTCCCACAATGCCATCTGTCGGTGCCTCCTGGTTCGAGTGAATTCTTTGCTGCGCGGGCCTTAAGTGTAGACGGTTTTCAGCACAATGCAAGCGGCTGATCGCTGGACAGTGATGCGCGAACCGTCAGTCCGGGCTTGCTGCCGCTGGCGTGACGTGAGTGCTGAGTTTAGTGACCGCAGCCGGTATCTGCTGCAGATCGTGAAACAGCTGGATGCTGTCCGGTAGCGCGGTGACCCCCTGTGCGCCGCTGCCGCCGGCCCACAAGGCGATCTCCTTGGGCAGCATACCCCGCAGGCGAACCAGCTGAGAGGCTGTGGCACGGCGTTGCAGGTAGCTGCTGCAGGATATGCCCACCAGTCGGCAGTGGTTTTCAACGGCGCCACGTCGAATCTCCTCCAGCGGCGTCTGTACACCCAGTTGTAGCACTTCAACCCCTTCCAGCTCCAGGATGCAGGCTGCCATCAGTAGCCCGACGCCGTGCTGTTCGCCAGGCAGGGTCGTCAGCAGGGCCCGCAGTCCGGTCCGGGGAACGGCGAGTGACTGTATGGTGACGGCCAGCAATGAGCGCAGCTCTTCCACGTAGCGGTGCTCTTCCAGTACACCCAGCCTGCCGTGAAACCAGGCCTCGCCGACAGCCTGATTCAGGGGGGCCACCAACTCGGTCAGGAAAAGGTGTAAGCCATGCTGGTGCAGCAGCAGTTCCAGTCTCTCCCGCACGATACTGCTGTCGGTTGTAGCCAGAAGGTTCAGCATCTGTTCTACGTCAGCACTTAATGACTGCTTCGGTTTGGACTGCTGTGCCAGTTGTTGCAGGTGTGACAGGTTGAGCAACAGCAGTTTGCCGGGGCGTTGGCCGCTGTCCAGCAACTGTTTGATCAGACATAGCCGTTCCAGTTGTTCACGGCTGTACTCCCGTTCGCCCCGCTGATTACGCTGCGGCGTTGGAAAGCCGTAGCGTCGCTCCCAGACACGCAAGGTGTCGCGTCCAATGCCGGTTTGTCGTTCAATGTCAGATATGGAATACAGATGGTGCATATTTGTCCTAGACAAAATAAATATTTTGAGCAAAACTAGCATGAAAGAAAATTACTGTCTAGGGCAAAGCTGGAGTTGGGCGCTATGTCAATGACGAATTACCTTAATGAGCGGTATGATGATACCTTCATGTCGGTGTATGCAGCGCTGCTTGAGATGGCCCGTCTGGCACCAGACAAGGCAGAGCGGCATATTCGGCAGACCCTGAAATATCTGTATGTCAGGCAGGGTAACGATTGGACCGGACGCGGTGATATCGGCAATGCGGGGCTGGATGCCTCGGTTGCGGCACATGAAGCGGTGTTGGCTGAGCTGTCGGTCAGCGCTACTGCACAGAAAGGAGTATGAGCCATGAAAGACAAACTGGAGCAACTGTTTTATTTCGGATTGGGCAGCGCCTTGATGGCCAAGGAAAAGCTGGAGCAGGCCGGAGAGTCAGCCAAGGGACTCAAAGAGGAGAATGAACGCAAGGCCCGCGAATTTTTTGATCAGGCCGTGGCCAAGGGTAGTGAGGAGCGTGGCAGGCTGAAAGAAGAGGTCAAGCAATTACTCAAAGAGGCCGTCGATGAGTTGGGTCTGGCCACCAAGACCGATCTGGATGCCCTGCGGGAGGAGCTAGCCAGACAACGTCAGGGACAATCCTAAACCGGTGCCGTTCGTACTCGTGCTTATGCGTCAGTACCATCCGGTGCGGGTGTATCGGGTGTTCAGGGTGTTGCTGACGGTCTTCCTGCTGATCAGAAAGCGGGCCAGTTGGCTCGGCATAGAACCGCTCAAGCCGAACCAGCTGGTGACGGCCATTGAACAGCTGGGCGCCAGTTTTATCAAGCTGGCTCAGGTGTTGGCCACCCGTTCCGATTTTTTCGACAGCAGTTACCTGGAGCCGCTACGGTATCTGCATGACCGTTTGCCTGCCATGACGGTCGGTGATTTCAGGCAGGTGTTTGCCAGGGCGTTCGGAGCCGGTGACTGTTTCAGTAGTTTTGAACAGCAACCTTTGGCCTGTGCCTCCATCGGCCAGGTGCATCGTGCCGTGTTGCAGGACGGTCGGCAGGTCGCGGTAAAGTTACGCCGTAACGGTATTGAGCGGGTGGTGCGGGAGGATATACGCCTGCTGGGCTGGTTTCTGGCAATCCTGCATCCGCTTTTTTCCGAGTATACCCGCAACTCCATCGAGGCGGTGCTGCAGGCCTTCCGGCGGACTATTGTGCAGGAAGTCGATATGCAGGCCGAGTTGTCCAACCTGGAGCGATTCCGTCAGGCCTATCCCGACAGCGGTGTCAGAATGCCGGTTCCCTATCCGGAGTGCAGCAGCCGTGATGCCCTGGTGATGAGCTTTGAGCAGGGGGTGCGGTTTGACGATCAGGAACAGCTGGCCCGTCTGGAGGTCTCGTTTCCTGCCTTGATGGAACGGCTGGTGCTGTTCTACACCGAACAGATGCTGGTCAAGGGCTTTTTTCATGCCGATCCGCACCCCGGCAACCTGCTGGTTGCGCCGGATGGGACGCTGGTGCTGCTGGATTTCGGCATGGTCAGCCGGATTCCTAACGCCACCCGGCTAGCCATGATCAATACGGTCAAGGCGGCCTATGAACGCGACTTCGAGCTGCTGGTGCAGGCCACCCGCAAGCTGGGCATCATCACTGACAGCGCCCCCCAGGATGAGCTGACCGGCCTGGCCGAGGAGATGTTCCGCATTTTCTCAAACGACCAGTTGAGCGCCACCAGTATGCAGGAACTGGCCTTTGGCGTCATGGACACGCTGAAGGACTACCCCTTTAAGCTGCCCCAGGAGATCATCTACGTCATGCGGGCCAGCTCGATCATTGAGGGGCTGGGCACCAGCTACATAGAAAATTATAACGGCGTCAAGGATGTGCTGCCGGTCTTACGGGCCAACCTGACCCGTGCCCTGGGCGAACGGGACAGCGTCTGGGGGGTGGTTACCCACGAGCTGGCCCAATTGCCCTTGACCCTGGTCAAGGCCCGGCATCTGGTGGATACCTTGCAGCAGGGTGATCTGGTGGTCCATCTGGCGGAGGACGATCGTCGGCTCCTGTTGCGCCCCCTGCAGCAGTGGTTGCGGCAGCTGGCCTGGATTGGTCTGCTGGTGGCGACGGCCTTTTATCTGCGTGACATGCCGCACCCGTTGGCAGGCTGGCTATCGTTGGGCTGTCTGGGGTTGGCGGCGGTCAAGCTGATCTGGTGGAAAAGATAGGGTTGTGGGAGCTGCCGGTTATGCCACCAGTCGGTCCCGGTCGTTAGCAGAGTCTGATTTAAGCAGGATGGTCAGGGCTTCGTGCAGTTGATCGTCGACCCGGTCGAATGCCAGTCCGAGTCCCGACAAGTGGCGCTCACCCCATGGCCGCAGCCAGCGGATGGTGGTCGGCACCAGCAGCTCAGCCTCAGGCAGGTAGATGTCAAGCGGCTCGCCGATGGTAAAGCGCTCCGGAAAGGTGTGCAGGAGAAAGAATCCTCCCCAGGAAAGATTGAGGGTGAAGGTCCGGTCGCTGGAATCAGGTCCGTGGAGCTGGGCGGTCATGATGATGTCGCGACGGCGGTGTCGGCGCAGTTGACGGGGCTCAAAGCTGCTGCAGGATTTGGCCAGAAAGTCGTTCAGACTGTTGTCCTGGCGAGCGGCTCCCGGCATGGTCATCGGCACCAATACCGAGCCCACGGCCCGCACCCGTAGGGTGGGGAAGAAGTTGGTCAGCGAGCAGGCCACCACCTTTTCATCCCCCTTGGCCTTGACGATTGAGGGCAGATCCACCAGCAGACCACTGTAGCTGCCGCTTAACACCAGCGTTTCAGCGTCATAAAAGCTGGCTGCTGCCACGGCGGCCACCCCTGCCTTTTCGAGTGCCGCTACAAAGGCCTGACGGGTCTCCTCACTGTAGGCGATGGCTATGATCGGGTGTTTGGTTGGCATGTTGCCCTTTCTAGGCCGAGGCGGTTTCTTCCTCCAGGTGCAGTTCCTTGATCGCCATCTCCCGCAATTTGAACTTCTGGATCTTGCCGCTGGCGGTCATCGGGTAGCCGTCCACAAACTTGACATACTTAGGAATCTTGTAATTGGCGATCTTGTCGCGGCAGAACGCCTTGACCTCCTCTTCGGTCATCTCTATCCCTTTTTTAAGGATGATGGCCGCCATGACCTGCTCACCGTATTTCTTGTCCGGCACGCCATAGACCTGCACATCGGATATCTTGGGATGGGTGTAGAGATATTCCTCGATCTCTTTGGGATAGATGTTTTCGCCGCCACGGATGATCATCTGCTTGATCCGGCCGGTGATCTTGCAGTAGCCGTTCTCGTCCATGATGGCCAGGTCGCCGGTGTGCAGCCAGCCATCCTTATCGATTACCTTGGCGGTCTCCTCCGGCATCTTGTAGTAGCCCTTCATCACCATGTAGCCCCGGGCGCAGAGTTCGCCCTGCTTGCCCGGTGGCAAAGTCTCGCCGGTTTCGATATCCACGATCTTGACCTCAGCACCGGGCAGGGCCCGGCCCACCGTGGCCACCCGCAGCTCAATCGGGTCGTCGGTGCGGCTCTGGGTGATGCCGGG
>DFYU01000016.1 GCA_002383415.1 Geobacter sp. UBA4074
GCCCCTTATCTCGTGAACGTTAGACGTTTGTGATGACAAAAGGCACACATTACTGTATCCTGCCACCATGAAACATTTCCGCTGGAATCATCAGAAGAATACAGAGCTAAAGGCTGAGCGCGACATCACCTTTGAACAAATGGTTCTGGCTATTGAGGCAGACGGTCTGCTGGACGTGGTTCAGCATCCAAACATTGATAAATACCCAAACCAGCTTATCTTTGTCGTTGCATACGAAGGTTATGTCTACTTGGTGCCCTTTATTGAAGAGTCGGAATACTACTTTCTCAAAACCATTATTCCAAGCCGCAAAGCAAAACGGGACTACCTGAAGCGAGGTACATTATGAAAAAAGCAAAACTGAACACATATGAACAAGACATGCTTGAGGCATTCGACCAAGACAAGATGACCTCGGTCATTACCTCAAAAGATGACTTACAAAAATACCGTGCTGCTGCCCACGACACGTTTATAAAAGACCGTCGTGTCAATATCCGCCTATCTACTCCCGACCTTATGGACATCCAGGAAAAGGCGGCAGAAGAAGGTCTCCCATATCAGACCTTGATAGCCAGCATTCTCCACAAGTATGTATCCGGCAAATTGGTGGAAAGACCGGTCAGACGCCTAACGGCTCAATCAACTCGGACTGGCTAACTGCATGCTGAATTTCACTAGTGTACAAATCGCAATGAATCAGGCAGTTCAAGCAGCACCGTTCCGGCATCGCCAGCCGGTTGTCTCGTAAACGTTAGAACAAGAAGTTGAAATATTGCTGATTGCGAGAGGAAGAGTAATGTGCGGAGGGTGTAGTTAAAAAACGGACAGCTGCATTTCAACATCCGTGCGGCAGTGCAAAATACGGACTATCTCAACTATATCAATTGATTTCTGACGGTAGAAAATCAGGTGACTACCTGCATTAACCTTGCGGTAGCCATCACGAATTTCTCTACAATCTTTACCCAGGAGAGGGTTTGTTGCCAATCTATAAAAACAGGCATCAAGCATATTCAGGTATAGTATCCGCTGCTCTCTGCCCCAATTTTCTTGCGTGTAGTGGCCAATTTCTTTCAAATCGGCCTTCGCCATGTTGGTAAGTGTAAATGAAGGCATCAGTTGAAAATTTCGCCGTCAAGCTCGGCATTCAGACTTTTTAAATTATAATCTGCTGTGCCGCTTTCCTCACCTTCAGTGAGCGCACGACGCAGCAGTGACAGCTTGGTTTCACGCTCTTCCAAAAGCCTTAAACCAGCGCGGATAGCCTCGCTTGCCGAGCCATAATGTCCTTGAACGAGCTGTTGCGAAATAAACTTTTCATAATGGGAACCCAGAGTGACGCTAGTATTTTTTGGCATGACTTCACCTCCTGTAAGAGCAGAATAAGATAACGCTATAATATTTATTGGTACTGGTCAAGCCCGGAATTTAAGTTTGATAAGTCTTTGTTCTAACAGCTCAATCAAGTGGGACTGGCTTACTGTGCGTTGAATTTTGTATCGTACTTTCGGTGTTTCCGGGGCTCCGGCATCGCCAGCCCCTTATCTCGTGAACGTTAGGCTTCTCAGCAGTGAGGACGACCTCACCGCTCGATACTAATCCGGGGACGACCCCGCATGCATGAGAGGCAGCAATGAACTGGGTTATTCTTGTTGTAGCGGGCTTGTTTGAGATCGGCTGGGCGATCGGATTGAAATATACTGATGGCTTCACGCGTCTCTGGCCAACCGTTGCCACGCTGCTCTCAATGGCCATCAGCCTCGGTCTGCTCGGTATTGCCATGAAATCGCTGCCGGTGGGCACTGCATATGCGGTCTGGGTTGGCGTGGGCGCGGTAGGCACCGCACTGCTCGGTATCATCCTGCTGGATGAGCCGGCTACGGTTGCGCGGCTGGTGAGTCTTGGGCTGATCGTCGCTGGTATCGTGGGTCTCAAGCTGGCGTCGCCGGCCTGATACAACCAATGGAACGACTCTCGCAACGCGGACCAATAAACCCTATGCCACCAATCTTTTCAAACATCGTGCTGATCGGTATGCCTGGAGCGGGCAAGAGTACCATTGGAGTGCTGCTGGCCAAACAGACGGCACTGGGCTTTGTGGATACCGACCTACTGATCCAGAGTGCAGCCGGGCGCAGCTTGCAGGCGATTGTTGACCGTGAGGGCTACCTGGCCCTGCGGCAGTTGGAGGAGCAGGTGCTGCTGGGACTTTCGGTCAACAAGCATGTGATTGCCACTGGTGGCAGCGCGGTGTACAGTGAGCGGGCCATGGCTCACCTCAAGGCGAACGGGCTGGTGATCTATCTGGATGTGGATCTGGCAACCTTGTCTGCCCGGATTGACAACCTCGGCACACGCGGCCTTGCCAAACGCCCTGATCAGACGCTGGCCGATTTGCTGCACGAACGAACAGCGCTGTACCAACGCTATGCCGACCTGACTATCCCCTGCACCGGCCTGAGCCACGAGCAGGTTTGCGAACGGATCATCATCGCTGCCATCACGAAAGGATGACCACCATGCGACGCATCTCTACCCTGTTGTTGTGCCTGCTGCTTGTAAGCAGCGTAGCCCAGGCCGGCCCCTTTACCGACGAGATGTCGAAGTGCCTGGTGCACTCCACCAGTGAGGCTGACAAGACCCTGCTGGTGAAGTGGATCTACGCCGCCATGTCGGCCCACCCCGATGTGAAGGCGTTGAGTAATGTCTCACCGGAGCAAGGTACACAGCTTAACAAGGATATCTCGGTGTTGGTGGTCAGACTGCTGACCCAGAACTGCAGAAACGAGACCCAACAGGCCCTGAAGTATGAGGGGGAAAAGACCTTTGCCGCCAGCTTCGAGGTGCTGGGAGGTGTTGCCATGCAGGGCATCATGGCCAATCCTGATGTGAGCGCCTATTTTGCCGGTTTTGAGCAGCAACTGGACGCCAAGGCGTTGCGGGATGCCTTTGGTGCTGATCAACAACAGCCTGCCGGCAAGGAGTAGGCGATGCCCGCCACCGAAACCCTGCTGGCCTTCTTCCTCGCCTCGCTGGTGCTGGCCGTGGCACCTGGGCCGGACAACCTGTTTGTGCTGACCCAGGCTGCCCTGCGAGGCAGGTCAGCCGGCCTGGCGGTGACCCTGGGGCTCTGCACCGGCCTGCTGGTGCACACCACCGCCGTGGCCCTGGGCCTGGCGGCCCTGTTTGCGGCATCGGCGCTGGCCTTTACGCTGCTTAAACTCTGTGGCGCAGGCTATCTGCTCTGGCTGGCCTGGCAGGCCTGGCGGGCGTCATCAACCTCAATCCGTACGGCGCCAGAAGACCGGTTGAGCGGTTGGCAGCTCTACCGGCGGGGGATTTTGATGAATATCACCAACCCCAAGGTGTCGGTCTTTTTTTTGGCCTTTCTGCCGCAGTTCGCCGATCCGGCGCGGGGGCCGCTGACCCAGCAGCTGCTGCTGTTGGGGGCGATCTTCATGGTGGCGACGATTCTGGTCTTTGGTGGCATTGCGCTGTTGGCGGGGATGTTGGGCGCATGCCTGACCCGCTCGCCCGGGCTGCAACGGATCATGAACCGCCTGACCGCAACTGTCTTCGTGGGGCTGGCGCTTAAACTGGCATTAAGCGAACGCTGACCGGCCGTGTGATCTATGCATGGTGTTACGGGGCGATGGGTGCTTTGGCGGGCAGTTCCTGCAAGACTGAAAACAACTGCTGCTGCAACTGAGGCAGACAGGCACCCAGGCTGACCCCATCGCCATCACGGCCGGCCTGTTCGGCCTGGCCTGCCAGGGTCATCAGCTCTTCAGCGCCCACGTTGGATGCCATGGATTTGATCGACTGGGCATAACGGACTGCCAGCTCCAGGCTGCCGGCATCCAGCGCCCCCTGCAACCGTTCCAGCAGCATTCGGCCATCGCGCCGGAACAGGCCACAGATTTGGGCATACAGCTCCTCATCGCCACCCAGCCGCGCCACTACCTCTTCACGATTGATAACCGCCATACCGCTACCAGCCCTTTCCGTCCGTTTCGTCACGTTGCCGAACCGCCATGCTGAGCTATACTTAAAAACGTATAGCATCGTTTTGACAATCCGCAACCTGGGGGGTGCACTATGTCAACCGCTCTTGTGTTCGAGCAGCTTGCCGATCAATCGGTGCGCTGCGGGCTGTGCCGCCACCGCTGCCTGATCGCCAACGGCAAGCGGGGTATCTGCCGGGTACGCGAAAATCGGGAAGGGCTCTTATTCTCCCTGGTGGACGGCCTGGTGGTGGCGGAACAGATCGATCCGATTGAGAAAAAGCCGCTCTTTCACCTGTTGCCCGGCAGCAGCAGTTACTCGCTGGCAGCGGTGGGCTGTAACTTCCGTTGTCTGTACTGCCAGAACGCAAACATTGCCCAGTATGATGCCCACGACACAAGCGCCATGCCGGGACACAAGCTGCCACCGGCCGAGGCGGTACGGCGTGCCCTGGCAGGCGGATGTCGCTCGATTGCCTACACCTACACCGAGCCGACGGTCTGGTTCGAATACGCCCTGGCCACCGCCAACCTGGCGGCAGAAAAGGGGCTCTATAACCTGTTTGTCACCAACGGCTACATCACCCCTGAGGCGCTGGGCATGATCGCACCGGTGCTGCATGCCGCCAATATCGATCTGAAGGGCTTTAGCGATGATTTTTACCGGCGTGTATGCGGAGCGCGGCTGACCGAAGTGCTTGACTGTATCCGCGATTATCGTCGCCGAGGCATCTGGATCGAGCTGACCACACTGATCATACCGGGGGAAAACGACGATGATGAACAGTTAAACGGCATCGCCCGTTTTATTGCCGATGAACTGGGGCCCGACACCCCCTGGCATATTTCCCGTTTTTTTCCCTGCCACCGAATGTTGGACCACCCCCCTACCCCGCTGGCATCGCTGGAACGAGCCCTGGAAGCTGGCGACCGGGCCGGATTACGCTATGTCTACGAAGGGAATGTGGCGGCAGGACGGGAACAGACGCCGTGTCCCCACTGTGGCGCCGTGGTGGTGGGGCGCAGCGGCTACACGGTTACTCGGATCAACGTGAAGGATGGGTCCTGTGGGAGCTGCGGTAAGGCGATTGCCGGCATATGGGGCTAAACTGATCAGACACCCAGCCGACGGATTTTCTCGACCAACGTCGTGCGGTTGAGCCCCAGCAGGGCGGCTGCCCTGGTCTTGACCCCGCCACCCAGCAGCAGCGCCTTGGCGATCAGTTTGCGCTCAAGGTCGGCAATGGCGGCCGGCATGTCGATCCCCTGCGGCGACAGGTCGAGACAGAGTCCCCGCCCCCCCCTGCCCTGGTCGGCAATCTCGGCCGGCAGGTCATCGGGGGTGATGGCATCCCCCTCGGTGAGTGCCACCAGCCGTTCGATCACGTTCTCCAGCTGACGCACGTTGCCCGGCCAGTGGTACTGCTCCAGCGCATCCAGGGTAGCCCGGTGCATGCCAATGGCCGGTCGGTCCATCAGGTGACGGAACTTGTCCAGAAAGTGATTAACCAGCGGCAGAATATCGTCACGACGTTCGCGCAGGGGCGGCAGGTGCAGTGGTATCACGTTCAGGCGATAAAACAGGTCCTCACGAAAGGTTCCCTGACGGACCTGTTCCTCAAGATCGGCATTGGTGGCCGAGATCACCCGCACATCCAGCTTGATCGTCTTGGTGGAGCCGATCCGCTCCACCTCCTGCTCCTGCAGGACCCGCAACAGCTTGGACTGCAGGTGCATCGGCATGGTGCCGATCTCGTCCAGAAACAGAGTACCGTGGTGGGCGGCCTCAAACTTGCCGATCTTATCCCGCACTGCGCCGGTAAAGGCGCCACGTACATGACCGAACAGCTCACTCTCCAACAGGGTTTCGGGGATGGCGCCACAATTGACCGCCACAAAGGGGTGTGATTTCCTGCGGCTGTTGTGGTGCAGGGCACGGGCCACCAGCTCCTTGCCGGTGCCGGATTCGCCAAAGATCAGCACGGTCGAGTCGGTTTTGACAATCCGCTGCATCCGCTCGAAGACCCGCTGCATGGCGGTGGAGCCGCCGATGATGTTGCTGAACTGGAACCGCTCCAGCAGCTGTTTTTTCAGATAGACGTTTTCGGACCGCAGCCGCTGTTGTTCGCGAATCTTTGCGATGACGATCTTCAGTTCATCAAAATTGACCGGCTTGGTGATGTAGTCAAAGGCCCCTTCCTTCATGGCTGCAACGGCGGTTTGGGCCGAGGCGTGACCGGTGATCACCACCACTTCGATCTCCGGGGCCACCTGGCGAATCTCTTTCAATATCTCGATGCCGCTTTTGTCGGGCAGAAACAGATCGACCAGCACCAGATCGGTGGCCCCTTCCTGCACCACGGCAATACCTTCGGCACCGTTACTCACTGATTGCGCGGCAAAACCGGCCCTGCGCAGCAGCAGTTCCATCACCTCGCGGCCGGGGTCATCGTCATCAATCACCAGCACTCTGAACTGATCGTCCATTGTACGCTCCTCGTGTGGGACGTACTATGTCACAGCACTCAATAGAGACGCAATATTTTCATGAGTTGCGAGGTGGCAATCTGCGTCAAACGCTGGTATAGTGCCTAAAAGCGCATCAGGAGGGTTTATGGAGCCAACATCAACCACTGCGAGCAGTGATGCGAAACAGGATGGACAGCGCTTCTATCACGCCCAGCCAAACAGCTACCAACTCATCTTTAATCTGTCGAGTGACGAGATGGAGTGTATCGCCCACCTGGATGTGCACCAGGGGGGCACACCGCCCAGCTCTGATCAGATCATGGCCTTTCTGGCAACTGACGGCATCTCTATCGGCGTTTCAGATGACGCGGTCGCACAACTGCTGGTGCAGGCCCTGCCGGGACGCTCGGCAACCTATCGGGTGGCCGCGGGGCAGCCCCCGCTGCCGGGCGAAGACGGCAGACTAGAGTACACGTTCTGTCCCCTGGAGCCGCCTCCGCCTGACAGCAACAAAGATACGGACGATGCAGACGGCGCCATAGACTTCCGCTCTGTACAACAATTCATAAATGTTGATGCCGATCAGGAGATCGGCCGCATTATTCCCCCCAGCAACGGCACCGGCGGCAAGACCGTACGCGGCAAGCCGGTCCCTCCTCCCCCAGGCAAGCCGTTACAGCTCAAGCTCGGCAAAAACGTCCGCATCGCTGGTGACGACGACAGTCTGTTGATTGCCGAGATCCATGGCCGGGTAAAGCTGGATGGCGATACCATTCATGTGGTGGAAGAATACGTTGTGGACGGGGACGTAGATTTCGCGGTGGGCAACATCCGCTTTAACGGTTTCGTCGAGGTGCGGGGCGACGTGCTGGACGGCTTCCAGATCAACGCCAGCAAGGGATTGAAGATTACCGGCAACGTGGGCAACTGTCGCCTGATCTCCCCCGGTAACATTGAATTTTGCGGCATGGACGGCCAGGGCAAGGGCAGCATCCTGTGCGGCGGTAACATCACCGCCAACTTCATCCACGAGTCTGCCATCGAATGTTCAGGCACACTGCAGATCAACATAGAACTGATCAACAGTAACGTTCGGACCCGTGGCGCCGTGTACGCCGGCATGCTGTCAGGCGGTTCCTGTATCGCCCTGGAAGGTATCGATGTAAAGAAAGTGGGCGCCCCTTCCGGCGTCAAGACCAAGCTGCACGCTGGCACCGATTATCACGATCTGGAGCGTCTGCAGGAGCTGTTTGCCCAGCTTGAGGTGCTGCACGAATCGATCAGTCAGGCCAAGGAGATGGATGCCTTAAACCGCCTGACAGCCGAAAAACAACGGCTGACCAGCTCGATTGTGGAGGTACGCAAGCGCCGTCCGCCCAATGCCAACCCGAAGGTGAACGTCAGAAACAGGCTGTATGAAGGGGTGACCGTGCAGGTGGGCGGCAGCGTCGAGGAGTTTACGGCCCAGTTGGAAGGCCCGCTATCGCTGATAGAAAACAGTGCCGAGGGTGGGCTGCGGCAGGTGGCGCTCAGTGAGTTAAGCGTACATGCTGATGAGGTGGAGCGGGCCTATCTGGATGATCAGCAGCGGCGATTGGCAGAACAAGCGGCCGCACAGGAGGCAGAGCGGGCTGCCGCTGAAGCGGACGAAGCACAGCAACCTGAGGCCGGCACAGACAATCAAGACACACAACCAGCTGATCCCTGATCAGGGTTTACCCAGCCGGCTAGTCGCCAACAACCTCGTCAATCGACTGCAGCAGGGTTTCCATCAGAAAATCCAGCTCATCCGCTGTGATTGCCAGCGGCGGGAATACCACCACCGTATTACCCAAAGGACGCGAGAAAACCCCGCGCCTGCGGGCCGCCAGACAGACCTTGATGCCGCGTTTTTCTTCCCACGGATACGGTTCTCTGGTTGCCTTGTCAGCCACCAGCTCAATGCCGGCCGCCAGGCCGCACTGTCGCAGATCACCCACCCGAGGATGTCCCGCCAACCGCTGCAACCAGGCACCCAATTGAGCAATCTTCGGCTGCAACGCTGCCAGCAGCTGGTCTCGCTCGAACAGATCAAGGCTCTTGAGCGCAACGGCACAGGCCAACGGGTTGCCGGTAAAGGTGTGGCCGTGAAAAAAGGTCTTCAGCTCGGCATACTTGCCGAGGAACGCGCTATACATCCGCTCGCTGGCCAGTGTCGCCGCCAGCGGCAGGTAGCCGGCGCACAATCCTTTTGAGATGGCCATGATGTCCGGCGCAACCCCTTCATGCTCGCAGGCAAACATCCGGCCGGTGCGACCAAAGCCGGTGGCCACCTCATCGGTGATCAGCAGCACGTCGTAGCGGTCGCAGAGCTCACGCACGCCTTTCAGGTAGCCTGCAGGATGCACGATCATGCCGCCGGCTCCCTGCAACAGCGGCTCCAGCACCACGCCGGCCAGTTCGTCGGCATGCTCGCTGATCAGGCGTTCCAGCTCAGCCAGGCAGGCCAGCCCGCAGCTGTCAGCATCCGGCCTGCCCAGCGGACAGCGGTAACAGTAGGGAGCCGGCGCCTCGATGGTCTCAAACAACAGGGGGCTGAAGGTGGCGTGGTAGATCGGAATACCGCCCACACTCATCGAGCCGATGGTATCACCGTGGTAGGCGTGCTGCAGGCGGATGAAACGGCTGCGCTGGGGTTGTCCCAGGTGGCACTGATACTGATAGGCCATCTTCAGGCCCACCTCGACGGCGGTGGAACCGTTGTCGGAGTAAAAGACGCGGGTCAGGCCGGTCGGCGCGATCTCCACCAGACGCCTTGCCAGCAGGATCGATTGCTCTCCTGACAGACCCAGCAGGGTGGCGTGTTCAATTTTAGCGGCCTGATCAGCCAGCGCCTGGTTTAACTCGGGGTGGCAATGGCCATGCACGTTGGTCCACATGGAGGCGACACCGTCCAGGTAACGCCTGCCGTCGGAGTCGATCAGCCAGCTGCCTTCCCCGGCCACAATCACCGGTGTATCTTCGGCCTGCCAATCGCGCATCTGGGTAAAGGGATGCCAGACGTAGCGTTTGTCCCAGTCTTTGAGTTGCTCGGTGGTCGGTTTGGGGGGCACCGTTCTATGCTCCGCAGCCACTGCAGCTGCCTGAGCAGCTACTCGCCGATGAACCAGTGCTGCACGGGCTGTCCTCGGCGCCACCCAGCACCCGCAGGATGATGTCCGACTTGGGATCGTTGTTGAACTGTTCAGCCAACGTTTCTACGACCTGCTCTGGTGTGCCCGGCAGATCGTTCCAGATCCCCAGTATCGGCGCACCACACAGTGATCCGATCTGATGGGGGGCGCCTTTTTCAGCCAGTCCCGGAACAGCTGGGAAGCGGTTGACAAACACCCCTTTCACCTCAATGCCCATCTGTCCGGCAGCATAACAGGTCAGCACGCTGTGGTTTATGGTTCCCAAATCCGGACGTGCCACCACTGCCAGTGGTAGTTTGAGGTGGTTAACCAGGTCTGCTATCAGCAAGCCGCCATTAAGCGGCACCATCAAGCCTCCTGCCCCTTCCACCAGCACAAAATCGTGCCGTGCTGACAGCCGTTGGTAACACTCAGCAATGCGGCTGAAATCGATCTTTACCCCATCCAGCTTGGCGGACTCCACCGGCGCCAGCGGTTCACGCAGGCGATAGGGAGCAACGTCGTCGTCACACTCAATGCCGGCTGCCCAGGCCAACAGCTCGGCATCTTCGGAGACACACTCCCCGTTACGCTCGGGACAACCGGAGGTGACCGGTTTCATGACGCCTACGTTCACGCCACGCAGCCGCAAGATTCTGGCCAGGGTGGCGGTGACTATCGTTTTGCCAACGCCAGTGTCGGTCCCGGTTACAAACAGCCCTCTACTCATCGCACAAGCCCCTCTGTTAGCTGCAATCCCAGGTCGGCTATCATTTGCCGATCATCACGGGGTTGACGCCCTTCTTTAGTAAGATAGTTGCCGGTCATGATCCCGCTGGCTCCAGCCATAAATACCCATGACTGCAGATCGCGCAGATTCTTTTCGCGCCCGCCGCAAATAGTTATGTGCGCCTGCGGCAGTATCAGGCGGAACAGGGCGATACTGTGCAGACATTCGAGCGGAGAAAGGTTGTTGCTGCCGGACAGGGGGGTTCCCTCAACCGGGTCCAAAAAATTGATCGGCACCGAATCAACATCGAGCTCGCGCAGGGTCAGCGCCAGCTCGATCCGCTGGGCCATAGTTTCACCCAAACCGAACAGGCCGCCCGAACAGACACGCAGCCCTGCCTGCTTGGCCATGCGGACCGTGGCGACATCATCCTCATAGTCGTGCGTACTGCAGATATGCGGAAAGAAACTGCGACTGGTCTCAAGGTTGTGGTGATAGGTGACCAGTCCCGCCTCTTTGAGGGACTGAACCGAGAACTGGTCCAGCGTGCCCAGCGACGCACCGGGAGCTATCAAACCTTCAGCCCGGATCTGTCGAATCACGCGGCAGATGCGATCCAGCTCCTCGCCGCTGCGTATGCCGCTGCCGCTGGTTACGATACCGTAGCAACCGGAACCATTGGCTGCTGCTGCACGGGCGCCGTCCAGTAGCGTCTGCTCATCCAACAGTGGATACTGTGCAACAGACGTCGCATGATGTGCCGATTGGGCGCAAAAGGAACAATTTTCGGGGCAGAGTCCTGACTTGGCATTGACAATGGAGCAGAGCGAGACGTTGCGTTTAAAGGCTCGTTCTCTGACCTGTGTAGCAGCAGCAAACAGTGACGGCAGCTGATCAGGCTGCAGTGAGGAACAGATTAGCGCCTGTTCTTCGGTTAGCTGATTGCCGTCAACGCATGAATCGAGTAACGACTGAAGGGTTGTGTTCATGGCCATTAGCTAGCATACCCCGTTCCGGGTTGTCAACCGAGCAGTCAGCAATGGTTGACAACTAGTCACACAAAAAGGGCCTCCTCTGGTAACAGAAGAGACCCTTTGGGAGAATATTCAACACCTGAGATCAGATTACATTCAGAATACGAGGTGTAATGAAGATCAGCAGCTCACTTTTCGACTTTTCAGTATTGGTTGACTTGAACAGATGCCCGATGAACGGAATGTCCATCAACCAAGGCACACCATCAGCCCCTTCGGTGTCACGGTCGACATAAATGCCACCAATAACCGTTGTTTCGCCATCACGCAGCAACATCTCAGTCGTGGCCTGCTTCTTGTTGATCGGCGGCGTACCAGTAGCAGTCTGACGGTCAGGGGCATCGTTTTTGGCATCAATCTTCAACACAATGGTACCGTTGGCATTGATGTGCGGTGTAACCTCCAGCGACAGCGCTGCCTCAACAAACTTGGTTTCAATCT
>DFYU01000096.1 GCA_002383415.1 Geobacter sp. UBA4074
TGACCATCAAGATCCGCAGTGGCTGGCAGTGTGGCGAGCATGTCTATCAGGAGGTGGGTCGGATAGCAGAAGGAGAGGGCTGCGACGCTATCACCCTGCATCCCCGCAGCCGCTCCCAGATGTTTTCCGGCCAGGCCGACTGGCCGCTGCTGGCGCGGCTGAAGGAGACGGTTAGCATCCCGGTGATCGGCAGCGGTGACCTGTTCAAGCCTGAGGACTGCCGACGGATGCTGCATGAGACCGGCTGCGACGGTGTGATGATCGCCCGGGGCGCCCTGGGCAACCCCTGGATTTTTCGTCAGACCCTGGAACTGCTGCAGGGGGGTGCGCCTGCGCCGGTTACCCCCCAAGAGCGTGCTGTAACGGCTGAAGAACACCTGCAGTTGCAGATCGAGGCGCTGGGTGAGGCGGTTGGGGTACGTGAGATGAAGAAACACCTGGGCTGGTATATCCATGGGGTGCCGGGGGCGGCCAGCCTGCGGCGCACCGTCAACAACGCCCAGACCGCCGGGCAACTGCGGGCGGTACTGGCGCAACTGGCGCAGAACGGAGCAGACGCAAGCGGTGTCTAACGAACGCAACGAATATTACGCCACCGTGCTGGACAGCGTGGGAGACGGCGTGATCGTGATCGGCCGCCAGGGGCAGGTGACCCTGATGAACCCGGCTGCCGAGGAGCTGACCGGCCGTTCCCGTCGCCAGACACTGGATTTGCCGTTTGTTGACGCCTTCAGCAGTGAGCCGGTGCTGGTGGAGATGGTCGAGCGCACCGCCGCCAGTGGTGTATCCCGTTCCGATCAGGACAACGTGGTGCTGAAGAATACCGGCCGTCTGATCCCGGTCAATGCCTCCACCGTGCCGTTGATGCGTGCCGACGGCGAGGCGATCGGTGTGATCCTGACCCTGCGTGACATGACCTCGATCCGCGAACTGGAAGCGGCGGTGCGGCAGGCCGACCGGCTCTCTACCCTGGGCACCCTGGCCGCCGGTCTGGCCCATGAAGTGAAAAACCCGCTGGGCGGCATCAAGGGGGCGGCCCAGCTGCTGGAGCGGGAGCTGGACCCGGACAACGATCTGCTGGAATACCCGCGGGTGATGATCCGCGAGGCGGAGCGGATCGACAAGATCATCCGTCAACTGCTGGAACTGGCCTCTCCCAAGGGGCCGCGCTATGCCCCGGTCAACCTGCATATGGTGCTGGGGGATATCATCCTGCTGCAGCGCGAGGCGGCCGGTTCGCGCGAGGTCTCCATCGTGACCGGTTTTGATCCCAGCATCCCGCCGATCATGGCCGATGAGGCCCAGCTGACCCAGGTCTTTTTGAACCTGATCCGCAATGCCCTGGAGGCGATGAGCGAAGGGGGGCGCTTGACGGTCACCAGCCGGGTGCTGTCTGACTATCAGTTGGGCCGTGACGAGGGACGCAGCCGGATGGTGGCGGTGGAGGTGGCCGACACCGGCCCCGGCATTGCAGCGGAAAATCTGTCCAAGGTGGGCACCCCCTTCTTCAGCACCAAAGAGAGCGGCACCGGCCTGGGGCTGGCCATCTGCCAGAAGATCGTGTCTGAACACCGCGGCATGCTGAAGATCGATTCCCAGCCGGGTCAGGGTACCCGGATCAGCGTGTTGCTGCCGTTGATCCAATCACCCGCGAAAGGGTAATACCTATGGCACTACATCGCATCCTGGTAGCTGACGACGAAGAGAGCATGCGTTGGGTCCTCTCCAAGGCGCTGCGTAAAAAGGGCTACACCGTTGACCTGGCCGCCGATGGCAATGAGGCGTTACGTCAGGTGCGTGAGCAATCCTACGACCTGGCCATCGTGGACATCAAGATGCCCGGCATGAGCGGCCTGGACTTTCTGGACAAGGCCCGCGAGGTGCGTTCCGACCTGCTGGTGGTGGTGATGACCGCCGAGGCCAGCATGAAGAACGCCGTAGAGGCCATGAAACGGGGCGCCTACGACTACATCACCAAGCCGTTCGACCTGGAGGTGGTGGACGCCATCATCGAGAAGGTCAGCCGGGCCCGGGATGTAACCAACCAGGTCTCACTGCTCAAGCAGGAGCTGAAAGACCGCTATCAGGTGGAAAAGAACATCGTGGGCAATTCGCCGGCCATGCGGGAGGTCTACAAGACCATCGGCAAGGTGGCGGTCAGCGATGTGACCGTGCTGATCCAGGGCGAATCCGGCACCGGCAAGGAGCTGATCGCCCGGGCGATCCACTTTAATTCATCACGTTTGGGCAAGCCGTTCGTGGCGATCAACTGCGCCGCCATTCCCAAGGACCTTTTGGAGAGCGAGCTGTTCGGCAGCGAGCGGGGGGCCTTCACCGGCGCCACCGAACGCAAGACCGGCAAGTTCGAGCAGGCCAACCACGGCACCATCTTCCTGGATGAGATCGGCGATATGCCGCTGGATCTGCAGGCCAAGATTCTGCGGGTGCTGCAGGAACAGGAGATCACCCGCATCGGCGGCTCCCAGAACCTGCAGGTCGATGTGCGGGTGGTGGCTGCCACCAATCAGGAACTGCTGGAAAAGGTCCGTAACCGTGAGTTCCGTGAGGATCTGTTCTACCGGCTGAACGTGGTGCCTATCCATCTGGTGCCGCTCAGGGAGCGGCGTGAGGACATCCAGCCGCTGGTGGAGTATTTTCTGGCTCGCGCCTCGGCCGAGCTGGAGGCCCAGCCCAAGCAGTGTTCAGACGAGGCGATGGAGCTGCTCTGCAACCACTCCTGGCCCGGCAACGTGCGGGAGCTGGAAAACACCATCAAGCGGGCGGTGATCCTGTCCAATGACCCGCTCTTGACCCCGGCCGATTTCGGTGGCCTGTTCGACCGTCAGGAGACGATCCATGCCGTACCCCAGGAACAGCAATCGCTGGAGGCGATTGTGGAGGCCAAGCTGCGCAGCTCCATGAACGGTATCGAGAAGCTGGATAAGGGTGATATTTACGACCGGGTGCTGGAACAGGTGGAGCGGCCGCTGATCCGTTTTACGCTTGAAAAGACCAGGGGCAACCAGGTGCGGGCCGCCGATATTTTAGGCATCAACCGCAACACCCTGCGTAAGAAGATCAATGATTTGGGGATACAGCTGAAGAAGGATTAGCTACTGCGGGCGCCGGAAACGGCGCCTTTTTTGTTTTAAAACACGTGCTGCAACAGCTGGCTGTGGCGTTCGATCACCGCCAGCGCCTCAAGCTCGGACTTGTAGGCGATGAACGGCACCCCGGCGGCAGCGGCGGCCTGCATGTCCACAGCGCTGTCCCCCACGAACAGCGCCTCGTGGGGCGCCAGGCCGTAATGCTCCAGCACCTTCAGCAGCGGTTCGGGGTGCGGCTTGGGATTAGCCACCTTACCGGCGGTCATGATGCAGCCGAAGAACCCCTCCAGCCCGAAGTCCTCGATGATCATCTCCATGGATGATGCCCGGTTGGTGCAGACCGCCAGTTCCACCCGGCCTTTCAGCTGTTCCAGCGTCTCCACCAGCTCATCCTCCCGCCGCATGTAGGGCATCAGCTCCTTGTAGCGGATGGTCTTGCCGATCGCTATCGCCTCATCCTTCTGCGGGTCGTTGGCAAAGAAGTGCTCCATCACATCCAGGTAGGAGTAGGTGTGCAACACCCGCTCCGAGACCTGGCAGAGGCGGTCGATGGGCGGCCGTCCCAGACCGGCCATGATCCGGTTGTAAAAGATGTAGTTGGATTCGATGGAGTCCAGGATGACCCCGTCGCAGTCATAAATAACCGCCTTATAGCGTGGTGTCACGATTCGTTTTCCTCTTTGGTGTGCATCCGTTGCAGATACTCTTCCCATTCCATCGGCAACAGGTACTTCTTGCGGCTGTTACATTCCCGGCAGGAGGGGACCACGTTGTTGCGGCTGGCCTTGCCGCCGCGGGTGACCGGCACGATATGGTCCATGGTCAGTTCCTCGGCTGTAAAACTGCCGCCGCACCAGTGGCATCTGCCCTGGGCGATCCGGTTTTTCCACCAGCGGCTGCGGCGCAGCTCGCGGGATTTGTCCCGTTCCCGTTTGATCTCTTCCTCAGTGATATCAATTTCGAAATGTTGAAACACAAAAAACCTCTTTTTCAAAAGCATTCAACGCAAAGTTTACACGAGAGACGCGAAGGCGCAGAGAAAAACACTACCCAAACGAGCTGGGGAAACAATAGAAGAGATCCCTTTGCGTCTTTGCGCCTTGCCTTAGACCCTTTGCGTTAAAAACGGCTAGTCCAGTTCGGCGATAGTGGCGCCGTCGCGCCCCTCGTGGGGGGCGCCGCTGCGCCAGGTGGCCACCTGCGGGTGGCGTCCCAGAAATTTCCGCACCGCCTGTTGCAGCACGCCGCTGCCCAGGCCATGCACCACCCGGATCTCACGTTCACCGGCCAGCACGGCCTGATCGACGAAGGCCTCCAGCAGGGTCAGGGCCTCATCGACCCGCTTGCCGATCAGGTTCAGTTCGGATGAGGCCGATGCGACGGTCTGGGCCATACGGATGGGCGTATGGGCCGGGCGTTTAGTGGCAGCCGGGGCGGCTGATGCTTGTGACAGGCCGTGCAGCGGCACCTCCATCTCGATGCTGCCGGCCCGCACCCTGATCTTCTGGCGGGCCTGATCCACTGCCACGACCGTTGCGTCGCGGTCTAACAGACGTAGGTGAACCTGCTGGCCCGGCTTGAGGGTGTCGGCGGCTGGCGTCTGCTGGTCGGCCGGGGCAAAGCTGGCCTCCAGTTGGCCGGCGCGCTCACGGAGCCTGTCGGCGGTCTCCTTGCGCCGTTCCTTGCGATACTCGTCCAGCAGGCTGTTCAGCTCGCGACGGGTTGCGGTCACCAGGGCGCGGGCCTCGTCGCGGCCCTGCTCCGCAATCCTGCGCCGCAGCTCATCCAGTTCGGCCCGTTGCTGCTCCAGCTGCCGGGCCTGCTCCGCCAGACGCTGCCGCTCCGTCTGCTGGCCTGCCAGCTCATCGGCCAGGGCGTTGCGTTTCTGGCGCAGCTCCTCAATCACCCCGGCAAAGGCGGTGCCGGCATCCCCCANNTAGCGCCGGGCGGTCTCCAGGGCGTGGGATTGTCCCGGTTCGCCCATCACCAGACGGTAGCGCGGGGTCCAGCTGGCGCTGTCGAACTCCATGCCGGCATTCTGCATGCCGGGGGTTTGCTGCACAAAGCCGACGATCTCGGTCAGGTGCGTGGTAGCCATTACCACCGCGCCGCGGCTCTGCAGCTCGTGCAGCACGGCGCAGCCGATGGCCGCACCCTGCAGCGGTTCGGTGCCGGTGCCCAGTTCGTCAAGCAGCACCAGGCTTTGGGGGCCGGCCTGCTCCAGGATGCGGGCGATGCCGGCCACGTGGGCCGAGAAGGTGGACAGGCTGCTCTCGATGGACTGCTCATCGCCGATATCCACCAGCAGAGCATCCAAGAGCGGGATGGCGGAGGAGGGAGAGGCCGGCACCGGCATGCCGGCCAGGGCCATGGCGGTGATCAGGCCCACTGTTTTTAATGCGATCGTCTTGCCGCCGGCGTTGGGTCCACTGATGGCCAATACTTGAAAGTCAGCACCCAGTTCCAGGTCCAATGGTTCCACCGGCGGCGCGTCGGGCTGATCGGCCCACAGGGCCAGCAGCAGCGGGTGGCGGGCCGACAGCAGGCGCAGGGTGGTGTCGGTCGAAAGTTCCGGCATGGCCATGGCGTACTGCTCGGCATAGGCCGCGATGCTGTCCAGCCGGTCCAGCTCCACCAGGGTGTCGAAGCAGGCCCTGATCCGGTCGCTATCCTCACGAATCCAGGCTGAGAGGCGCCGCAGGATGCGGATCTCCTCGGCCTTTTCCTCGGCAGTTAGGTTTTCCAGTTCGTTAACAAAGGGGATGATCTCCAGCGGCTCCATGAAGGCGGTCTCGCCGGAGGAGGAGACGTCGTGCACCACACCCGGCACCATCCCCTTGGAGTCCATCCGCACCGGTATCACCCAGCGGCCGGAACGGATGGTGATGAAGTCGTCCTGCAGGAAGATGGCGGTCTCGTGTTTGCGCACGATCTCCTCCAGCTTTTTGCGGACCCGGGCTGTCAGGGTCCGCTTGGCCCTGCGGATCTCGGCCAGCTCCCGTGAGGCGCTGTCCAGTATGGTGCCCTCGTCATCCAGGGTGGCCGAGAGCGGTTCCAGGATGTCGCTGAAGGCCACCGGGGCGGGCTCAATGCCTTTCAGCAGCGGGATATCCTGGCGGGGGTTGAACTGGCGGGCCAGTTCGGCCAGCGAGCCCAGCACCGGGATGAATTGCAGCAGCGCAAAGGGAGGCAGGATCGCCCCTGCGGGCCGTACCTGGTCCAGCAGCGGCCGAATATCCTCGAAGCGGCTAATCCGCAGTGAGATTCGTTGCCGTGTCAGTCCCCTGATCTCCTCAACCCGTCCCCAGTGCTGGCGGATGCGGGCGGCGTCGCCCAGGGGCGTCATGGCAAGGATCGCCGTGGTGGTGCACTGGCTGCGGGCATGGCCGTTCACCAGCCGCAGGACTTTATCGAATTCGAGTCGTTTCAGGGTTTCAGGTCTGATCATGGTTGGTCTGGCGCAGGGGTTGCCGAGGCGGAGCGGCGCTGTCTGCGGGCTTTCTGTTTGCGAATTTTTGCGCTGCGGGTATCTTCGGTCGTGGCGAGCCCGCGCGAGCGGGCGATCTTTTCCAGCAGCTCCCGGCGCGCCAGGAAACGGTTTAAGGACTGGCTGCGCTCGCGGCCGCAGCGGGCCTCGATGCCGCTGGGCAGGTGCCGCACCTGGACGCAGGTGGCGGTTTTGTTGACATGCTGGCCGCCACGGCCCGAAGAGCGTACAAAACGTTCCTCCAGCTCTTCCTCGCGTACTTCCAGCTCGGCCATGCGGCGCAGCAGCCAGCGGTTTTTCTCATCACTGACGGCAAAGGAGGGCGGCTGCATCACTCCATGCCCTGCTGCCAGCCGTAGGCCTTGACCTGGGCCTCCATCACCGTCTGGTAGGGGATTGCCATCTCGCCCAGCAGCGTGGCGGCGTTCACAAAATCTGCCTGCTCCAGGGCCTCGGCCAGGGCCAGGAAACGGCCGAAGATGCCGCTGCGATCAATCAGGGCCTGACGCACCTCGTCGGACAGGTTCAGTTCGTGGGCTATCTGATCCATCGGGATGGCGTAGATCGATTCCAGCAGCGACAGGATGCCGGTCATGAAGGCCTGATCCGGCGCTTCACTGTTGCCCCGCAGCTGGGGGCAATGCTGGGCCAGCTGCTCCATAAAGCCGGCGCGAACCGCTGCCAGGTCCACCAGGGGGTTCTCCAGGGCGTGGCTGTCATCGGAGGCAAATAGGGCCAGCTGTACCCACCGTTTGATCTGGGCCCGGCCCAGCATGCTGATGGCGTGGCGTACGGTCTGGATCTTCTGCAGGCCGCTGAAGGAGACCGAGTTGACCAGGAGCAGCAGTTTGTAGGTCAGGCCCGGGCTGCTGCGAAAGGTCTTTTCAATCTCCTCGATCTCGGCGTCGTCCATCAGCTGCCGCATCAGCCGCAGCAGGGCGGCGCCCCCCTCGTCGATCTTCTTCTTTTCAATCACGGCCGGCTTGGCAAAATAGTAGCCCTGGAAATACTCAAAACCGAGGTCGAGACATTTCAGGAACTCTTGCTTGGTCTCAACCTTTTCGGCCAGCAGTTTGAACGGATAATCGCGGTAGCGCTCGATGGTCGGCCCCAGGCCGTCCACCGGGGTGGCCATTAGATCAACCTTGACGATCTCCACCAGTTGGTACAGCTCTTCATAGGCCGGGCTGAACGCATGATCGTCCAGGGCCAGCACAAAACCGGCCGCCTGTAGTTCGCGGCAGCGCTCAATCAGCTGCGGGGTGACCTCCAGCGTCTCCAGCAGCTCCAGCACCACCATCTGCTTGGGCAGCAGTTCCAGCGAGTCGCTCATCAGGATGTCCAGCTCAAGGTTGATGAAACCGCGATGTTTGCCCAGGATCTGTTGCACACCGAAGCCGGACAGGGTGTTGAGTATCACACTGGCGGTGGCCTGTGAGGCGTCGTTGACCATGGCAGTGGTCAGCGACTGGGCTGAGCGGAACAGCAGTTCGTAGGCGCAGACCTGTTCGTCGCGATTGAGGATTGGCTGGCGCCCAATCAGGTATTTCTGTTCGTGCTGCATCTAGTAGGCCTCACTGCGGTTGCTGACAGATCTTGGTGTGTGGTGTGATCGGCCGGTTAGTATACGGCATATACCCGACAAGTTCAATTGGGCTCGTGCCGAGCAGCGTAGTTGCTGCTGCCCGTTAAACGTGGTATAGAGTCCGGTGCAGATAACCACCCTGAACAGCTCATCTTCTGAAAGGTTGTGCCGTGTCCGTTTCTTTGTGGCGACGTTTCTGGATCACCTTTTCGGCCTATGTGATCGGCTGTTATGCATCATTGCTCAATCGATTGCAGGTCAAGGGGGCCCAGCATATCCCTGCCAAGGGGGGCGTGCTGTTGGCATCCAACCATATCTCGGCCTATGAAACCATCTTCCTACCCTGGGCGGTGTTGCGTTCGCAACCCTTCCAGATGGTCTGGGCTCCGGCCAAGGAGGAGCTGTTCCGCAAGCTGATCCCGCGTCTGCTCTATTCATCCTGGGGTGCCTTTCCGGTGCGACGGGGACGCGATGTCAAGGCCGGCCGGGTGCTGAACGACCTGCTGGCAGATCAGAAGGTGATGCTGTTTCCCGAGGGTACCCGCCACCGCGACGGTCGTCTGGGACCGGGTAATCGCGGGGTGGGCAAGGTGATCTACGATACCCGGCCGGTGGTGATCCCCACCGCCCTGATCGGTCTGAACCGCTGGAAATTCCCCAGTTTTGGGGCCCAGGGGGCGATTGTCTTCGGTCCGCCGCTGGTGTTTGATGACCTGTTTGCGCTGGAGAACAACAAGGAGACCCATCAGTTGATCGTGGAGCGGGTGATGGAGGGCATTGCCCAGGTGTTGAAGCAGGAGGGGGCGTACGTTGGCAGAGTTGAAAAGTAAGGGTCAAGGGTCAGGGGGCAAGGGCCAGGAAACGAGTGCCCCATGCCCCATACCCCATGCCCCTGTTGTTGAGATATTCTGTGACGGCGCCTGCAGCGGTAACCCCGGTCCAGGGGGCTACGGCACCATCCTGCGCTGTCGTGGTGTTGAAAAGGAACTGTCCGGCGCGGCACCGGAGACCACCAATAACCGGATGGAGCTGACCGGCGCCATTGCCGGTCTGCAGCAGCTGACCCGCCCGTGCCGGGTGACGGTGACCACCGATTCCCAGTACCTCGTGAAGGGGATGACCGAGTGGCTGGCCGGCTGGCAGCGTAACGGCTGGAAGAACAGCAAGAAGGAACCGGTGCTGAACCGGGACCTGTGGGAGCAGTTGGTCGCCTTGACCGCCCAGCACCAGCTGCGCTGGCAGTGGGTGCGTGGCCATGATGGCCATGCCGAGAACGAGCGGTGTGACCAGTTGGCCCGTGAGGCGATCACCAGCCTGCGTCAGCAGCAGGCAACCTAAACCCAGTGCGATGGGGGTGTCATGAAGGATATTGAAGCCGAAGTAGGCGTAAAAGACATTATCGGGTTTTATATCAAGATCAACGATAGTGCCCGGGCAAAGAAGGATATGGCCAAGTTGTCCGCCAAGGACAAGGCTACCGCCTTCTCTCTGATTGCCGAATCAGGCGCCAACCGTGAGTTCAAGATCGAGATCGCCCGCTATTTTGTCAACGATCTGGACGCCCATATCCGCCGTAAGGCTGAACTGCTGCTGGAGGCGCTGGTGCCGGGCTGGGTGGCTGACCCGGCCGCCAGTATCCTGCAGGTGCTGCGCTCGGCCGACACCAAGGGGGCCAGCCGCCGTAACGCCGCTGTGCGCTTCCTGTTCGGCATCGTTGACGCCGACTCGCTGCGGATTACCCTGATGAGCCTGCTGTCGAGCCGCAACCGGGCCCATATTGTCGAGATTATCGATATCCTCGAGCAGTACATCGATGCCTCCAACGACGAGAACGAGCAGGTCAAGATCTTCAACGCCTCGCTGGATATCGTGCTCTCCGATGAGGTGGAGATGCCGGTCAAGCACCACGCCAGCAACCTGTTGTCGGTCTTCTTCAAGAAGGTGGCCACCACATCGCTGGGGGCCCACCTCAAGGCCAAATACATCGAGCGCCAGGTGGAGAAGGCCGAGAGCGTCTACCGCTTCCTGTGCAGCGGTACCTGCGGCCTGACTTCCAACTATCTGGATGACCTGCTGCGGCCGCTCCAGGAGGGTGGTTCTGCCTATCAGCTCAAGATTCTGTCCTATTTTTCGTTCCTGCTGGATAAGACCTGGAATGAGGACGATGTGGACGACTACATCGATACCTGGCCTGAAAGCTGGGAGCCGGAAGATCTGAGCAAGATGGACAAGGTGCGTCGCTTCCGTACCCAGATACTGAAAGAGGTGGAGGAACTGTGGGAGCTGACCAGCGACGATGAGGTGCGCACCGCCATTATGGCGGTGGTCTACAGCGGTCATCCTAGCAAGCCGGAACTGCTTGCCACGGTGCGCAGCAAGCTGGAGGCCGGCAATCTGTCCGAGGTGGCCCTCGATAAGCTCTCGCGCATCCTGCACAGCTTCCTCAAGAGCGAAGAGCCGGTGTCGCTTAAAACCCAGGCAGCCAACCTGCTGTTGTTCAACGTGGCAGGTGAACAGCACCATCTGGCAGCCTTGCGGTTTTTGCGGCAGTATGTGGAGGGCGGCAGCCTCAATTATGCCGAGCAGGGCAGTCTGGCCACTGTAATGGCCCAGTTTGCCGGTGAGGCGAGCGGGGCCGACGAGCAGGTGGCTGCTTGGTACCTGGTGTTCTTGCTGGACCCGACCCGGATTGATGACCTTGAGGTGCAAAAACAGGTCCTGGCCCATCTGCGCAGCATTGTAGAGCAGGAAGTGGTGCCGGAGCAGGGTAAGCAGCTGATGCTGGCGGCCCTTGATCGTTTTGCTGACAAGGCAAAAACCAGTGATAAACTAAAAAAAGCTGCCGCCTATCTGGTGTTTAAGCTCCGTAACCCCGGTGAAACGCCAACCTGGGAAAAGATAGAGAAGCATTGACAACAAAGGAGTTGGCCATGTTGCAGCAATTCGAAAACCTGGGTATCCGTGTCAAGCTGGTGCTGGCCTTTCTTGTGCTGGCGGTGTTTGCCGGCGCGCTGGGGGTGATGGGTATTGTCAATGTCCAGAAGCTTAAGACCGCCGATGATTTTATGTTTAACGGCGTGGTGCTGCCGCAGGCAGAGTTGCGGGATATCACTCAGGCCTTTCTGATGAACCGGATCGTGACCCGTGCCCTGATGGGGACCACCGATCCTGATGAGCAGGAAGCGATCGTTGACACCATCCGTGAAAACAACGAACTCATGGCCAAGAAAACCGCCCACTATGAAAAAATCATTGTTGGCAAGGAAGAAAAGGCCGCCTTCGGTGAGTTCAAGCAGGCCTACGACGCCTATTTACCGCTCTTGAACCAGATGTTGGAGCTTTCTCTGGCCGGTAAGACTGCCGAAGCGCTGGAGATAGCCCAGAGTGATGCCGGCAAGCAGGCCAATCTGATGCTGCGGGCCTTGGACAAACTGTCCCTGGTGAGCATCAAGCATGCCAAGGAAACGGCCCAATTGAATGGTCAGGTGGCCCGCACTGCGCTGCTTCTGTCGGTGACACTGGCGGTGGCGGCAGTGGTCGCGGCCATACTGATTGGACTATTTGCTGCCGGGCGGATCAGCCGGCCACTGCGTCAGTTGCAGCAGCAGGTGCAGGCGGTGGCTGATGGCGATCTGACCGTAACGGTGTCGGCTTCCTGTTGTGATGAGGTGGGGCTTTTGGCCAGTTCATTCGATCAGATGGTCAAGCAACTGCGTGATCTGATCGCACGGGTCTCCGAAACCTCATCCACGGTGGCCAGCGCCACTCAGGAACTGCACGGCACCTCGCAGGAGATCGCCTCTGGCGCAGAGGTGGCAGCAGCCCAGACCGTTAATGTCGCCACCGCCAGTGAAGAAATGGCAGCCACCAGCCATGACATCGCCCACAGCTGTCAGGTGGCGGTCGAAGGGGTGACCCTGGCGGCCCAGACAACCAGCCAAGGTTTTGAAGTGGTGAAGAGCACGGTCGAGGGGATCAGGTTGCGTGGTGAGTTGACCAAGCAGAACGCACAGTCGATCGCCTCGCTGGGTGAGCGTTCAGATCAGATCGGCGCCATCGTGGCCACCATTGAAGATATTGCCGATCAGACCAACCTGCTGGCCCTGAACGCCGCCATTGAGGCCGCCCGGGCTGGTGAGATGGGGCGTGGCTTTGCGGTGGTGGCCGATGAGGTGCGTGCCCTGGCCGAGCGCACTACCCGGGCCACCAAAGAGATTAGCGACATGATCCGTGCGATACAGGCCGAGACCAGGACCGCCATCGTCTCGATGGAAGAGGGGGTGCGCGGTACCGAGAAGGGGGCTGCCGAGGCGGCGCAACTGGAGACCTCGTTGCAGAACATCCTTGAGCAGGTTAACGCCGTTACCGACCAGGTTAATCAGATCGCCACGGCTGCTGAGGAACAAAGCGCAACCACCGGCGAGATTACCGACAACATCCATCGGCTGACCCAGATCATCCAGGATACGGCCCGTGGTTCCCATCAGACCGCCTCATCGGCCTCTGATCTGTCCAGCCTGTCAGATGGGTTGCAACGGCTGGTGTCGAGATTCAGACTGTCTTAGGCAGGTAGCGGTCTCGGATAGATGCATGCGAAACGCCAACGGGCGGGGAAACTTCCCCGCCCGTTGGCGTTTCGTGTTACTGGTTCTCGGCCCTGGCCCTGATGAAGCTGGTCAGATCCCGTTCCGACAACGGCTTGCTCAGGTGGTAGCCCTGAATCTCATCGCAGCCACGGTCTTCAAGGAAAGCCAGTTGTTCGATGGTCTCGACCCCTTCCGCAATCACCTGCAGCTTGAGGGAGTGGGCCATGGCGATGATCGCATCGGTGATGGCTGCGTCATCCGGGTCCACCAGGATGTCGTTTACGAATGACTTGTCGATCTTGAGACGATCAAGCGGGAAGTGCTTCAGGTAGGAAAGGGACGAATAGCCGGTGCCGAAGTCGTCGATGGCCAGTTGTACGCCCATCTTCTTAAGAACCCGCAGTCGTTGGAGCGCCTGCTGTTGATCGGAAACCAGCATGCTTTCGGTCAGTTCAAGCTCCAGCAGCCCCGGGGGGAGCCCGCTATCGGCCAGGGCTGCCGCCACCTGGTCGACAAAATCAGGTTCGATGAACTGGCGACCGGAGATATTGACCGCAATGCGCAGCTGGGGTAGGCCGTCTTTGATCCAGGCCGCATTCTGGAAGCAGGCGCTGCGTAGCACCCATTCTCCCAGTTTAATGATGAAGCCGCTCTCCTCGGCCAGCGGTATAAAACGATCAGGACTGATGAAGCCCAGCTCCGGGTGCCGCCAGCGCAGCAGAGCTTCCATGCCGATCACGCGGTTGCTCTTGAGGTCCAGCTGGGGCTGGAAGTGCAGATAGAAATCACCGTTTGCCAACCCTGTCGGCATACTGTTGTCCAGGGCCAGCATCTCGGCCGCCTGGGCGTTCATATCACGTGCATAGAAACGGAAGCTGTTCTTGCCGCCCCGTTTGGCATCGTACATGGCGGTTTCAGCGTTTTTAAGCAGGGTTTCGGGGTCTTTGCCATCAGTGGGGCAGAGGGCGATACCGATGCTGCCGGTCAGCACTACCTGTTGCCCGGCGCTGATCGCAAACGGTTCGCTCAGGCTGGCCAGGATCCGGTAGGCCATGGTGACCGCTTCGTGTTTACTCTCACGGCCCTGCAGGATGAAAGCGAACACGTCGCCGCCAAAGCGGCAGAGGGTGTCGTCGGCATGCATCAGTGCACGCAGCCGCTCGGCAGTCATGATCAACAGCCGGTCACCCACCTCGTGTCCCATGGTATCGTTGATCAGTTTAAAACGATCAAGTCCAAAGAACAGTACGGCCATCAGCCCGTGTTCAGTGACGGTGCGGGGGGTTTGGACGGTTAGCCGATCAACGAACAGGGTGCGGTTCGGCAGCCCGGTCAGCAGGTCATGCAGCACCAGGTGCGACACCTGATCGGCCAGCAGCTTCTTGTCGGTGATATCGCACAGGCTGCCACGGCGCCCCAGATACTGGTTCTGTTCGTCGTAGATCTGGCGGCAGTTGCGGCGAATCCAGCGGGTGCTGCCGTCTTTGGTTATGATCCGGTATTCGAGTTCACCTCCCAGGCAGAACTCATTGCCTTGCTGGCCTTCCATCGCCTCCAGTAGATGTCGGTCTGCCGGATGTATGATTTCTTCCATCAGCTGCGGGTTGCTGTAGAAATCACCCATGCTGTAGCCGGTGACCTCCAGGCAGGAGGGCGATACAAACTCGAAGTCGTTGTCGGGACGGCGCCAGTAGGTAAAGTCGTTGGAAAACTCACTGACAACCCGGTAGCGCTGTTCGCTTTCCTGCAACTCAAAGGTGCGCTGTTCAACCTCCTGCACCATGGTGTTGAAGGCCTTGATCAGCCGGCCGATCTCGCCGTTTGTATCGAGATGGAGCAGGCGGTCGCTACCCTGTTTATGCGACAGCTGTTCGACGTGGCGGGCCAGTTGCGCCAGCGGACGGGTCAGCAGACGCATGACCAGAAACACCACCAGCACTGCCGCGGCCATGCCCAGCAGGGTTGCCAGGACGAACCACATCCGTATGGTTCGTATCGGGGCGTAGACTTCAGTGGCCGGGATGCTGGCAGCCAGTACCCAGTCGGCAGTCTCCAGTCGGTGTAGATACGTAAAGGTTGGCAACTGGTAGCGGTTTATGTTGGTAAGCGCCACAGAACCCTGTTTAAGCGCCTGGTCGACCGCCTCTGACACTTCCGACACTGACTGGCGACCGATCATCTCGGGATTGGCGTGGGCCACCACCTGATGATCATCACTGATCAGTCTGATCACACCGTTAACGCCGCTGGGCTCCTGCATATGTTCCGACAGCCGGTTGGGGCGTTTCAGATCTACGCTGCCTGCCAGCACCGCGCGTATGCGCCCGTTACGTACCACCGGGACAAACATGAAGGCCTGCAGTCCGTCATCGGCGGCACAGCAGGCGGTTGGAGAGCTGACCTGAGGCTTGGCGGTTGCCAGCGCCTTTTTAAACGCCGGCTGCCCTGCAAAGGATGACAGCCGGTGCTGGTCATGTGCTAACGAGGGATATTCGGCAATCAGGCGGCCATCAGCAGCAAGCATGAACAGGTGGCCAGTAAAGAAATTGTACAGCCCGGTTCGTGATTTAAGGAACGTGAGTGCACCGGCTTCTGATTGCAGGGCCTGTTCCGGCAGGTTGTCGGCGTTACGCTGCAGGGCATCCTTGGCATAGCGCAACGAATTGTCGACGTTCATGCTGAGCAGTCGCACTACATTGGCCTGATTTGTACGGACAGAGGCCTCGTGGAGTCGCTCGAAATAGGAGAGCGTGCCCCCGGCCGTAATCAGCATCAGCAAGAGCACCAGGCCAGATACCGCCAGGGTCATTTTGGTGCGCAATGAAAGGTGGTGGTAACGCATGGCGGTCGGACAAAACTCCGTAACTAAGTAGTACCTAGTGCGGTAGCAGTATTTTAGGGCTGCGTCAAGACTGATGATAGTGTTTACAGGCCGCCCATGCAGAGGTATTTCACCTCCACAAACTCCTCAATGCCGTATTTAGAACCTTCGCGGCCGACTCCCGATTCCTTGACCCCTCCGAAGGGGGCCACCTCGGTGGATACCAGCCCGGTATTGATCCCCACCATGCCGTATTCCAGCGCTTCGGACACCCGCCAGACCCGGCCGATATCGCGGGTGTAAAGGTATGATGCCAGGCCGAACTCGGTGTCATTGGCCATCTGGATCGCCTCGGCCTCGGTCTCGAACTTGAAGATCGGCGCCACGGGGCCGAAGGTTTCTTCCCGGGCCACCAGCATCTGCGGGGTGACGTTGCAGAGGATGGTGGGCTGGAAGAAGGTGCCCCCCAGCGCGTGACGTTTGCCTCCCAGGGCGACGGTGGCCCCTTTGGCTACGGCGTCGGCGATATGTTCCTCAACCTTCTCAACCGAGGCCTCATCGATCAGCGGCCCCTGCTGTACCTCGCCCTTCAGCCCGTCCCCCACCTTCATGGCGGCAACTGCGGTTGCCAGCTTTTGAGCAAAGGTATCATACACGCCGGCCTGTACCAACAGGCGGTTGGTGCAGACGCAGGTCTGGCCTGTGTTGCGGTACTTGGAGGCCACGGCCCCCTCCACGGCGGCGTCCAGGTCGGCGTCATCAAAGACGATGAACGGCGCGTTGCCCCCCAGTTCCATGGAGACCTTCTTCATGGTCTCTGCACACTGGGCGGTCAACTGTTTGCCGATCTCGGTGGAACCGGTGAAGGTCAGCTTGCGCACGATCGGGTTGCTGGTCAGCTCATCGCCGATCTCTTTTGATGAACCGGTGATCACGCTGAACACCCCGGCCGGGATGCCGGCCCGTTCACCCAGCTCGGCCAGGGCCAAGGCGGAATAGGGGGTGGCGGTGGCCGGTTTGANNCCTGCCTTGCGGGTGATCATGGCGGCAGGGAAGTTCCAGGGGGTGATGGCGGCGCAGACCCCGATAGGCTCCTTGATCACCACAATCCGTTTGTCACGGGCGTAGGAGGGGATGGTGTCGCCATAGATCCGCTTGCCCTCCTCGGCAAACCACTCGATGAACGAGGCGGCATAGGCGATCTCGCCCCGTGATTCGGCCAGCGGCTTGCCCTGCTCGGCGGTCATGATGATCGCCAGGTCTTCCTGGTTGGCCATCATCAGATCAAACCAACGCCGCAGGATCATCGCCCGCTCCTTGGCAGTTTTTGCCCGCCAGGCCGGCAGCGCGGCTCCGGCCGCCTCAACGGCACGGCGGGTCTCCATGGTGCCCATCTTGGGGATGGTGCCCAATTGTTCGCCGCTGGCCGGGTTGGTGACCGTCAGTACTGCGCCGGAATCAGCGGCGCACCAGGTTCCGTTCAGATAACAGGCTTGGCGGAGCAGGGTAGGGTCAGAGAGGCTAAGCATAAGGTATCTCCTCCTGTGCGGGATGAAAGTGTATACAGTATTTTGTATATATCAGATACGCCCTTGTGTGTCATGGACAAGATGTGTGGGGGTGGTGTTTGGTCACAAAAAAAGCCCCACTCCTGGTCAGGAGTGGGGCTGCTTGCTTACTGGAGCCACTTAGCGGAATCGAAC
>DFYU01000031.1 GCA_002383415.1 Geobacter sp. UBA4074
CCGTGCTTTCCCGTCAGATCGCCGAATTGGGTATCTACCCGGCAGTGGACCCGTTGGACTCCACCTCGCGGATCCTCGATCCCCAGGTGATTGGCGAAGAGCACTACGCCGTGGCCCGCTCCGTCCAGTACGTGCTGCAGAAGTACAAGGATCTGCAGGACATCATCGCCATCCTCGGTATGGACGAACTGTCCGAAGAGGACAAGCTGGTGGTTGCCCGCGCCCGTAAGATCCAGCGCTTCCTGTCCCAGCCGTTCCACGTGGCCGAAGCCTTCACCGGTTCTCCTGGCAAGTACGTCGAACTGAAGGACACCATCAAGGGCTTCCAGGAGATCGTCGCCGGTAAGCATGACAACCTCCCTGAGCAGGCCTTCTACATGGTCGGCTCAATTGAAGAAGCTATCGAGAAAGCCGCTAAACTGGCAGCTGTCTAACATTACCTGGCAGGTCAGAGTCGCTCTGGCCTAACGGAGCTCCATACAATGGCTGAAAAGATGAAGCTTGAAATAGTTACGCCGTACAGCAAGGTGCTTGATCAACTGGTAGATGAAGTTACCGCTACCGGCAAGCTGGGCGAGTTTACCGTGCTGCCTGGTCACGCCCCCTTCCTGACCTCGCTCAATATTGGCGAGCTGTGCTACAAGGTGGATGGCGTGGCTGCCTGCATGGCCCTTAACTGGGGGTACTTCGAGGTTCAGGAAGACAAGATCATCGTGCTGGTCGAAACTGCCGAGCGATCTGAAGAGATCGACCTTGAGCGTGCCAAGGCTGCACTGAGCCGGGCCGAAGATGCCCTGAAAAAATTGAATCCTGAAGACAAGCAGTTCAAGGTGTATGAAGCAGCACTTGAGCGGGCCTTGATTCGGATGCAGGTTGCCGGCAAGGCATCCCGCAAGTAAGGTTGAATCCAGACGTGAGGTATCAGGGAGCGGCAGCCATGCCGCTCCCTTTTTTATTGCTATGACAACCAAACGCTATACGACATTTACCACAGAACTGCGCCAGCGTTTTGGCTGCCGTGTCCAGCGCATAGCGCTGGATGCCGGCCTGACCTGCCCGAACCGTGATGGTAGCCTGGGGATAGGTGGCTGCAGCTTCTGCGGCGATCGCGGTGCCGCTGCAGTGGGGGTGCAGATTGAGCTGCCGTTGGCGGAGCAGTTGCAGCGCAGCAAGGAGTATCTGCGCCGAAAGTTCAGGGCCGATCGTTTCCTTGGCTATTTTCAGGCCTACAGCAATACTTACGCCTCGGTTGGGGCGCTGCGTATCCTGTATCAGACTGTCTTGGACGACCCCGAACTGGCGGGGATGATCATCGGTACCCGGCCCGACTGTCTGCCTGATCCGGTACTGGACCTGTTGACCGAGCTGCACGCCAAAACCTATCTGTGGCTGGAGCTGGGCATGCAGACCATGCATGACCAGACACTAGCGGCGATTAACCGAGGCCACGACCATACCTGTCTGGTTGAAGCGGTACAGCGTTGTCAGGACCGCGGCCTGCGGGTCTGTGTGCACCTGATCCTGGGTCTGCCTGGTGAGACGCGTGAACAGATGCTGGCTTCGGTGCGGGAACTGAACCGTCTGGGGGTCGATGGTGTTAAACTGCACCATCTGCATGTCTTGAAGGGTAGTCGGCTGGTGGATGATTATCAGCGGGGTACGCTACGTTTATTGGAGCGTGAAGAGTATGTGCAGCTGGTCTGCGACGCGCTGGAACTGCTTGACCCGCGGATTGTGATTCATCGGCTGATGGGTGACGGTCGCAGCGAACTGCTGGCGCCGGACTGGTCGCGGCGCAAGCTGGAGGTGCTTAACCTGATTGATGCCGAGCTCTTAAAAAGAGACAGCCGGCAGGGATGCCGGCTGTCAGAATAACACCTTTACAGAGACGAGCGATTAGGCCTGTTTGTCGTCTTCCTTCTTGGGCTTGATCTCGATCTCGTCCTTACCCTCTGAGGCATTCTTGAAGTTCTTGATGCTCTTACCAAAGGCGGCACCTATTTCAGGTAGTCGACCCGCTCCAAATACCACCAGCACGATCACCAGGATTACGATCAGTTCCGGCATGCCAAATCCAAACATGTGACCTCCTCACGCAAATTCAGTGTCAGCAGTATCTATGGTGCGGTGTAAAAAATCAAGTGGCTACCTGCGTGACAGCCGTATACGTCAGTACTTGGTGTCAGCGTAATCCACCCAGCCGCCGGCCATCACCAGCGCCTTGTCAAAGGGTGACAGCTCAAAGCTGAAGGTTTTCTGTTGGCCGCCACCGGACATGGTCAGGGTCTGTGCCTCGATGTCGATGCTCATGCTGGCGTCAGCATCGTTGGCGTGCGAAAAAATCAGGTCCAGATCGGCCTTGGGCAGCTCGATGGCGGCCATGCCGCAGTTGAACATGTTCTGGCGGAAGATGCGGGCGAACGACTCAGCCACCACGGCGGTGATGTCGTTGACTTCGAAGACCCAGGGGGCATGTTCGCGGGATGAGCCGCAGCCGAAGTTGGCGCGGGAGACCACCACGCGCGCATTTTTTGTCTTGGGGCCTTTGGGGTCGAAACCCTCCAGCTTCAGGTCCTCCAGTATGTACGGTTTCAGGTCCTGTTTGGTGATCTCGGTCAGGTATTTGGCCGGGATGATCTCGTCGGTATTGATGTCGGCACGATCCAGAAACAGAACCGGCCCTCCGAAGGTTTTCATAACTATTGCTCCTTTATGCCGTCAAAAATTAGAGATATTTGCGCGGATCGGCAATCTTGCCCTCAATGGCGGTGGCCGCAGCGGTGGCCGGTGACATCAGGTGTACCATGCCACCCTTGCCCATCCGGCCGTTGAAGTTGCGGTTGGTGGTGGAGGCGCAGACTTCGCCCTCGGCCAGCACGCCGTTGCTCATCCCCAGGCAGGCGCCGCAGGTGGAGTTGGTGACACAGAAACCGGCATCCAGGAAGATGTCGATCAGCCCTTCCTTCATGGCGTCACGGTAGATCTTGGGGGTGGCGGGTGAGAGGATGCCGCGCACGTTGTCGGCCAGCTTACGACCCTTGAGGATTTGGGCGGCAATGCGCAGGTCCTCCAGGCGACCGTTGGTGCAGGAGCCTAAGTAGATCTGGTCCACCCTGTTGTCGGTGAACTCGGTGACCGGCTTGACCTGATCCGGCTTGTAGTTGTAGGTGGCCACCGGCACCAGGCTGGCGGCGTCGATCTCAATGGTCTGCTCGTAGACGGCATCGTCATCGGAACACCACTGTTGATACTCGGCCAGGGCGGCCTCCTTGGAGGCGAACTCGCCCTGGATGAACGGCCAGAGGTACTCCACGGTGGTCATGTCCGGCATACAGATGCCGGAGGTGCCGCCGGCTTCGATGGCCATGTTGCACAGGGTCATGCGGGACTCCATGGTCATGGCGTCGATGGTGGAGCCATGGAATTCAAGCACCCGGTCAGTGGCGCCGTTCACGCCGATCTGGCCGATCAGGGTCAGGATGACGTCTTTTGCATAGACCCCTTTGGGCAACAGACCGTTCACGTTGACCCGGATAGACTTGGGCTCGCGGAAGGCGCAGACCCCCTTCAGGATACCTACCTCCAGGTCGGTGGTGCCGACGCCAGCGGCAAAGGCGCCGAAGGCGCCGTGGGTGCAGGTGTGGGAGTCGCCCATGATCACCGTATTGCCGGGGCGGATGAAGCCTTTTTCAGGAAACAGGGCATGGCAGACGCCGTTGGCGCCGACGTCAAAGAAGTCCTTGATTCCCTGGCGACGGGCCCAATCACGCAGGATCTTGGCCTGGGTGGCGGTCTTGGAGTCCTTGGAGGGGGTGACGTGGTCGATAACGGCCTTGATCCTGGTGGGATCAAAAACACGGTCTTTGCCCCGCAGGATCAGGTCATCGATGGCGATCGGGGTGGTGATCTCGTGGCACAGCACGACATCCAGACGCAGCACCTTGGTGCCGCTGAACGGTTCGTCCACCAAGTGGGCGGCGAAGATCTTCTCAGCAGTGGTCTTGCCCATACGAATAGCTTCCTTTCGGTGTCTCAGAATACCAGCCAGATGTAGCAGAATCAGTTGGGGAAGTCCACAGCTTTGGTCTGGTAACATGTTGTTTTCGTGCGGATAAACCTGTCTGCTCAACAGGGGTCTGGCTATTTGGCGAGCGCGTGGTATAAAGCGACCAAGGCATCGGCCATCAGGAGGCAGTGTGCAGGAGTCACAGATTCGCGCAATACTGGAACAGATCGCCAGCGGCAGCATGAGCAGCGACGAAGGACTGGAGCGGTTGCGGCATCTGCCCTACGAAGATATCGGCATCGCCCAGGTTGATCATCACCGGGGGCTGCGCCAGGGACAACCGGAGGTGGTCTTCGGCCAGGGCAAGACCGTCGGACAGATCAGTACCATCATGCAGGCCATGGCTGAACGGGGCAGCAACCTGCTGGTTACGCGGCTTGAGTCCGAGAAGGCCCATGAGTTGCTGCGCACCTTTCCGGCAGCGCAGTATCACTGCGAGGCGCGTTGCCTGACCGTTGAAACCGCGCCCAGCAAACCGCAGGGGAAGGGTACGATCCTGGTGATCTCGGCCGGCACCTCCGACATCCCGGTGGCCAGCGAGGCGGTGATAACGGCCCGTTTTCTTGGCAACCAGGTCGAGCAGCTCTTTGATGTCGGGGTGGCCGGTATCCACCGTCTGCTGGCACGGGTGGAGCTGATCCGTTCTGCAACGGTCCTGATTGTGGTGGCCGGCATGGAGGGTGCCTTGCCGTCGGTGGTGGGGGGGCTGGTGGACCGTCCGGTGATCGCGGTGCCGACCTCGGTGGGCTATGGCGCCTCCTTCGGCGGTATCGCCGCCCTGCTGGGGATGCTGAATTCCTGCGCCAGTGGGGTGACAGTGGTCAATATCGATAACGGCTTCGGCGCCGCCTGTGCTGCCAGCCTGATGAACCGGGTGTAGGATGATAACAATCTATTTCGACGCAACCGCCGGCATCGCCGGCGACATGACCGTGGCGGCCCTGCTGGATCTGGGGCTGCCCTTCGAGTATCTGCAGCAGGAACTGGCCAAACTGGGATTGCCCAAGGGGAGCTATGGGCTCGCTGAACAGCCGGTGATGCGCCAGGGGGTGGCGGCGCGTCAGTTTATGGTGCAGCTGCCGGCTGATGAACACCATCACCATGGCCATCACGGGCATCACCACCACCACGATCATCATCGACATCACCACCACCGACGGTATGCTGATATCCGTGACCTGATTACTGCCAGTCAGTTGTCGATGCGGACCAAAGAGCTGGCGCAGGCCATCTTCCTCAAACTGGCCGAGGCCGAGGCGCTGGCCCATCGGGTGGCGGTGGATGAGGTGACTTTTCACGAAGTGGGGGCAGTGGACAGCATCGTTGATATCGTGGGTGTGGCCATTGGGCTGGACTGGCTTGGCGTTGAGCAGGTCTACACCTCGGCAGTGCCGTTGGGTGGAGGTTTTGTCGAGACCGCCCATGGACGGCTACCGGTGCCGGCGCCGGCCACGGCCGAGCTTTTAAAGGGGCTGGCGGTGCATGGCCAGTGTGGCAACGGTGAGCGGGTAACCCCCACCGGCGCTGCGGTACTGGCGGCATTGGCCCAGCCGCTGCGCGTCATGCCGGACATGATCGTCGAACGGATCGGTCACGGTGCCGGCACGAAGGATTTTGAGGACTGTCCCAACGTGCTGCGCGTCATGCTGGGAGTGCCGTTGGCCGGTGCTGAAGAGACCATTGTTGAGGCGGTCTGCAATCTGGACGATGTCACCGGCGAGGTGTTGGGCTATACCCTGCAGCGCCTGCTGGAACAGGGGGCGCTGGATGCCTGGCACACGCCGATCCAGATGAAGAAGCAGCGACCGGGCGTGCAACTGTCTTTTCTGTGCCGTCAGGAACACTACGGTTCTTTGGCCCGACTGGTCATGGCCGAGACCGGTACGCTGGGGGTCCGTCACCACCTGCTGCAGCGAACCGTCCAGCCGCGGCAGGTGGAACAGCGCATGAGCTGTTATGGGCCGGTGCGTTTCAAGATCGGCATGGCGGGCTGCAAGCCTGAATATGACGACTGTTGCCGGATTGCGCGAGAACAGGAAGTGCCCTTGCGCGAGGTGCAGCGTCGCTTGCAGGAGGAACAGGGCCATGGGCATTGATCAGGAACTGGCTGGTCTGTTGCAGGCCACAGGGCAGACGTTGGCCCTGGCGGAATCCTGTACCGGCGGTCTGATTGCCGCCCGGATTACGGCTATGCCGGGCAGTTCTGCCTATTTTAATGGTGGCGTGGTGGCCTACAGCAATCAGGTTAAAGAGGATACCGTGCAGGTGCCGAAGGCGCTGCTGATCGAACATGGGGCGGTCAGTGAACCGGTGGCGCGGGCCATGGCGCAAGGGGTGCGGACACTGATGGGCAGCGATCTGGCCCTGTCGGTTACCGGTATTGCCGGCCCCGGCGGCGGAACGGATGAAAAACCGGTCGGCACCGTGTTTATGGCAGTGGCGGATCAGCACAGCTGCCAGGTGGAGCGGTTCTGGTTTGGTGGCGATCGTAGTCAAGTGCGTCAACAAGCGGTTGATCAGGCCATTATCATGCTAAAAGAACAACTTGAGGGGCTGAAAAGAAGCTGATTTGCCCGCAAATTAGCTTGCCGCTGCCCGATTCTCTATGCTACGTTTCACAACTCTCTTTCATCTCTTTTCGTACCAAGGAGGTACACGCCGTGAGCGATAAAAACAAGGCCATCGAGCTCGCCCTTTCCCAGATCGAGAAGCAGTTCGGCAAGGGGGCCATCATGCGGCTCGGCAATGACGAGGTGCTGCCCGGCGTGGAGGCGATCTCCACCGGTGCCATCTCGCTGGACCTGGCCCTGGGGGTGGGTGGCGTACCGCGCGGAAGGGTGATCGAGGTGTACGGTCCGGAATCCTCCGGCAAGACCACCCTGGCGCTGCATATCGTGGCCGAGGCCCAGAAGAGTGGCGGCATCGCCGCCTTCGTGGATGCCGAGCACGCCTTGGACATTAATTACGCCCGTAAACTGGGAGTCAAGACCGACGACCTGCTGGTTTCCCAGCCGGATACCGGCGAGCAGGCCCTGGAGATTGCTGAAACCCTGGTGCGCAGTGGCGCCATCGACGTGCTGGTGGTTGACTCGGTGGCTGCCCTGGTGCCCAAGGCCGAGATCGAGGGCGAGATGGGTGATGCCCATGTGGGCCTGCAGGCCCGCCTGATGTCACAGGCTCTGCGCAAGCTGACCGGTATCATCTCCAAGTCAAACTGCTGCGTGATCTTTATCAACCAGATCCGGATGAAGATCG
>DFYU01000095.1 GCA_002383415.1 Geobacter sp. UBA4074
TACCCATAAATTCTGCGGAAGAACCGTTTCTTTTTGTCGGCCTGGGGCTTGTCGTAGAGGGTTTCCGGTTCGGCATGGCTGGCAATGGAAAAATCCATCTGCTTCTGCATAGCCTGGCGGGCCCTGTGAAAGGCGTCGAAGGGGGCTCGGGCAGCTTCAGGCCAATCGACGGGAAAATCAAAGGGGACTTCCCACTCGTTCAGCGTCTTCTTCGCGGCTTTGTTCAGCTCCTCAAGGGTCTTATCAATGGCCGGGTGCATCCGCTCGTAAATCTCGTCGATCTCCGGATTGTTGGCGATGGACTTGAGCGTCACATGGGGGACGGTCTGGTAGATGAAGCCCCCCTTGAGCCCTTCATGGGGGTAGCGCAGCTCGAAGTAATCGAAGCTGGCGGTCATCAGCCGTTGTTTGGCCAGGGTTACGGCCACGCGGGAGGTGTCGCAGGTGATCCAGCGGCGGCCCCATTTTTCGGCCACAAAGGCGGTGGTGCCCGAGCCGCAGGTGGGATCCAGCACCAGGTCGCCGGGGTCGGTGGTCATCAGCAGGCAGCGTTCGATGACTTTTAAACCTGTTTGAACAACATAATTTTTTGACTCACTGTATCCTGTCATTTTTGCATCTTGCCAATAGTTTGCAACCGGGAAGACAGGGAAGTCAGACAAGAATCTACGATACATAAGCGTATTGCCAACGGGTTGCAATCTATCAGATTTGTTCAGCCGAGTCAGACCTGTTAAGTCTGTTTTAAAAGTTCCTTTTCCTGGAGAAAATTGACGTCCAGTTACTTCATAGCTTGATACATCTGTTCCTTGTAGAGGCCTTTGACTTGTCAAATTGTCGAGTGCAAATACCTTATGTGAATCAGGGATCAATTTTGGATTCTCAACTTCAAGACTTGAAAGTCGTCTGTCGCGTAACGTGTCTATATCTCGCGCCAGAACATATTGGGAAGTGCCTTCTTGACCGACTTCCTTATTACGATAGACAGGACGGTACTTTAATTTTGCTCGGCATTTGCAATGCCAAATCAAATAGTCGTTAATTCCTGCAAGTTCGTTTGATGAAGCACTTGAAGTTTTTTCAAAAACAATCTGGGCAACGAAGTTTTCCGCCCCAAACACCTCATCCATCAGTTCCCGCACATGGTGCAGGTTCTCATCCGAGATCTGCACAAACACGCTGCCCGACTCGCCCAACAGCTCCTTGGCCAGCAGCAGGCGATCCCGCAGGTAGGTCAGGTAGGAGTGTATCCCCAGTTCCCAGGTATCGCGGAAGGCCTTGATCATCTCCGGTTCCTGGGTCAGGTCTTCGTCCTTGCGGTCCTTCACATCCCGCTTGCCCACAAACGGCTGGAAGTTGGAGCCGTACTTGATGCCGTAGGGCGGGTCGATNNGGGTCGATGTAGATCATCTGCACCTGCCCGGCCATGGACTCCTTCTGCACCAGCGAGTTCATTACCAGCAGGCTGTCACCCGCCACCAACCGGTTGCTCCACCCCTTGTCGTGCCGGTAAAAATCAATGGCATCCCGCAGCGGCAGGTTTTCAAAGGGGGCCTCAAACAGGCCGGGCTGGACGAGCCTGACCTTTTTGCCCTCTTTCAGATTGGCCCGCACCGCAGCCAGGATGCTCATCGGATCGATCCGCTCGTGGACGTGCAGCGAGACGGTATCCACCGCAAAACTTGTGCGCTCGGCCTTGCCGGTCCAGGTGAGGTAGGGTGACTGCAGGCGCTTCAGCTCTTCCAGCGCCAGACGCATGGTGTCGTTGTCGCCCGAGGCCAGGGCGTCGTCGATCAGGGTCTCTATTGTTGATCGGGTTGAGTCGAATTGTAAGGACGGGTCGAGATGTGGGTCATAAGCCCAGACCGTTTGTGGCTGGGCCGGGTCGGTGGCCTCGCTGACCACGCCGACCTCGGGGTTGTTCTTGCGGCGGTCGTCGTGGCGGTAGGAGATGATCTGGCTGGCTTCTCCGCTACGTGTTTTGGCCGAATCGGTTGCTTTTTTCTGCCGAGCCATCGGTCCTCCAGCATAATCAGTTGAAAATGAAGCGGGATATCAGACTACGCCTTGAACTTCGATTCGGTGCCGGCCAGCAGCCGACTGATGTTAGCGTGGTGCTTGACGATCACGATCAATGAGATCAGGACCGTGGCCAGCAGCAGCTCGTTGGAATGGGGCCGCAAGAAGATGATCAGCGGCATGACCGCAGCGGCCACGATGGAGCCCAGCGAGATGTAGCGCCAGACAGCCACCAACAGGATAAAGACCAGCAGGGCCCCCAATACCGCCAGCGGCGCCAGGGCCAGGTAGACCCCCAGGGCGGTGGCAACGCCCTTGCCCCCCTTGAATCGCAGGAAGATGGAGAAGACATGGCCGCAGAAGGCGGCCAGAGCGACCGCAGCCTGCAGCGGCTCGCCCAGCCCCAGCTGCCAGGCCAGCATGACCGGCAGAAATCCCTTCAGACAATCGCCCAGCAGGGTCCAGATGCCCACCTTGCGGCCCACAGTGCGGTAGAGGTTGGTGGCGCCGATGTTGCCGCTACCCTCGTTGCGGACATCGATGCCGTACAGTTTGCCCAGCAACAGCCCGGTGGGAATGGAGCCCAGCAGGTAGGCTCCGGCAATCCAGAGTGCCGCGATCATAGCTTTTCAGCCAGCAACTTGCGGGCATCCCCCAGGTAGCTGCTTTTGGGATACTCGCGGATCAGGCGGCTCAAGGCGGTTTGGGCCTTGTCCTTCTGCTTAGTCTCGAGACTGGCCTTGGCCAGGTAGTAGAGGGTCTCGTCATGGCCGGTGTAGTCGGGGAATTGAATCAGGGCGCCTTCCAGCCGCCCGATGGCCGCCTGGTAGGCGTCGGTGCGATAGTAAAAACGGCCGACGTAGATCTCGTACTGGGCCAGCATGCCACGACATTCGGCGATCTTTTCCTGTACCTTGGGCACATATTCGGATTTGGGGTGCTGTTTGACAAAGGTCTCGAACAGGGCCAGCGCGTTTTTGACCGGCGTCTGGTCGGTGTCTATGCCGGTGATCAGGTTGTAGCTGGACAATGCCTGGCGGTAGAGGGCGAACTGGGCCAGATCATGGGTCGGATGGAGCCGGCGGAAATCCTCGTAGGCAGCGCCGGCCTCGATATACTCGTTATCCAGGAAATAGGCGTTGGCGATGCCGATCTCGGCCTTGGCCATCAACTCAGGCTCGGGAAACTGCTCCTTGACCTGTTTCCAGTAGCCGATGGCTTCCTGATAGCGGCTTTTGGTGAAGGATGATTCGCCACGGGCGTACAGCTCCTGGGCGCTGGGGTCAGCGGTTGGTGTGCTGGCACAGCCGGAGAACAGTGGCAGGCAGATGGTAAGCAGGATCAGGCAATGACGGAGCAGCTTCATGGGAATTCCTTTTTTCTGGTTAGTCCAACAGGTCGGCGCCACGTTGATCGGCCACCAACTGTGCAATCAGGTCGTGGTTCAGCCAGACGGCTGCCTTCTGGCTGCTCCAGGAGCCCTGCACGATCAGGCGTCCGGTGGCCCGGAACACCAGTCGGGACAGCTCGGCGCAGACCAGTTGCTTTTGGTCGCGGTGCAGGGCCATCAGGCGGTTTGAGGTGGCCAGCATCAGTTCCATCTGTTCTTTGGTTGAGTGTTGGGGCCAGCCGCTGAACTCCAGTGAATCGTTGATCAGCGGGTTGGTCAGGTAGGCGTCGGCCTCGGCCAGCAGGCCGGCCAGGGTGGTGCCATCCTGCAGCAGCTCTGCGCAGCGTTGCTCAAGGGGAGCAGCGTCAGCGCCAACTGCGTTGCGTACCGAGTGCAGCAGCGGGTAAAGCGACAGCTCAACCCCCAGGAACAGGGCGCTGGAGTTGGTCTGGATCTCTGGGCAGTTGAAGACGGTGGCGTTGACCCCCTGTTGGCGTGCCTCGGCCGCGATATCTTCCAGCCGCATCTTGGCAAAGCCTTGCAGGTAGGGGGTGTAGGACTGCCAGTGGTATTCGCCGTTCAACAGGATGCCGGTGCCGTGGTAGCCGTAGGCGGTGTAGGCCACCTTGCCGCCGCCTGCGGTTACGCGCTGGCGCAGGCTGGCCGTGCCGTCCAGCAGGTAGCGGAAGGTGTCGGCGGTCACTTCATTGAAGCTGGCATCGCATAGTTGACCAACGCCACTCTGCCAGAACGGCTCCGAAGGCAGGTACTTGTCGCCGGTGCCCTTGAATACGCGGTTCAACAGGGGCATGAAGAAGCGGGCCCGGGGGATGCCGCCGGCCATGGTGTGGGCAAACAGCAGGTTGGCCCCGGCCGGTATGCGGCGTTCAAGTTCAGTGGCCAGTTGGGCCACGTTGGCGGTGAAGCGTGCCTGGCCGGCAGTCTGGGCCTTGGCTATGAACTCGGCGGAAAAGCTGACCTGTTGCCACTCGTCCGGCTTGGCCTTTTTGAGTTGCTCGGCTATCGAAGGCTGGCCGTCCGGGGTCTCCATATCAAAACCGGCCTCCAGCGGGATGTTGATGATGCTGGCTCCCAGCAGCGCTTCGGCCTCAGCCAGTTCTTCGGCGGTCAGCGGGCGCAGGGTGCCGTCGCTGTCACGGCGGCCCACGGTGGTGCCGATGACGGTCATGCCCAGCCGCTTGGCTTCTTCCACCAAGCCGTTGGCGTAGCCCCGTCCGAACAATTCGCCGAACAACACCAGGACATCACCGGTAGTATAGCCGGGTACGGGCGGCAGGGCGGTCAAGGGGCGGTAATCAGACATGGAATCCTCCAGCAAACAGATTTCTGAGATGTGAAAATAAAGCGTTTTTGTAGCATGAAGCAGGGTGGCTTGGGAACAGAAAACAGGGGTGGGCGATCAGGAGATGACACCCCGCTACCTACGTGCTAGTCTGCGTCAGCAGGGAGCGAGAGCTATGGATACCGATTTGATCATGTTGGGCCACGGCAGTGGGGGCACCTTAAGTCATCAGTTGCTGGATGAACTGGTGGTGCCGACCATTTCGGGGTTGACGGCCAATCAGCAGAACGATGCCGCCCTGCTGCAGGCCGGTACCAGCCGGCTGGCCTTCACCACCGACGGCTACGTGGTGGACCCGTTACGTTTCCCCGGTGGCAGCATCGGTTCGCTGGCGGTGCATGGCACGGTTAACGACCTGGCCATGATCGGCGCCCGTCCGTTGTGGCTCTCCTGTGGGCTGATCATCGAGGAAGGTTTCAGTCGCCGGGAGTTGGCTGACCTGCTGGCTGACCTGCGGCGGGCAGCTGATCGGGCCTGTGTGCAGGTGGTGACCGGTGACACCAAGGTGGTCCCCCGCGGCAAGGCTGACCGCTTGTTCATCACCACCAGCGGGGTGGGGCTACTGGAGCATGACTTGGAGATCCACGGCGCCAATGCCAGGCCGGGTGATTGCATCATCCTGTCCGGCAGTGCCGGCGATCACGGCATGGCGGTGCTGGCTGCCCGGGAAGGGTTGGATGCCGGGGGATTGCAGAGCGATTCGGCCCCGTTGTGGGGATTGGTGGCGGCGCTGCTGAAAACGGCCGGGGACGGGCTGCATGTGTTGCGCGACCCGACCCGGGGTGGTATTGCCACCACCCTCAAGGAGATCGCCATCCAATCGGGTGTGCTGCTGACCATCGAAGAGGCCGCCATTCCGGTCAAATCCCAGGTACGGGGATTGTGCGACATGCTGGGGCTTGATCCGCTGTATGTGGCCAACGAAGGCAAGTTGCTGGCCTTTGTGGCGCCGGAGGTTGCAGAGACGGCGCTGGAGGCGCTGCAGCGGCTGCCGTTGGGGCGCGATGCTGCGATTATCGGTCGGGTGGAGCAGGGTGAGCCGGGCCGGGTGCGGATGCGGACCAGTGTTGGCGGGATGCGGATGATTGAGATGCTGGCGGGGGAGCAACTTCCCCGCATCTGTTGAGAGGTTTCGACTATGGCCAAGGAAAAGACACCGGTCACTGCGGCGGTGCGAGCCCTGCGGGCAGCCGGGGTGGGCTTCAGCGATCACCTGTACAACTATGAGGAGAAGGGCGGCACGGCGGTCTCGTCGCGGGAGCTGGGGGTCGATGAGCACTGCGTGATCAAGACCCTGGTGATGGAGAATGACGCCAAACAACCGCTGATTGTGCTGATGCACGGCGATCGTCAGGTCTCAACCAAGGAGCTGGCCCGTCAGATCGGCGCCCGTTCGGTGGAGCCCTGCCGACCTGAGGCGGCCCAGAAACATACCGGCTACCTGGTGGGCGGCACCTCGCCCTTTGGCGTCCGGCGTCAGATGCCGGTCTATGTGGAAGAGTCGATTTTGTCGCTGCCGCTGATCTATCTTAACGGCGGCAAGCGGGGCTATCTGGTGGGGCTCACTCCGGCAGAACTGCAGCGCGTCTTGCAGCCAACCCCGGTGCGGGTTGCTATCGTATGAAACAGGAGGGGAGCCGTCGATGCCGTTAATGACCCTTGACAAGGAGATGGTTGAGCAGCTGCGCCGGGTGTTGAACGCGGTGGAGCAGATCCTGCCCCGGCCGGTGCCGGAGGTGGACTGGTCCGTGACCCACGCCGCCAACTGGCGTCGCCGGGCCGCCAGCGGTTACCTGGACCCGGTGCCGGAGATCGAATCGATGCAGCTGGATGACCTGCTGGGGATCGACGAGCAGAAGCGGGTGGTGGAACAGAATACCCGGCAGTTTCTGGCCGGTGCGCCGGCCAACAACGTGCTGTTGTGGGGGACCCGCGGCACTGGCAAGTCGTCGCTGGTGCGGGCCCTGCTGCACAGCTACGCTCCCCAGGGGTTGCGGGTGATCCAGGTGGACAAGGACGACCTGGTGCACCTGCCGGCCATGGTTGACCTGATCAAACGTCAGCCGTACCGCTTCATCCTGTTTTCCGACGATGTCTCCTTCGAGACCGGCGAATCCAGCTACAAGATGCTGAAAAGCGCCCTGGACGGCTCGGTCTACGCCCCGCCGGAGAACGTGCTGATCTACGTCACCTCCAATCGCCGGCACCTGCTGCCGGAGTACGAGAGCGACAACCGCGGCGCCATGCTGGTCAACAACGAGATCCATCACGGCGAGGCGGTGGAGGAGAAGATCTCGCTCTCCGGTCGGTTTGGGCTGTGGGTCGGCTTTCATCCCTTCAGTCAGGATCAGTTTCTGGAGGTAACCCGTCAGTGGGTGGAACGGATGGCAGCCCGGCATGGCCTGCAGGGGCTCTGGAACGAGGAGGCGCGGCAGGCGGCCATTCTCTGGTGTCGTCAGAAGGGGGATAACAGCGGTCGGATTGCCCTGCAGTTCGCCAACCATTGGGTGGGCAGCTGCATGATGCAGCGCAGGGAGAGCTAGAAACAACGGCCGGGACGATCTGTCCCGGCCGTTGTCCGTTTACACCGGCGCTTCGGCCAGCCCTTGGGCGGCCTCATCACCCACACCGCCAAACCGCTCGTAGATCTCCTCGGCCCGGCTCAAGGCCGAACGGATGTTGGGCAGGATGTTGCGGGCGCCGATCACCTTGGGCAGCGAGGTGTAAATCAGCCGCTTGGGCTGGCCGCGGCTGCCGCACAACAGCAGGGTGCGGCCCGAGGCGTGCAGCCGTTCGCGGAACTGTTCGATGGCATGCAGACCGGTGGCGTCCAGGGCGGTCATGAAGCGCAGCCGCAGGATCACGATCGGCTGCAGGTCGTCGAGCTTGTCGGTCAGCTGGTTCATCTTTTCTGCGGCGCCGAACAACAGCGGCCCCTGAATATGGAACATGCTGACATAGTGGGGGATGTTGTGGTCCTGGATGATGTGGGCCCGTGCCTTCTCGATGTTCTCGGCGGTCAGGCGGGCCACCACCGTGGTACGGGAGACCTGATAGATGTAGAGCAGGGCCGCCAGCACCATGCCCACCTCCACGGCAATGGTCAGATCGGCCACCACCGTCAGGGCGAAGGTGATCAGCCAGACGGCGATATCCTTGCGATCTTGCCTCAGTATCATCGGAATCTCGCGCCATTCCCCCATGTTGTAAGCCACCACAAACAGCACTGCCGCCAGCACGCCCAAGGGGATGAACTTGGCCAACGGCGCGGCAAACAGGATGATCGCCAGCAGCGTCAGCGCGTGGATAATGCCGGCCATGGGGGAACGGGCGCCGGAGCGGATGTTGGTGGCGGTGCGGGCAATGGCCCCGGTGACCGGGATGCCGCCGAACAGCGGCACGGTCAGGTTGGCAACGCCCTGTGCCACCAGCTCCACATTGGAGTTGTGGCGGTCGCCGCTCATCGAGTCGGCAACAACGGCTGACAGCAGACTTTCCAGGGCGGCCAGCAGGGCGACGGTCATGGCTGCGGGCAAGAGCGGTATGATCAGGTCGGCCCGCAGCTGCGGTACCTGCAGCGGCGGCAGGCCGGTGGGAATACCGCCGAAGCGGCTGCCGATGGTCTCCACCGGGACGTTGAACAGGGCCACAGCAGCGGTGGCCAGCAACAGTGCCACGATGGAGCCGGGCACCTTGCGGGTGATGCGGGGCATGATCAGGATCAAGAGCAACGAGCTGGAGGCCAGACCGATGGTGACCGGGCTGAGGCTGCCGATGTGCTCGCCGATGAAGCGCATCCGTTCGATGAACTCGCTGGGCACCGGGGCGCTGGTGGCCAGACCCAGGAAGTCCTTGATCTGGGTGGAGGCGATCAGCACGGCGATGCCGTTGGTAAAGCCGATCACCACCGGGCGTGGGATGAACTTGACCGCGTTGCCCAGGCCGGTCAGCCCCAGGAAGATCAGGATCATGCCGGCCATCATGGTCACCATCAGCAGGCCGGAGAGGCCGTGTTCGGCGATGATGGCGGCAATCACCACCACAAAGGCGCCGGTGGGGCCGCCGATCTGAGTGCGGGAGCCGCCTAAGGCCGAGATCAGGAAGCCGGCGATTACAGCGGTGTAGATGCCGGCCTGGGGGGTGACCCCGGAGGAGATGCCGAAGGCCATGGCCAAGGGCAGGGCCACCAGGCCGACGGTCAGGCCGGCGGTCAGGTCAGCGGTGAAATCGCTGCGGGAATAGGTTTTCAATGCCTCGATTGACTTGGGGATCCAGCGGGAGATTTGCTGCCGTTTCATGGTGTGGGGGCTCCTTTATGCCAACTGGCCTTTGTGTTACACCCTGCAAAACGGTTTGGCAATACCCAAATCCGTTGTGCAGTAAAACAATGTTCATTTGTGGTTGTGTTTTGCAGCGGATTGGCGTACAAACGGACCTGTACGAGCAGTTTTATTGATTTTGCAAAGCTTGATAACAGTGGGCTGGCTTCATCTGTCAGGGGTGTGGAATGGCCGGTTGCGAGTCTGTTTGTTTTGCCAGCTCAAACATTGTTATTGTTTCGGTGGTTGTGCTGCTGCTGGCCGGTCTGCCGGGTCTGCTGCTGCCTTCCGCACGTGCCGGCCAGTCCTGGACGGCTGTCCTGATCACCCTGGCCGCCCTGGCCGGCATCCCCGCATCAGTCCTGACCCTCCTCTCTCACAACCGTACCGCCTGGGAACTGTGCTGGTCTATGCCCAGCGGTCCTGCACAGCTGGTGCTGGACCCGCTGGCAGCCCTGTTTCTGCTGCCGATCTTTCTGATCAGCGCCTGCGGTGCTCTGTACGCCCTGCGCTACCGCCCGGCAAGGGGTGGTTACGACCGGATCATGTCTAGCATGTACGCCTTGTTGGCCGGTTCGATGGCTGTGATCGTGCTGGCCGGTGACAGCCTGCTGTTTCTGATCGCCTGGGAGGGGATGGCGCTGTCCTGCTACCTGTTGTTGATTGCCGACCACCGCCAGCGCGAGGTGCGTGACGCCGGTACCCTCTATCTGATCGCCACCCACACCGGCACCCTGGTGCTGATCGCCCTGTTTGCTCTGCTCTACCAACGTACCGGCAGCTTTGTACTGCCTGCCAACGGTAGCCTGTCGGCTGTGGGTCCGGCGAGTGCAACCATCTTCCTGCTGGCGCTGCTCGGCTTCGGAACCAAGGCCGGCCTGATGCCGCTACACGTCTGGTTGCCGTCGGCCCACGCCAACGCACCCAGCCACGCCTCGGCCATCATGTCCGGCGTGATCCTCAAGATGGGGATCTACGGTATCGTGCGCACCGTGACCCTGTTCGACAGCCCGCCCCTCTGGTGGGGGCTGACCCTGCTGGCGCTGGGCATCGTCTCGGCTCTGGCCGGCGTAGCTTTCGCCCTCGGACAGCATGATCTCAAGCGCTTGCTGGCCTACCACAGCATCGAGAACATCGGCATCATCTGTATGGGGCTGGGGGTGGGGCTGTGCGGCCTGTCGCTGGGGCGGCCCGGCATCGCCCTGTTGGGCCTGGCCGGCGGGCTGTTGCACGTACTCAACCACGCCATCTTCAAGGCGCTGCTTTTTCTGGGGGCCGGGGCGGTGATCCACGTCAGCGCTAGCCGCGAGCTGGACCGGATGGGTGGGCTTGTGCGGGTGATGCCCCGCACCGGTCTGTTTTTTCTGGTGGGGGCGGTGGCCATCTGCGGCCTGCCACCCCTGAACGGTTTTGTCAGTGAGCTGCTGGTCTATCTGGGGCTGTTTCGCCAGGTGATGGGCGAGAGCGGCAGCGCGGCGGTGTTGGCTGCACTGGCCATTCCGGCCCTGGCCGTGGTGGGGGGGCTGGCGGTGGCCTGCTTTGTGAAGGTGTTCGGCGTGGTGTTTCTGGGCTCGGCCCGGCAACCGTTGGCGGACGACGCCCACGAGCCGGGCTGGCCGATGCTGCTGCCGATGGGACTGCTGGCACTGCTCTGCCCGCTGATCGGTCTGGCGCCAGTGGCGCTGGCGCCGCTGCTTGAAGCGGCGGTCAGCTGGCATCCGCTGCTGCAGCAGGAGTCGCTTCGTCTGGCTGGCGCGGCGCCGTTAAACTGGCTGACCCTGATGGGGCTGGCGCTGCTGGGTTTGGTGCTGCTGCTGGCGTTGGTCTACCGCAGCCGTCTGCGCAGCAGCCGCTGTACCGCTGCTGACACCTGGGGCTGCGGTTACCCGGCACCTACACCGCGTATGCAGTACAGCGCTTCATCGTTTGCCGATGGGCTGGTGGGATTATTGGCGCCGCTGCTGCGTCCTTACGGTCACCGCCCCAGTCTGCCGCAGCAGGAACTGGCGCCGGACCGCTCCCGTTTCAGTAGCCATGTGCCGGAGGTGGTGCTTGAGCTCTGGCTACTACCGTTCTTGCGTCACCTGGAGCAGTACAGCTCCTTCCTGCGGCAACTGCAGCACGGACAGTTACACCTGTATCTGCTGTACATATTCGCCACTCTGTTTGCATTGATGGTCTGGGCCCTATGGTAGATACACTGATCCATATCCTGCTGGCGCTGCTGATGCCGCCGTTATTACTGGGGATTATCAACCGCACCAAGGCATTGATGGCCGGCCGGCGCGGCGCACCGCTCTTGCAGCCCTATTTCGAACTGGTCCGTCTGTGGCAAAAAGGATCGGTCTTCAGCCGCACCACCAGTTGGTTGTTCAGGGCCGGTCCGCTGGTGGCGCTGGCCGCCACCCTGCTGGCCGCTCTGCTGGTCCCCTTTGGCGGACATAATCCGCCAGTAGCCTTTATCGGCGATCTGGTGCTGTTCGCCTACCTGTTTGGCCTGGCCCGCTTTTTTACCACTGTGGCGGCGTTGGATACCGGCTCCAGTTTTGAGGGGATGGGGGCCGCCCGCGAGGTGACCTTCGGCTGCCTGACCGAACCGGTGTTGTTCCTGGTGCTGGTGGCCCTGGCGCGGGAGAGCGGCTCATTGTCCCTGAACGGTCTGCTCACCCATGCCTCGGGTGAGATGTGGCCGCAGGAGGCGGCGGCGTTGCTGTTGATGGTGGGGGCCTTGTTCATCCTGCTGTTAGCGGAGAGCTGCCGTATCCCCTTTGATGATCCAACGACACACCTGGAACTGACCATGATCCACGAAGTGATGGTGCTGGATCACAGCGGACCGGCCTTTGGGCTGATTCTGTACGGAGCGGCCCTCAAACTGTTCGTGCTGGGGGCGCTGGTGCTGCATGTTGCGTTGCCGTTCGGCATCGGCGAAGGGTTGCCTGGTTGGCTGTCATTTATCGGCGGTATGTTGCTCTTGGCAGTGGCGGTGGGGCTGGTTGAATCGGTCATGGCGCGTCTGCGGCTGTTGCGGGTGCCGCGCCTGCTGGTGGCAGCCGCCGCCTTGGCTGGCTTTGCGCTGCTGTTGACGGTGAGGTGACGCATGACGGCTGCCTTCTTGGGAGATCAGCTGTTGATCGTGGTGATGCTGCTGAACTTCGTGCTGCTGGGCACTGGCCGTCATCAATTCAGCGTCAGGCTGGTGGCGGTACAGGGGGTGTTGCTGGGGCTGTTGCCCGGTATCCTGATGCCGTTTTCCTGGCATTTGAGCCTGATTATGATGGGGGTGGTGCTGGTAAAGGGGCTGCTGGTGCCCTGGCTGATCGCCCAGGCGATCGACCGCAGCGACGCCAAGCAGGAGCTGCAGCCACACCTTGGATTCGGACCCACCCTGGTGCTGGGTGCCCTGTGCACGGCCCTGGCGTTCTGGTTTGCCCTCCGTCTGCCCTTGGCAGCGATCCATCAGAGACATCTCTTTTTGCCGGCAGCCATCGCCACCCTGCTGGCCGGTTGTCTGTTGCTGACCACCCGGCGCAAGGCCATCTCCCAGGTGCTGGGGTATCTGGTGCTGGAAAACGGCATCTTCATCTTCGGCCTGCTGCTGACCGAGGCGATGCCGGTGATGGTCGAGGCCGGCGTGTTGCTGGACCTGCTGGTGGGTACCTTCGTGATGGGGATCGTGATCAAGCATATCAGCCGGGAATTTTCCTCGCTGGATACCTCGCGCCTGACGGCGCTGCGGGAGCGTTAGCCCGATGCTGCATGCCCTGGTACTGATACCGCTGTTGGGGGCCTTGATCGCCGGTCTGCTGTCCGACGATCAGCGTCGGCCACTGCTGCTGCCGTTGGTGGCCCTGCTGCACACCGGGCTGACCCTGGCCGAGCTGTGGCACCCTTCCGGGCCGGCCCATGGCGGCTGGGTACAGCTGGACCCGCTGGGGAACATCGTCCTTCTGACCATCAGCCTGCTGTTTCTTGGCTGTTCGATCTATGCTGTCAGCTACCTGCGCCACGATCGTCCTGAACGGCCCAACCGTTTCCTGTGCCTCTCGCTGCTCAGTTGTCTGGCCGCCATGACGCTGGTCTGCATCAGTCAGCACCTGGGACTGCTCTGGGTGGCGGTGGCCGTTGCCACCGTCAGTATGGCACCGCAGATTTATTACAACACGAACGCCCGCTCCATCGAGGCCACCTGGAAGTACCTGCTGATCGGCTCGGTGGGGATCGCCCTGGCCCTGCTGGGGGTCTATTTTCTGGCCTACGCCACCCTGGTGGCCGGGGTCGATGCTACGCTGCAGCTGGAGAGCCTGCTTGAGGTGGCCCCAAAGCTCGATCAGGGCTGGCTGCGGCTGGGGTTTGTGTTTTTGCTGGTGGGGTTCGGCGTCAAGCTGGGGCTGGCGCCGCTGCACACCTGGAAACCGGACGCCTACGGCGAAGCGCCGGGCCTAGTGGGGGCGCTGCTGGCGGGTGGGCTCACCAACTGTGCCCTGCTGGCGCTGTTGCGGGTCTATCAGCTGATGCTGGCCGCCGGTGGCGATGACCGTTTGTATCGCGTGCCGTTGATGGTGCTGGGGCTGTTTTCGATGCTGGTGGCAGCGGTGTTTCTGGTGCGTCAGGCCGATTTTAAGCGGATGCTGGCCTACTCCAGTGTCGAGCATATGGGGCTCATGGTGCTGGCGTTGGCGATCGGCAAAGGTGCGCTGGCAGGGATGCTGCTGCACCTGATCGGTAATGGTCTGGCCAAAGGCGCCTTGTTCCTCTCCTCCGGCACCTTGCACCGGGTCTATGGCAGCAAGAGCACCCTGGGAGTGCAGGGCGCGCTGCGGCGGGTGCCCTGGTCTGGCAGCATCCTGCTGGGCGGTTTTCTGGCAGTTACCGCCTTCCCGCCTTCGTTGCTGTTTCTGAGTGAGTTCACCATCATCACCGCCGCCTTCAGGCAGGGTAGCTGGGTGGCGGCAGTCCTGTTACTTTTGGCGTTGGCGGTGGTCTTTCTGGGCATGGCCCCGATCGTGTTGGGGATGGTGTTGGGCGATCCTCCCTCCCGTCTACCCAGCACCAGTCAGCGTGAACGGCTGCTGACGGTGCTGCCGCCCCTGGTATTGCTTCTGTTGGTGGTGGTGCTGGGGGTCTGGCTGCCGCCACCGCTGACCGATCTGGTGCATCAGGGGGCAGCCCTGCTGCGGGGAGGCTGTCCATGAGCGGCGCCAAGCTGATATTTACAAACCCAGCCTCTGTGCCATTGGCGGAGCTGCCGCTGCTGACGCCGGACAGTTTCAGCCAGGAACTGTATATCTCTATGGCCGAGGGCTGGCGTGTCTGCAGCTATTTCGGGCATCGTCAACCCGGCGGCCCGCTGCGCCGGTATGCCGTACTGGCCCAGGACAGCCAGCAGCAGCTGGCGGCGTGCTGCTGCGAGCTGGAGGGCAGCTTCACCTCGCTGGCCGTGCTCTGCCCGCAGGTCTCGCTGTTTGAGCGGGAGATCTGCGAGCAGTATGGCATCACAGCTGAAGGACACCCCTGGCTGAAGCCGGTTCGCTTCCCCCAAGGCGGGGTGGGGCTGATGGATTTTTATCAGGTTGAGGGGGATCAGGTCCATGAGGTGGCGGTGGGGCCAGTCCACGCCGGCATCATAGAGCCGGGCCATTTCCGCTTCCAGTGCCACGGCGAAGAGGTCTTCCACCTTGAGATCTCGCTCGGCTACCAGCACCGCGGTGTCGAGCAGGCGTTACCCGCAGCCGCGCCGGGACGCGCCCTTGCCATGCTGGAGGCGGTGGCCGGAGACAGCACCATCGGCCACCTCTGGGCCCACTGCCTGCTGCGGGAGGCGGTGGATGGGACGGTTGTTTCCGAACGGGCCAGTCTGCTGCGGGGTATCGCCCTGGAGCTGGAACGACTGGCCAACCACGCCGGCGACTTGGGGGCCCTGGCCGGGGATGTGGGCTACCTGCCCACCGCCTCGTTCTGTGGCCGGATACGGGGTGATTTCCTGAACCTGACGGCCGAGTTGTGTGGCAGCCGTTTCGGTCGTGGCCTGCTGTTGCCGGGCGGTGTCAGGTTTGATCTGGACCATGCCCAGGCAGCCGGTATCCAGAAGCGATTGCTGGCCGCCTACCGCGATCTTAAGGGGGCCACCGACCTGTTATGGCAGAGCGCGTCGGTCATCAATCGATTCGAGGGCACCGGCCAGCTCAGCCTTGAGACGGCCGCTGCGCTCGGGCTGGTGGGGCCGGCTGCCCGGGCCTGCGGGGTGGCGGTCGATGCCCGCAACCGGCACCCCTTCGGCTGCTACGGCCTCCATGCACTGCACGCACCCACCGGCCAGCAGGGCGACGTGCTGGCCCGCGCCCGACAGCGGAGCCAGGAGTGCGAACAGTCGGCCGCCTGGTTGGCGGACATGCTGGAACAGGTGCCGTCGGGGACGGTGCGGGAGACGCCTGCGCTGCCGCAGGCTGGCGAATGGCTGGCCGTGGCATTGGTTGAGGGCTGGCGTGGTGAAATCTGCCATGTTGCTATCACTGACCTTCAGGGCGCCATCAGCCGCTACAAGATCACCGATCCCTCCTTCCACAATTGGCAGGGGTTGGCCGTGGCGCTGCGTGGTGAGCAGATCTCGGATTTTCCGCTCTGCAACAAGAGCTTCAACCTGTCGTACTGCGGCTTTGATCTGTAAACTTGTGTGTAAACGCTAATGTTGGCTGAAAGGTTCCGCCATGCTGCTCTCGCTTCTAGAACGGATACGTCAGGGCTACCGCACCATGCCGTTTCCCCGTACACCGCCGCCGTTGGCAGAGCGGTTTCGCGGGCGGCCGGTGCTGGAGCAGGGCCGCTGCGCTGCCGACTGCCGGGCCTGCCTGGAGGCCTGCCCGGTGGGGGCGATCAGCGTCACTGCCGACGGGCCGGTAATCGATCAGGGGCTGTGTCTGTTTTGCCCCTCCTGCAGCGAGGCCTGCCCCCAGGGTGCGGTCGCCTTCAGCCACGACTATCGTCTGGCAGGCCGTGCCCGAACCGATCTGGTGCTGGCACCCGCTCAGACGCCACCACGGGCCGAACCGCTGGAAAAGGATCTGCGGAGGCTGTTCGGGCGGTCTCTCAAGCTGCGTCAGGTCAGCGCCGGCGGCTGCAACGCCTGCGAGGCCGACACCAACGTCCTCAACACCCTGGCCTGGGATCTGGGGCGCTTCGGCATCCAGTTCGTGGCCTCGCCCCGTCATGCCGACGGCCTCCTGGTGACCGGGCCGGTCAGCGACAACATGCGCGAGGCGTTGCTGGCGACCTGGGAGGCGGTGCCGGCTCCCAAGCTGGTGATCGCCTGTGGCGCCTGCGCCATTGGCGGCGGACCGTTCCGTGATCTACCGGCGGTGCACAACGGGCTGCAGCAGATCATACCGGTGGATCTGTTCATCCCCGGCTGTCCACCCCATCCGGCCACCATCATGGACGGCCTGCTCAGGCTGCTCGGCCGCATCGACTAGGCGTTGTCACGTTTGCGCGATACCTGCGTTGGCTGGCTAGTGTTTCCTTGACGCCGTGCCCTGATCACAACGTTGGCAACGCAGGGGGCAACAAAGTTGATGCAGCAGTGCGGTTACATTTGCTACACTGTGCCCAACATCCCCTGCGACAAGGAACCGCCATGCTCCGTAAGGCCCAGATCACCGATGTCAAAGAGATCCAGAAACTGTTGACCACCTACGCCAGCCGTGGCGATATGCTGTCCCGCTCGCTGTCCGAGCTGTACGAGTCGTTGCGTGATTTCTACGTTGAAGTGGCTGACGACGGACGGATTCTGGGGGCGGCTGCCCTGCATATCGTCTGGGATGATCTGGCGGAGGTTCGCTCGGTGGCGGTTGCGGAGGATGCCGGACGCAAGGGGGTGGGCAGCGCCCTAGTGAGCGCCTGCATTGATGAGGCCCGTGAACTGGGCCTGAAGCGGATCTTCTGTCTGACCTACAAGCCGGACTTTTTCGGCAAGCTGGGTTTTGTGCTGGTGGATAAATCGACCCTGCCCCACAAGGTGTGGGGTGACTGCATCAAGTGCCCAAAATTCCCGGATTGCGACGAAAATGCCATGACTCTTGATTTGTGACACATGCTGTCATGGTTTAGATTTCTATCCTGAATTCAGCACCGTTTTCCACGTTACGCGCCGTCAGTTTCCCGCCCATGTTTTTTTCAATGATGTTCTTGGACATGTAGAGCCCGATGCCGGTGCCCTTGTCCGGCCCCTTGGTGGTGAAATAGGGGTCGAAGATATGGGGCAGGGCCTGCTGGTCAATCCCGCCGCCGTTATCCCGAATCGTGGTCACGCTCTTGCCGTTTTCCTCGGTCACCATAATCTCGATGCTGGCATTAACGACCTCCCGTTCTAACAGGATGTCGCGGGCGTTGTACAGGATGTTCATCACCACCTGGATAAACTCGTTGGGATAGCCGGTTACCCGCAGCTCCTGGCGTTCATCCTTGAGCAGCGCCACCTTGATATTGTTGGCCGTCAGGGCCGGGGTCACCAGCGCCAGCGCCTTGGTAATGGTGGGCGCCAGGGAAAACTCCAGGGCGCTGCTGCGGTCGCGCACAAAGAAGCTGCGGAAGTCGTCGATGGTCTGGGACATATACTGCAGGATCTCCATCACCGCCTTGATATCCCGGTCCATCTCCTCGTCGGTGAGTTCGCCGGCCCGCTGCAGGTACTGCATGGTCTGGATATAGACCGCGATGTTGTTCAAGGGCTGGCGCCACTGGTGGGCGATGTTGGTCAGCAGTTCACCCAGGGCGGCCATGCGGTTTTGCTGGATCAGCATGTCGTCCTTCTGGCGCAGCTGGGTTACCGCCTCACTGATGCGTTGCTCCAGCGTGCTGTTGAGCAGCTGCAATGCCTCCTGGGCCTTCTGGCGCTCACCGATCTCCTGCTCCAGCAGTACGGCCTTGTCGTGCAGCTCCTGTTCCGTCTTTATCCGTTCCGTTATGTCGCGCCCTTCGGGGATCAGCAGGCAGACCTTGCCGTTGTCGTCAAAGACCGGTTTGATTGAGAAGTCCACATAATGTATCGCCCCCTGTGCGGAGCGATGTTTCGCCACCATGCGTACCAGCTCTCCCTCCATCGCCTCTGCCATCGCCTGCTGAAGCCTGACCTGCTGGGCAGGATCGTGGTTCCACCAGGGGGTATCCCAGAACAACTGCCCGCGCACTTGATCCAGGGTGGTGGCGACCAGGTCCAGGGCGGTCTGGTTGACCTCGATCAGGCGGCCCTTGGCATCGAGCAGGCCGATCATCTGCAGGGTCTGGTCGAAGATGCCGCGAAAACGGCGCTCACTGTCGCTGATCCGTCTGTTGTAGCCGATCAGCAGAAAATAGCGCCAGATCGCCAGGGCGATCAGTGCGGACAGGGTGAGGATAGTCAGCAGCAGTACGACCTTGGTGGTGTTCCAGAACGGCGCAGGGCTGCCGTACCATTTGGTGTAGAGGGCCTTGTAGGCAGGGCTAGTCACAAAGGCGGCTGTGGGGCCCCGCAACTGACGGTACAGCTCAGGGTTATTTTTGGCAACGGCGATGGCCCGTTTGATCTCGATCAGTGGCGGTTCCAACATTTTAATCTGGTCTTCGATGCCCGCTTCTCGAGTGAGTTGCAGCACGATGTTGTCCGGCCCGACAAAGGCGTCAATCCGCCCGGCCAGCAGTTCCATGATCGCCTGCTGGTAGGAGTCGTAAAAGGTCAGCGTGATGCGGTTTTCGTTTTTAAGCAGTTGGTAGGCCTGGCTGGCCCGCAGGGTGCCCACCGGGCGGTTGTACAGGTCGGGCAGGCCAGCGATGCTGCCGCTCTTGGTGCGGATGATGATGCGGACACCTGAGGTCTCGGTATAGTCGGTAAAAAGGAAAAACGTCTGTCGCTTGGGATTGACCACCAGCACGGGACAGATGTCGGCCTGTCCGGTTTTGAGGGCGTCTTCCGCTTCCTGCCAGTTGTTGACCACCAGATACTGCACCTGCAGGCCTGCCTCAGCCGCGACGGCATTGGTCAGATCAACGGCAAAGCCGGTTGGTTGATCTGTTTTGCGATCGACAAAGGAGGACGGCTGCAGGTCGCGCAGGATCACAGCCGTGATCGGTTTCGCTTGTGCCGGGGCAGGAGCGGAAAGCAGCAGGCTGCCGGTCGCAAGCATGGTGATGGTGATGAAGCGTAGTATGCCGATCATCGGCGTTCCTCTTAATGTACTGCGCAGGAGATGCACGGATCAAAGCAGCGTATCAGCCGCTCGGCCTGCAGCTTGAACGAATCGGGATCTGCATCGGGCAGACACTGGAGCAAGTCCGTCAGCATCAGCGCCATGGCACCCTGGTTGATGGCGGTGGGGGTCACCACCTGGGCGGCGGTGCAGTATCCGGCGTCGTTAAAGCTGTACTGATGCAGCAGCAGGCCACGGGGGGCCTCGATCAGGGCTGTTCCGCTGCCGGCGCGGGGCTGCACTGCAGCTGCCTGCTCCGGCAGCAACCCGTTCTGGAGTAGTTGTCTGCACAGCACCATTGCCCGCTCGATGGCCTGCAGCAGTTCGATGGCCCGGGCCAGATGGGAGGCGGTCAGGGGCGCCCCAAGCAACCGCGAATCGTAGCGTTGCAACGCCGCCTGGGCGGATGGTTCCAGCGGAACATCCAGATTGAGGCGCGCCAACGGACCGACCAGGTAGGGGCCATGCTCGCTGAAGCTACTCAGCTTGGCGTGGCTGTACCCAACCAGGCGTTCATCCAGCCAGGCGTAAGCCTCACAGGCTGCCAGCTGCTGGCCGTCACTGGTAGTCAGCTGCTCACCGAATAACGACGGTCCTCCGCTGGCGGCACAGCAGGGCAACGGATGCAGCGCGGGTAACGACTCATTCAGCCCGGCGGCCAGCTCGATGGTGGCCAGTGCCGCCGGTAGAAGCTCCTGCAGCTGGTCGATCAGCTGCTTAAGGCTGTCGGCAGCAGGAACGCTGCCGAGCCCGCCCAGCAGCAGGTTGAAGGGATGGATCGCCCGTCCGCCCACCAATTCCTGTATCCGGTTGCCCAGCGCCTTGATCTCCAGTCCGCGCTGAAGCTCGGCCGGGGCCCGTTGGGCCAGCTCGGGAAAGCCGTTGCAGCCCAGGTAATCGGGCAGGGCCAGACAGAACAGGTGCAGGGCGTGGCTCTCGATCTGGCCCCCCTGCACCGCCAGCTGCCGCAGCAGGTCGGTCTGCGTGCTAACCTGCAGCTCCAGTGCGTGTTCTACCGCCTGCAGGGCCGCCACCTTGTGCACCGTGGAGCAGATCGAGCAGATGCGACAGACGATCTCTGCAATCTCGTCATACCGCCGTCCCAGCACCAGCGCCTCAAACAGCCGCATCGATTCATACAGCTCAAGCCGTGCGCCAACCACCCGCCCGGCTTGCTGTTCGAGCCGAATCCTGCCGTGACCCTCCACCCTGGCCAGTTGGTTGATCGTCCTCAGCTTAGCCATGGCACCACTCCGGGCAGAAACGCTGCAGCCGTGCCGTCACCGTCTGTTGATCAAACCCCTTTTGCTGATAGACCGCCAGCGCCTCAGCCAGATTGGCCTCCGGGGCCGGCCCGCGGCAGCCTTCGCAGGGCACGCCCAGGCTGGGGCAGCGGGCGTCGCAGCCGCCCAGGGTCAGGGGGCCGAGGCAGAGTTGATTCCGTTCCTGCAACAGGCAGAGGTTTTCCCGCATCCGGCAGTCGGTGCAGACCGGGCTGACGCCAGCGGGCGGCAGGTTGCCCCGTACCAGATCGACCAACAATGCCAGCAGTTCCTTCTTTTCCGGCGGACAACCAGGCAGAGCGGCATCCACAGCAACGTAGGCCGATAACGGTCGCGGCAGTCCGTCATCCAGTGGAGGGTGTGGTCCGTAGACCTGGCTCAGCAGCTGTTGACGGGGCGTGTCGGAGCGCAGGGTGGCCACGCCGCCCCACAGCGCGCAGGTGCCCAGGGCGACCAGCAGGTGGCTGCGGCTACGCAGCTCACGCAGCAGTTCCACTTCATGGGCGGTGGTGCAGCAGCCCTCCACCAGGGCAACATCGTACTGCTCTGCCATCTGCACCGGCGAACAGGCCATGGGAAACAGCTCGAACTGCACCTGTTCCAGCAGCAACGGTAATTCGGCCTCGCAGTTTACGAGCGAGAGCTGGCAGCCCGAACAGGCGGTCAGGCCGACTATGGCCAGGCGGGGACGGTTCACAGGGCCCCCTCGATGGTCTGCAAGGCGCTGTAGGCGAAGACCGGCCCATCGGTGCAACAGAGCAGGGTGCCGACTGCGCAGTGGCCGCAGTGACCCATGCCGCAGTGCATGCGGCGTTCAAGCGAGAGATGGATCTGCTGTGGCGGGATACCCCGTTCCAGCAGCGGCGGCACCAGAAAACGGTAGGCGGCCGGTGGACCGCACAGTGCAACGACCGTTCGCTGGGGGTCAACGGTCAGCCCTTCCAGCAGCGCTGGTAACAGTGCAACCCGGCAGTCAGGTAAGCCGGGCGGACACTCGCCGGCTCGGTCCACTGCCAGCCGCAGCTGCAGATCCTTGCGGCTGGCCAGGTCGGCCAACTCATGGCGGAATAGTAGCGCCTCAGGGGCCTTGGCGCCATACAGCAGGGTCAATCGGCCGTAGCGTTCCCGCTGGTGCAGCAGGGCCAGCAGCAGTGAGCGCAGCGGCGCCATCCCCAGGCCGCCGGCCATCAGCAGCAGATCCTGCCCGGCATAGTGGGACAGCGGAAAGCCGTGCCCGAATGGTCCCCGCACCGCCACCTGATCACCCAATGCCGCTGCATGCAGTGCTGCGGTGACCCGTCCAGCCTTGCGGATACAGAGTTCGATGCTGCCGTCGCTGGAGGGAAAACCGCAGTAGGAGATCGGCGCCTCGCCGGCGCCGGCGACGGAGAGCTGCAGGAACTGGCCTGGTTGAAAATGGGCTGGCGAGCTCTGGTGCTCTGCCGGTCGTTCGTCAAGCTGCAAGGTAAACAGGGCGGTATTATCGGTCAAATGGCGGATGGCGCCGATGCGTGCCGCTTGTGGCAGGGACGTGTTCATGGCGTGCTCCTTTCCAGCCGTTCTGCCAGTGGACGCAGATCGAGCCCGGTTGGGCACTGCACCCGGCAGCGACCGCAGCCGACACAGGTGGGCAGGCCCCGCAGTTGGCCATAGCCGCGGTACTTGTGGCGGTAGCGGTAACGGAAGCGTTGGGCGCGGTCCTTCTGGAAGCTGTGGCCGCCGGCCACTTCGGAATGGCTCTTGAATAGGCAGTTGTCCCAGCGGCGCAGCCGTTCGGCCGAACAGCCGTCCAGGCCGCCGAACTCCAGCACCTCGAAGCAGGAACAGGTGGGGCAGCAGATGGAGCATGCCCCGCAGCCCAGACAGTGGTCGGCCAGCTGCTGCCAGTCCGGCAGGTTCGGGTCCAGTTCTTCGTGTGACGTTGCTACGCCAGCGCTGCCGAAATGATCGCGGGTCGATGCCGGCGGTTGCTGTGCCGGTGTCGATTGCAGCAGATCCTGCAGCGCTTCTCGCAGCAGTTGGCCCTTCGGACTCTCAACGTGTAGCAGCAGCCCATCGGCCTGCTGGTACAGAAACAGGTCGCAGGTCGCCGGCAGCGGCGACGGCATCTGGTGGCAGGAGCAATACTGATCGGGGGTACAGGAGGCGCCGATCAGGATCAGCCGTTCACGCCGGGCGGTGTAGAGCGGGTCCGGGCTGTCGGCTGCCATGAACAGCCGGTCCAGATAGGCGATGGCCGCCAGGTCGCAGGGGTGCAGTCCCAACAGGATCAGCGGCGTTTCCGGTTGTGGTGGTGCCTGGTAGCCGGTTGCCGGGTGGTAGGTCAGGATGGTTTCGCTGGGGGCCAGCAGGTACTTCTTGGGCGGCAGCAGGCTGCGCTGGGCTGTCAGATCGGGCTGGGCTCCCGGCGGCAACGGTCCGAAACGGACAGCCCCATCGCTGCCGCGCAGGGGGGCGTGCAGTTCTCCCAGCGTCTGCAGACGAGCCAGAACCAGGGGCAGATCGTTGTATGACAAGGCCGATAGTGTCATGGCTGAGCTTCCTTGGCAGCCAAGTGTAGCAGGTAAACCGTTGAATGCAAATCATGCTTGACTGCCGGGCCAGGGCCGGCGTTAGTATATCGGCCATGCAGCAGTCCCGTTTTCAGATAGCCTTGGTGGTTGCCGGTCTGGTGGTGACGATCCTGTTGGTCTGGTATGCCGTTTCCAGTTACCGCAGCGCACTGCCGATCGCCCAGACCCTGCAACGGGGCACCGCCTTGTCCCTGGGCCAGGCCATCGAAGGCGTTGCCAGCCGCGATCCCTCATTCGCAACCCTGGCTGCTTTCAAAACGCCAGATCTGGCGTTTTTTGCGCTGGTGGACCGGCAAGGAACTATCCGTTTTCACAGTAACCCCGACCTGATCGGCGAACAGGTGGAGGATCAGCGGTATCGTCCCGTGTTCGACCAGTCCGGGCCGGTTGAGCACCGGGTCAGGTTGGGGACCGGCGAGGAGGTCTATGAGCTCCATCTTCCGCTGCACTTGCCTAGCGAAACGTTGGCCCTGCGGCTGGCCCTGCATAGCTGGCAGGCCGATCAGATCATCCGTCGTGCTCGGACTGGATTCGTCTTGCTGCTGATTTTGACCACAGCGGCCTGGTCGTTGGGGCTGCTGTCGTTGCGGCTGGTGCGTCGGGATGCCCAGCGGCGCGAGGCCTTGGTTCGCAACGAACAGTTGGCACGTCTGGGAGAGCTGGGTGCGGTGCTGGCCCATGAGGTGCGGACGCCACTGGCCGGTATCAAGGGCTTTGCCCAGTTGCTGGCGGAACGGGCGGCGGGCGACCAGCGCTCCCGCCAATGTACCGATGCCATCCTGCGGGAAACCGTTCGTCTGGAGGCATTGGTGAATGATCTGTTACTGTATGCCCGTCCCGATGGACCGCCACACGGTACCGTCCCGATCGATACTGCCGTGGAAGAGGCCTGGGGATTGCTCGGCGCTGAGGCCATGAGACTGGGTGTCGTTTTTGAACGCACTGGGGGACGCGGACTCAAGGTGGCTTGTAGTGCGGATCGTTTGGGCCAGCTGTTGCGTAATCTGTTCACCAATGCCGTGCAGGCCATGCCCCAGGGGGGGCGGTTGCGGGTTGCCACAGTGCTGCAGGATGATGAGGTTGTTATGACCGTGGCGGACAACGGTGCAGGTTTTGCACAGGAATTGTTGCCGCGCGTCTTTGAGCCCTTTGTTACCACCAAGGCCAGCGGAGGAGGGCTGGGGCTGGCGGTCTGTCGCCGGATAGCGGAGGGCTGTGGCGGAACGATCGTCGCTGAAAACGGGCCGGACGGCGGGGCGCAGATCACGGTGCGGCTGCCACAAGCCACTGTCAAGGAGCAGGTATGAAACAAACGGCCAGGATCCTGGTGGTGGAGGACGATGCCACCTTCCGTTCATTGTTGATGACCATTCTGGAGGACCAGGGCTACGATACCGTTGCAAAGGAGGATGGTAAGGCGGCCCTGATGGCGTTGCGGCGTCACTCGTTCGACCTGGTGCTTTCCGATCTGCGGCTGCCTGGCCTGGGGGGGCTCGAACTGTACCGGACGGCCACCGCCGAAGGGCTGGCGCCGCCCTTTATCCTGCTGACCGCCTTCGGTACGGTGGAAGAAGCGGTGGCGGCCATCAAGGAAGGGGTAGCCGATTTTCTCACCAAGCCGCTCAAGGACCCAGAAACACTGCGGACACTGGTGCGGCGCACACTGGACAACGAAAGTCGTGTGCGGAGCCTGACTGCGTTGAAGGAACGTGAGACGGCTGGTTTGCCGCCCGATGAGGTGTTGTTTGCCGGCCAGGCCATGGGAACGGTGCAGCGCATGTTGCGGGAGGTGGCCACTACCCAGGCTACCGTGTTGTTGAGCGGAGAGTCGGGCACCGGCAAGGAGTTGGCCGCCCGCTACATCCATTGTGCCAGCCAGCGTGGCGAAGGGCCGTTTGTAGCGCTTAACTGCGCAGCCATCCCGGAAAATCTGCTGGAAAGCGAGCTGTTTGGCCATGAGAAAGGAGCCTTCACCGGTGCGGTGCAGACCCGTATGGGTAGATTCGAACTGGCTTCGGGCGGCACACTTTTTCTGGATGAGATCGGCGAGCTGCCCCTTACGCTCCAAGCAAAATTGTTGCGGGTGCTGCAGGAGCGTAGCTTCGTGCGGGTGGGAGGACAGCGTGAAATTCGGGTTGATCTGCGGATTATTGCCGCCACCAACCGCGATCTGCTGCAGGAGGTCAGGGAACGACGCTTTCGTGAGGATCTTTATTATCGGCTCAATGTCTTTCCAATTGCCTTGCCGGCGTTGCGCGACCGAAGGGATGCTCTGAGAGCGCTGAGCGAGTTTCTGGTGGAGCGGATCGCCCACCAGATCGGGTGTGCCGTACCGACTCTGGATTCGGAGTTGCTGGAAACGTTGAGCAGCTACGGGTGGCCCGGCAATATTCGTGAGTTGCAGAATGTGCTGGAGCGGGCCGTTATTTTGGGGCGGGGCACCATCACGGTCCAAGATCTGCCGGAGCAGTTACGTTTTCCGCAACGTGCTGCAGAGATTGAAACGCTTGACGGGAGTTTGCGGGACATCGAGCGGAGCGCTATCCTTGATGCCCTGGCAGGTTGCGGCAACAATCGACGCCTGGCTGCTGAAAAGCTGGGTATCTCGAAGCGTACCCTGCAGTATCGTTTGAAGGAATATGGTTTGCTGGGTGGTTAGTGCAATAGTTGCAGCCGGTCGATGCAGGTATTGCACCTGTAAGGGTGATGTTTTGCTTAAAATTCAGTAACATTGGTGCATTATCGTGATGGCACGTATTCTGTAGATAGTTGAGGCAACGGGACGGATTCCCGATCTCACACAGGAGGTGTACGGAGATGAGCGCACAACGGATGATGATACTTGCGGCAGTGGTGGCGACAATGGTGGCCTTTGGTGGCGAGTCCTTTGCCCGCGGTGGCGGCGGTGGTGGCATGGGTGGCGGCGCCCGGATGAGCGGCGGCGGCCAGAGCAGTCAGCTGAGAGACGGCAGCGGCGATCAAAACCGCATCAAGCAGCAGAAGCGTGAGCAGGTCCAGAAGCGTGAGCAGTTGCGCGATGGTAGCGGTGCAGGTGCTGCAACCCGCCAGGGTGCCGGTCAAGGCCAGATGCGTCAACTGGGCCCCGGTGACGGCACCGGTACCGGCCTGCGTCCGCAAGATGGCACCGGCTTTGGCAGCCCTGCCAAGCAGTAGTTGCGTTAACTTTTTACAGGCAAGAGGAAGAGATGCTGTACGTGCGTTTTCTGCATAGCATATCCCTGCATCTGATGGTGTCTGTGCTGCTCCTGACACCGGTTTCAGGCCATGCCGGCTGGTTGTTTGGCGATGACGCCCCGGCGGCGCGCGCGGGGCTGAATCTCAGTCAAGGGTACGACCGCAACACGGTGGTGACGGTTACCGGCCGTGTTGCGGCTCTGCCCGCTGCCGACAGCGACCCGGTGACCATCGAGCTGACAACAGCCACTGATCGTTTTATCGTGGTGCTGGGTCCCCGCTGGTACTTGCAGGATGATGATCTCGGCTGGAAGATGGGCGATATGGTGTCGGTACGAGGATCCCGCGCCCAGGGCAAGGATGGCCACAGCTACCTGATCAGCCAGTGGATCAGTCTGCCTGATGGCGGTCAGTTATCGGTGCGTTCCGACACCGGCCGTCCGCTGTGGTCAGGTGGCCAGCGCCTTCGCACAGGGCAACAGCAGCACCAGCAAGGTGGTTCCGGTATTCGCCGGGGTCGTTAGGTCCGGGCAAAGAACGTAGAGGGAATGGTGACAGGCATGCAGATGGTGCAACGCGGGTGGTGGAGTGAGGTGATGTGGTTCAGGCTGGTGAGCACGCTGGTTGTATTGCTGACGACATCGGCTGTCTGGGGCGACGATAGCGAGCACCGCCTGCAGCAGGGGGTCAGCACGGCTATCGGTAGCGGCTTCGAGGTGACTTATGGCGATTATGGCAGCAATGCCGATGCAACCGTGGTTACGGTGCCGGTCCTGCTGGTCGTAAATCCCCTCCAGAATGTTGACCTGACCCTGGAGGTGCCGCTGGTCTATTTTAGCAGTCGTTCATCCAGCGACGTGGTGGTCACCCGGTCAGGCGGTCAGGGGCGGCGGACCAACGCCACCGTCAGCCTTTCATCCAGCAGCAGCACCAGTAGCGAGGCCGGCCTGGGTGATATCAACCTGAGTGCCGGCTGGACCGTGCAGCAGGACGAGGAAGGCTGGCTGCCGCGAGTTCGTCCCAACCTGTACCTGAAGCTGCCCACCGGCGATGATGATAGCGGACTGGGCACCGGCACCTTCGAGTTTGGGCCGGGTCTGTCGCTCTCCAAGTGGCTGGGCGATTTTCAGCTGTTTGTTGATGGCGTTTACATCCTGCAGGACAGCACCAGCGACTACCAGGGCAAGAACTACCTTTCCTACACCGCTGGCGCTGGCGTCCAGCTCAGTGACCGTCTGTTTGCCTCACTGTTTGCACGGGGGGCCACAACCCGGGTTGATGGGGGCGATGCTCCGCTCGAAGGACGGCTTAAGCTCAACTTCCTGCAGTCGCGGCGGGTGGCCTGGGAGCTGTATGGCCTGGCCGGGTTCTCGGACGCCAGTCCGGCGGTCGGTGGCGGGCTGCTGGTGATGTACCAGTTTTAATCCATGCTGCCGCTGCGGTAGCCTGATGAATCAATAACCACCCTGCTGAAACCGGCCTTGGCGAAGACTTCTTCAATGGCTTTCTGCAGCAGCGGGTTGGCAGTTACGGCTGCCAACTCCTGCTGACCAAGCTCCAGCCGCACCCCATCAGCGAGACAACGGGCGCGTACCAGCCTACATCCCATGCTATGCAGTTCTTCCTCGCAGGATTCCACCCGCCGCAGCTCTGCGTCGGTAATCGGGCTGTCGTGGAGAAAACGGGTCAGCAGACAACTCTGGGCCGGTCTGTCCCAGCCGGGCAATCCCAGCTGACGGCTTACGGAGCGGATCTCGGCCTTGCTGAAGCCAAGCTCGGCCAGCGGTGAGCCCACCGCCAGCTCCTGTAGGGCGCGTCGGCCGGGACGATGGGCCTGGAGGTCATCGAGGTTGCTGCCATCGACCAGGCTCCAGCTGTGGCCTGCGTCAGAGAGAGAGGCAAGCTGACGGAGGCAGAGCGTGATGATGCTTGATTTACAACGGTAACAACGATCAGGCGGGTTGGTATGCAGCTCAGGCAGTTCTGACCAGTCCAGACGCAGCTCTATCTGGCGAATGCCGATCTGTTTCGCCAGTTCACGGGCCGCCTGCAGCTCCCCTCGCAGCTGCATCGGCCCGTGAATGGTGATGGCAATGGCCCGGTCACCCAGTGCATCGTGGGCTGCCTTTGCCAGCAGGGTCGAATCGACGCCGCCGGAAAAGGCCACCCCCAGAGGGCCTCTGCTGCTCAGATGGTTGATCAGTTGCTGATAGTGCTGCATGGCTTCCGGTTCCCTAAAGCACAAAACGCCCGATGAAGGGCGTTTTGTGTGTGGTATGTGGTCTCGTGTGGCTAGTCGAACACGCCGGTGGACAGATAACGCTCACCGGTGTCCGGCAGCACCACCACCAGATTTTTGCCGCTGCCCAGCCGCTTGGCCAGGTTTAGCGCCCCGCTCAGGGCTGCGCCGCAGGAGATGCCTGCCAGAATACCTTCCTCACGTGCAAGTCGCCGGGCATAGGCAAAGGCCTCCTCGTTGGTAACGGTGATGATCTCGTCATAGATGCTGGTGTTCAACACATCCGGTATGAAACCGGCGCCGATCCCCTGGATCTTGTGTGGGGCAGGCTGGCCACCGGACAGTACTGCCGAATCGGCCGGTTCTACCGCGGCGATCCTGATGGACGGGTTGTGCTGGCGCAGTACCTCGCCGGTGCCAGTGATGGTGCCGCCGGTGCCGACCCCGGCCACAAAGCCGTCGATGCTTCTGCCGGCCATGGCGCGGATGATCTCCGGTCCGGTGGTGCGGCGGTGCATCTCGGGATTGGCCGGGTTCTTGAACTGTTGGGGCAGCAGGCAGCGCCGCTCGGCGGCGATCTCTTCAGCCCGTTGCACCGCACCTTTCATCCCCAGGCTGCCGGGAGTCAGCACCAGTTCGGCACCGTAGGCGGCCAGCAGTCGGCGGCGCTCCTGAGACATGGTTTCCGGCATGGTCAGGATCAGGCGGTAGCCCTTGACGGCGCAGACCAGGGCCAGACCGATGCCGGTATTGCCGCTGGTCGGTTCCACCACGGTGGCGCCTGGCTTCAGGCAACCGTCAGCCTCGGCCGCCTCGATCATGGCCAGGGCGATCCGGTCCTTGACGCTGCCGCCGGGGTTGCCGGCCTCCAGCTTGGCGTAGATGGTGGCCATACCCGGTTGCGTCAGTTTATTCAAGCGCACCAGTCGGGTGTTGCCGATGGCCTGTATGCAGGAGTCAATCGGAGGGTGCATGGGATATCCTGCTTGATCGGTTAGATGTAGTACATAAAGCGGTGATCCTGCTCTTTTTTGACGCCCATGTCGTGGCCGCGCTGGCAGAGGGTCTGCAGGGTCATCTTGCCGAACAGCTCAGACAGCAGGTCGTTGGCATCCTTCCAGACGGTCTGGGTTACGCAGTTGCCCTCGAAAGGACACTCATTCTTGCGGCGACGCTTTTTGCCCTCACCGCCACAATCCACCATCAGCACATCCTGTTCGGTGGCCTTGATAATCTCCAGCACCGTGATCTGTTCCGGCTTTCTGGCCAGTGCGTAGCCACCCTGGGGGCCGCGCTTGCTCTTGAGGATGCCGGCCTTTTTAAGGCTCTGAAAGATCTGTTCGAGATAGCGGGGGGAAATTTCCTGGCGGCGGGAGATGTCCTGAATCTGGGACGGTGAACCGTTGCCGTTGTAGGCGATATCGAACAGTGCCCGCAGGCCGTACCGGCTCTTGGTTGACAACCGCATGAAAACCTCCTGGTAAGTGCTACGTAGGTGATTGCCGGTCTGATATAGGATACAACAGCGCTGTTGTCAAGAAAATTGCCGGGAAAGTACCGCCTATTCTACTGAACTGCCATGACCCATCACGTAGCCGGGAGCGGTGCTCGAGCCACGGTGACGCACAGAACCGCAGCCGCTCCGGCCTGTAGTAGGCAGCGCGAGCATTCTGCCAGGGTGGCGCCGGTGGTAAAGACATCGTCCACCAGGAGCACCCGTTTGTCTGCGACAAGCATCGGGTCTGAAACAGAAAACGCGCCACGCAGGTTGGTTGCGCGCTGCTCGGCGGACAGTTCGGTCTGGGAGGTGGTGTAGCGGGTGCGCTGCAAGAGCTGCCGCTGCAGCGGCAGCTGCCACTCTTTTCCCAGGATCTCCGCCAGCAGCAGTGACTGGTTGAAGCCGCGCTGACGCAGCCGGCGTGGATGCAGCGGTACCGGACCCAGCAGATCGGCTTTGGATTCGACAACAAAGTCGCCGAGCTGCCGGGCTGTCAACAGCGCCAGCGGTCGTCGCAGGTGAAAGCGGTGACGGTACTTGAAGGCGTGGATCAGGTCGCGGCAGCCGCCATCAAAAAGTACGGCTGCCCGGGCTGCCTCCCACGGCGGCGGATGCTGCAGACAGATGCTGCAGGGGTGGTCGTGGCCTGCGCCAGCAAAGTGTTGTCCGCAGATGCTGCAGCAGGGGGACGACAGCAACGGCAGTTGATCGTGACAGGCCGGGCAGAGGTGCAGCGGCCCGGCCTCGGGGATGAAGCAGCGGCAAAGGTGGCAGCGGGGAGGCAGCGCCAGGTCTAACAGTGCCTTGCCCAGCTTGCGGGCTGCGGTGAGCATGGGGGTGCGGCTAGAAGCCGAGCTCGGCGTTGACCACCACAACGTGCAGGTCGGTCAGGCGCGGCTTGCGTTCGATGATGGTGGTCACGCGACAGATCCGTTCCGCTGAGTTGCAGTTGCTGCAGAAGCCGGTGCTGGCGCAGGGGGTCTTGGCCTTGAGCCGTTTGGTGTTGGGTGGCGCGGCCCAGGTCTTGACCCGCTGGATCGCATCCTGCACCGTGCCGTCCACCAGCTTGTTGCGACCAGCCACCACAATCACCTTGCGGGGGCCGAACTGCATGGCGCCCACCCGGTTGCCGACACCGTCGATGTTGACCAGCTCGCCCCGTAGCGTAAGCGCATTTGTGCTGCACAGGAACAGGTCGCAGGTCAATTCCCGGCGCAGGATGATCTGTTTTTCGTCCGGTGAGAGGGATGGGTTGCCATGGTTGAGGATCTCCTTGCCGGCGGCCGCCAGTTTCGGCTCCACCCCCAGCCCGGCGATGGTCATCGAGCCGCCGAAGCCTACAGAGTGGGCATCGGCAGCCTGCTGCAGGATGTAGTCGGCGGCTGCTTGCGGGGCTGCGCAGTAGACGGCGGTGAAGCCGTTGGTCTCAAGGGCGGCCACCGCCTTGCGGCATTTCTGTTCCCAACTCCAGCTGATCAGTTCTTCGGTCATGGTCATGGTGCTACTCCTTGTGGCGTTTGGGCAGGCGCAGGATGAAGGTGGTGCCGCGTCCGGGTTCGCTGTCAACCTCGATGGTGCCGTTGTGGGCCGCCACCAGTTCGCGGACAATGGCCAGGCCAAGCCCCAGGCCGCCCTGCGCCCCTTTGTAAAAGCGTTCAAAGATATGCGGCAGCAGCTCCGGAGAGATACCGTGGCCGTTGTCGCTCAGTTCGATGACGGCGGTCTGGCCGGTCTCCGTGGCCCGCAGTTCGACCCGGCCCTGATCGGGTAGTGCCTTGAGGGCGTTGGTCAGCAGGTTGATCAGGATCTGGCTCAAGCGGTCCGGGTCGGCCCAGACGGTCAACCCGTCGGGGCAGGCCACCACGATCCGGGCCTGTTTGTCCTCAGCCAGTCGGCCAAAGCGGGTGGCAATCCCCTCGCAGAGCAGCTTGAGCTGCACCTCTTCCCGCTGTAGGCTCAGAAAGCTGGCCTCAGCCCGGGACAGTTCGTCCACCCCGTCCAGGATGGCGGTCAGACGGCCGGTTTCCTGATGCAACGACTGCAGCGCCTCCGGTGAGCTGGGCAGCACCCCGTCCAGCATGCCTTCCAGTTCGCCACGGATCACCATCAGCGGGGTGCGCAGCTCATGGGCGGCATTGGAGACCAGTTGCTTACGCAGCCGTTCATGGCCCTCCAGTGAGTCGGCCATGGTGTTGAAGGCGGTTGCCAGGCGGCCGATCTCGTCATTGGTGTTGAGCGGCACCCGTTGTCCCAGGTCGCCGCTGGCGATCCCTTCGGCTGCGGTGGTCAGGCGTTGCAGGGGACGCGACAGCCGGCGGGCCAGCAGTACGCTCAGCAACACGGCCAAAAGACCCATGCCGGCGGTGGAATAGAGCAGAAACAGGTTTGAGGAGCGGATGAACAGCTCCTCCTTGATCGGCCTCGGTATGCGCACCTCAAGGTGGCCGATTTCCTGGCCCTGCAGGAACAGCGGGTAGGGGTGATAATCCTCCGGGCCGGCCTCAGGGAGGCCCTCAGTGGAGGCGCTGATCCGCTTGCGCATCAGCGGTGGCAGGCCGCTTAAGGCCTGGTCGGTGGTGATGATCAGCAGGCCCTGGTGGTCATAGAGCCTGATCTCGAAGCCCATCTGGTGGGCCCAGATCAGGTCGTTGGCCAACACCGGTTTTTGCCAGCGGTTCTGTTCGGCAAATCGTCCTTCCAGCACCGCCAGCACCTGATAGAGCCGGTCAATGCTCCTGCCCTCGGCAAAGGCCTTGAAATCACGTATGATAAAGCTCCGCAACAGCACCCCGGAGGAGAGCGCGATCAGGGTCACCAGCAAGAGCGGCAGCAGTATCTTGCGTTGCAGGCTAAAGGACATCCCGTTCTCCGCTGAACAGGTAGCCGACGCCGTAGACGGTTTTGATCAGCTCAGGATTGCGGCTGTCGGTCTCGATCTTCTGGCGCAGGTTTTTGATATGGGCGTCCACGCTGCGCTCATAGCCTTCAAATTGGTAGCCCAGGGCCTTGGAGACCAGTTCGTCGCGGGTAAAGGTGCGGCCCGGGGCGGCTGCCAGGGTTGCCAACAGCTTGAATTCGGTGGGAGTAATCGCCACGGCCTGACCGTGTCGGGTCAGGGTATGGCGCTTGGCGTCCAGCACCAGGGTTCCCTGGTTGAAGCTTGACGGTCGTTCGCCACCGCTGGCGTCGCTGCGTTTCAGCACCGCCTTGACCCGGTAGACCAGCTCACGGGGGGAGGCCGGCTTGACCACGTAGTCGTCGGCTCCCAGGGCAAAGCCGGTGATCCGTTCCTCTTCCGATGCCTTGGCGGTCAGCATGATCACCGGCAGGTCGCCCAGCTCCTTCAGGTCCTGGCACAGCTCCTCGCCACTACGGTCCGGCAGGCCCAAGTCCAGCACCACCGCCAGCGGCAGCTCCTGTTGGGCCTTTTCCAGCGCAGCGGCGGCGGTATCAACGTGGATCACCCGAAAATCGGCCCCTTCCAGATAGGCCTTAATGATCCGGGCGATCTTGAGATCATCTTCTACAATCAGGATCGGGCGTTGCATGACAGCTCCGTTTAGCAGGAGATGGAGGGCAGTATAGCACAGCCGGGGCCGTCAGTCAGGCGGGAACTGTGTCTAGAGGATTGAGCGGATGCGACCGGAACGGCGATCGATAATCACGGTGTCCAGCAGCGTGCCGTTCTTGTCGACGATGTTGGCCTTGAAGTGGCGGGGACGTTCTTCGAGATTGCTGATCGTCACCTGGTCGGCGCCAAACAGCTGCAGCAGGCGCTCACGGGCCTCTGCTGCGCTGTGCACCGGTTGCCGGGCGCCGTAGCGGTCGGCATGCCGTTTGGGACAGTAAGCGCCGTAGGGGCTGCGTCCCGGGCCGAGACCAAGGCCCTTGCCGGGGCCATGCCAGCCGCGTCCCGGCATAAATGGCCGTTCTTCAGGCTCTAGGGCTGCGGACGGTTGCGCAAGCAACAGCAGTACAAGCAGGGATAACAGGTATGTCAGGGCTGTTTTGGGCATAATGTTTGTGTGTGCAGCCGGCCGCCGCAGGTTGTACGGGGCCGGCTGCAGTCAGGGTTGCTGGTGCTCGATTACTTGGAAGCTGGGGGCGGTGCGGTCATCAGCGGGCAGTCCTGTGTCATGCCACCCATCATGCCACCACGCATCCCTTTGCCGCCTCTTTTACCCATCTTGCCCATCGGAAGACCGGATTTGGTGCGGGCATCGATCATCTTCTTGCGCAGCTCAGCCACCTCGCCCTGCAGCTTGGTGATCTTGTCGCTGTTCGGTTTTTCCTGCAGATACTCCTTCTGCAACTCAAAATGCTTGTTCATCATCTCCTGGCGGATCGGCAGGGTTTCAGCGGCAAACTTCTTGTACTGCTCGGCATAGGGGCCGGATACCATACCCGGACCCATGCCCATGCCGCCACGGGCGAAGGCTGAGCCGGTGATGGCCAGTGCTGCTACTACGGTCAGTGCTACCAGTGATTTTTTCATGATTCGTTCCTCCTTGGGTTTCGTGTTCCGCAAAGAACCTCGTTAAGATGGTTCCACCTTAGCAACCCGATGGGAAGATCTGATGAAGCAATTGTGAATGATTATGAATGTTTCATTGCACTGCGCACCAGTTCAGCCAGACAGCTGATAAAGGTGGGCGAATCGTTCAGCGATTCGATGCGTCGGAAGGTGCTGATCCCCAGTTTACTGGCCTCTTCGGCGTACTCAATGTCGATCTCGTGCAGGGTCTCGATATGGTCGGACACAAAGGAGAGCGGCACCACCAGCAGGTTTTTGCAGCCCCGAGCGGCCAGTTCTTTCAGCATGTCGTCGGTGGAGGGCTCCAGCCACTTCACCGGTCCGGCCCGGGATTGAAAGGCCAGATGGTGTGACACGTCACTGAAGCGCTCCATCACCAATCGTACCGTTGACTGAATATGCTCAAGATAGGGATCGCCCTCGTCGATGAACGATTGGGGCAGCGAGTGGGCTGAAAACAGCAACTGCACCTGGCTTCGGTCCGCAAAACCGGCTAGCCCGGCCTCGACCTTTTCGGCCAAGGCCTGGATGTAGAGCGGATGATCATAGAAATGGGGAATGCGGACCAGCTGCATTCCGTTACCTGCGGCGGCCAACTGACGATCCAGGTCGTTAAAGCTGGAACCGCTGGTGGCCCTTGAGTAGTGGGGGTAGAGCGACAGCGCCACGATCCGCGTTGCGCCGCTCTGTCGCGCTTGGGTCAGGGCCTGGGCGGTGAAGGGCTGCCAGTAGCGCATGGCCGGAAAACAGGGCAGTCCCAGCTCCGCAGACAGGGCATCAGCCTGGGCCTGGGTCAGCTCACGGATCGGTGATTTGCCACCGATCTCGTGGTATTTCTCCACCACCGCTGGGGTGCGCCGTTTCACAATCAGCCGGGCGATCAGCGGCTGCAGCCAGGCCGGGC
>DFYU01000144.1 GCA_002383415.1 Geobacter sp. UBA4074
GAGATCATCGACTGCTATGCCACCCCACTGCCCCAGGATGCGCTGGTGGAAGAGATACTCCATCGCGCCCCCGATGTCGTGGCCTTTTCCTGCACCACCTCATCGTTTCTAGAGGGCAACCGGATCGCCGAGGCGCTCAAGGCGCGCAACGACCGGATGGTTACCGTGTTCGGCGGCGCCCACGCCTGCACCATGGGCCCGCCACTGCTGGACCGCTTTGCGGCCATCGACTACCTGGTGCTGGGCGAAGGGGAGCAGACCATGCTGGAGCTGGTGCAGGCCGGCTGCAACAACCCCTCCATGATTCCCGGCCTGGCCTATCGTGACAGCCAGGGCAACGGCGTGGCATCCCCCCCCCGTGATCTGATCCCTGATCTGGACCAACTGCCCTTTCCGGCCTACCACCTGCTGCCCGGTTTTCCCGAAAAGTACAAGCTGCCGCTATTCAGCTCACCCAAGTTTCCCAACACCAGCATCATCTCCAGCCGTGGCTGCCCCTACCAGTGCTCCTACTGTGACCGCTCGGTCTTTAGCAAGGGCTTCCGTTTCAATTCGCCGGATTACATCCTGGAGCATGTGGCCATGCTGAAGCGAGACTACGGCATCCGCCACGTCTTCTTCTACGACGACCTGTTCACCTTCGACCGCAAACGGGTGGCCGAGTTCTGTGAGCTAAAACGCAAAAAAGGGATCGATGTCGGTTACAACTGTATCGCACGGCTGGAGCATGTGGATGCGGAACTGCTGAAGCTGCTGAAGGATTCGGGCTGCTGGCAGGTTAACTTCGGCATCGAATCGGGCGACCCGGAGATTCTTAAAAAACATCGCAAGTTTTACGGGCTTGACGAGGTGGGCCGCAAGCTGCAGATGGTGAAGGACGCCGGTATGCGGGTCAAGGGGCTGTTCATGGTGGGGCTGCCGGGCGAAGACGAGGCCGCCATTCGCCGCACGATTGAGTATGCCTGTTCCCTGCCGCTGGACGAGATCAACGTCACCAAGTTTACCCCCTTCCCCGGCGCGCCGGTTTATCGGACCCTGCAACAGTTCGGCGAATTTAACGAGGATTGGGAGCTGATGAACTGCATGAACTTTGTCTTTATACCCACCGGCATGAACAAGGAGCAACTGGAAGGGCTGTACGACGAATTTATCAGCCGTTTCTACCGTCGCACCCGCATCCACTGGGGCTACACCCAGATGCTCTGGAAATCGCCCCACAGCGTGCTGGACTTCCTGAAAAATCTGCCGGCCATCATCCGTTTTGAACGCCAGCAAAAATGGTGATACTGCCAACAGCGGCGGCATGCGGTACTGGCATGCCGCCGCTGTCAGTCGTAACATCCGTTAGCGGCCGATGTTGATCTGAATCCCACCACGGTCGGGATTGCGGTGTTTTTTCTTTTTGTGTTGCTTGCCGCTTTTCACCTTTACCGGCTGACCTGAAAGCTTCACACCGGGCGGCGGCGGCAACAGCGGCAGCTTCTTTGGTGACGGCAGGCCCGGTGGAGGCGGCGGCAACGGCAAGCCGGCGCTGGCAACCGAGGCCATGACGGTCACGGCAAGCATGATGCAGCCATAACGCAGTATCTGTTTCATCGTGTACTACCCCTTTCCAATCACTTGTCTTTAAAGATCGAGCGGATGTCGCGCCCCGCCCTTTTAAACCCTTCCCACATCTCGATACCGGCCTGTTTGCCGTCTTTTTTAATGCTCTGCCCCAGCTGCTTGAAACCCTGCTTGATCTCCTGGCCAGCCTGTTTGCTGCCTTCCTTAAGCTCGCGGCCGCTCTGTTTGAAGGCCTCTTTGGTCTCTTGACCACTGCGTTTGGCATCTTCCTTCAGCGTCTTACCGGCCTCCTTAAAGGCCTGACCCGTCTCGCGGAACGACTGTTTTACCTCATCATTGAACTGGTTGGCATGACCGCTGCCAACAGCAAGCAAGCAGCACAGGCCAAGACTAGCGACAATCGGTATCAAGCGCATGGGTTACCTCCGGGCAGAGATACGATGCATCAGTGCCGGCATCGGCAGCAGGGCCGCCAGTGCCGTAAAGAAGATGCCAAAATTGGCGGCCCAACCGATGGAGGCCATGGCGCCGTAATCGGTAAAGGCCAGCGACCCAAAACCGGCAATGGTGGTAAGTGCCGACAACAGGATCGAGCGACCGGCCTGGACAAAGGCGGCGCTCTGCTGCGCTGGATCGTGCGAAGCGCAACGATGGAGGATATGCATGCCGTAATCGCAACCGATGCCGACGATGGTCACCACCACCATGATGTTCATGAAGTTGAATTTCATGCCGACCAGGCTCATGGTGCCCAACATGGCCACCGCACCGTACAGCACCGGCCCGAGTGAGGCGGCAACGCCGGACATGGTTCTGAAATGCAGCAGCAGCAATAGCAGAACCATGCCGGTTCCCAGGCCGATTCCCTGCACGGCGCTCCTGCGCACCGCAGCCAGCAGTTCACTGCTGACCAGATCGGTGCCGGTAACCCGGGCCTCTGGCGCCACACTTGCCAGCTGATCGACGAACTGTTCAGGATGCAACTGGCCAGGACGGAAGTAGAGATAGGTCAGGGCATGCCAGCCGGTGACATCCTGCACCAGATGGCGTTCCACCACGCTGCGCAGCGGCGACACGGCCAAGCGGGAGATGATCGTCTCGTCAGGCACCACTGCCGTCAGGCTGCCCGTACGCACCAAGGCCAGGTATGCCGCAAAATCCTGCTGGTCGAATCCCTGGCGAACAAGCTGTTTTTCAAGTGTTGCAGCAGCTGATGCAAGGCCTGACAGGTGGGCAACGATCTGCCGTTGATCGGCCTGACGGTTCATGGTCTGTCCCAGGCTCGACCAGGCCTGTAACCTGCCCTCTGCTGCCAGTTTGGCGGCCAGCTGCTCCACCGGAAGATTACCCTGCAGCACTGCGGCCTGGGTCGGACCGTCGACCGCCACCAGCAGGCTTTTAGGGGCCAGATTCAGGTGCTGCTCCACCAGCTGCTGGGCGCGAAATGCCTCGGAGTGCTGCGGCTGCAGGTTTTTTAGCTCCACATCAAAGGCGGTGCGCTGGGCAAACAGGGCCAACAGCAACCAGGAGACAACGGTGATGGTCAGGATCGTGCGCGGCCAGCGCCCGGCAAAGCGCCACAGGCGGTCCATACCCACCGTCGGCAACGGGCGATAACTGCGGTCAGAGCGATCCAACAGCCGCAGCACCAGCGGCATCAGAACCAGGTTGGCATACAGGGTGAACAGCACCCCCAGCCCCACCAGCAGTCCCAGTTCGGACAGGGCCCGCACCTCGGCCCAGGCCAGGGCCAGAAACGGCAGACAGGTGCTGGCAGCAGCCACAAACAGGCCCTGACCGGTATCGGTGATGGCTCGCGTGATGGCCTGGTCGGTGCTGACGCCACAGCTCCGCTCGCTATGGAAGCGGTCATAGAGGTGGATCGAGTAATCGGCCCCCAGGCCGATGATCAGGGCGGTAAAGGCAAAGGAGATGATATGTACGCTGTCGAGAAACAGCCCGGCCAACCCCAGTGAGGCCAGTACACCGCTGGCGACAAATAGCGGGATCATCAGGGTGGGCCAGAGGTGGCGATACACGGCATAGAAGATACCCAGCACCACCAGCAGTGATGAGACGATACAGGCCAGAATGTTGAACTTCATGGCTGCCTCGTCGATCACGGCGCTGATGTGGGCCCCGGCGCAGGAAACCGCCACCTGACTCCCGGCGCGGGCCTGATTGATGCCGGCCACCAGCTTGCGGGCAAAGGCCATATCCTGCACTGCTTTAGCCGGCTCGGCGATCATGATCAGCACCCGGCCATCCCGTGACATGAAATAGGGTGAGGCCGGGTCCATGTCCAGGGCTTGACTGCCGGCCTTGAGGCGCGGCAGGAACAGATCGCGCAGCCCCAGCGGGTCGGCGATGGCTATGCCGACCGTGCTGGCACCTAACGAGGTGGCCAGCTGGCTGGTGAGTTGATTGAGCGCCTGTTCGATGCCGGTGTTGCTGAAACGGGCCACCAGCGCGTCAAGCTGATCCGGCGGTACAAAGGCAGCCGGATGGGCAGCGGCAAAGGCCACCAGATCGGCGAAACGCTGGGCCTCTGACTCCTCGTAGATCCGATAGACGACCCGCTTGAAGGCCGGCGCCCCATCAACCTGCAGGGTACGCAGCCGCTCGGCCAGCCGCTCGGCCTCGCCGGAAAGCTGTTGTGGCTCCCCCTCCAGGAGAAAGTAGGCCTCACGTGCGCCGCCGGACCACTCCAGCGAATCCAGCAGCAGACGCAACGCCGGCCGGTCAGCCGGAAACAGTTGGAAGATATCGGTCTCAAAGCGCAAGGTTGCCAGGGAGGCAAGGGACAGGGTCAACAGGATGGTCAGCACCGCCACTACCCGGCGGGGGAAACAGCGGGTCATGCGATCGAGCCAGTTCAGGTGGGACTGAACCAGCGTAGCTGCCTGTCCGAGCATGGTTTTCATTACGTTGCGAGTCATGGTGGTGAGGGTCAGGGGGTCTTAAGCTGCGAGAGAGGGAGCAGCTGCAGCCCTGACAGGGGCACCTGGAACAGCTGGTCATCAAGCACCGTGTTTACCTCCGGCTCCTCCAGGGTCAGACGAATCCGGTCGCCTTCAGCGCTTTCCATTTGCAGTTCCTGCGCCAGCGGCACACCGTCATGGCTGCGGTAATTGCGGTAGCGCACCCGCTCGCCGCTGGCGAGGTTTTTTTCCACCACCAGTCCGTCCTGTAACGTGATCTGTTCAGTACCGCCCCTGATCGCTGGACGACTGATGGAACCGGTGGTCACCGATCCGGTCGGCAGATCGGTATCCAGCACCCAGCGCAGCATGGCAAAGCCCCGCTGGCCGGTGGCGGCCGGCAGCTCGTTGACCTGTCCCCGGTAGGCAACGCCGTTGGCCGGATAGGCCAGGGTCAGCTGTTCGCCGTTCAGCTGGGCCTCCATCACCGTCGTGCCAAAGGGCGACAGGAGGATCAGGCGCAACTGGTCAGGGCGGCGATAGAGCATCACGCCCCGGGCAGCCAGATTGCGATCGGCCGTACGCAACGAAACGGTTACCGTGGAGCTCAAGGTCTCCACCACGGCGCCGGGCTGCACGGGAACACTGGCCGGCAGCTGGCGGGTGGTTGTCGAACAGGCGGCCAACAGGGCGGCTATAATGATCAACAGCAGACGATACATGCTTACTCCAGCCGGAAATCGGCGTCGCTCAGCCCGACGTTCTTGCGGGTCTTGCGAAAGGTCATCACGGTCCGGTCACCGGCGCGCTCCACCAGCTCCAGCCTGCGCACCGTACCATCCTGCTGCAGTACGATGGTGAGTTCTTTCAATTGGCCGCCCTGGGCCGGACGGATCACCACGTTGGTCAGGCCGGCCAGCTGCTCGGCCCGCACCTCCATCCCTTCCGGTACGCTGGTGACCGGCTTTGCCACCGCTCCAATCCAACGGCCAAGCCCCTGTTCAGGCGGCAGCACGATCCGCTGCCGTTCGCCGTTGGTGCCCAGGCGCTGTTCCAGCACCGTGTCTTTGAGTACGATGACGCCGCTGTAGGGCGGATCAAGCACCATCATGAACCGGTCCGGCTTCTTGAAGCGGATCACCCCCTGCATGACCAGCTTCTTCTTCATGATCGAGAGCTGCTTTTCCTGGGTCAGCTCGGCGGTAAAATCCTGCAGACCGGCAAAGGAGCGCCGCAGCGCCTCAAGCCCTTCCAGTGACGTCAGGCTGCGGGCCTGTACCGGAAAGGGGACGGCCATTATCAGCAGGATTGCAACGACAGACAGACGCTGTTTCATAATGGTCCTATTCCAAGGGTCAGGGTGACGTTCAGCAGTTCTTCATCGGCTACCGTCACCCGCCCCTCCATCAGACAGAGGCGTCCAAAGGCCTTGACCACCCGGACCTCAACCTCCAGGGTCTCGCCCAACACCGGCGGACGGCCAAAACTGGCCCGATCGATGGTAGCCAGAAAACCGCCATCACCTTGCCGCTCCACTGCTGCTACCCCCGACAGTTGGGCCACCGCCTCAACCAGCAGCACCTGCGGCATAGAGCGCAGCGCTGCACTAGTACGATAGCGGGCGCGGGCAAAACTGCCCGGCTGTTGTTCCAGCACCCGATCCAGCATCAGAAAGGGATAGCGGTGCGGTAGATATGCGCTGGGGTCGGGATTAAGCAGGTGTGTCACCGTGCAGACTCAAGGCAAAGTAGGGCCCCTCGGGTGAGGCGGCCAGGTGCAGACCGGTCTGCCCAGACTGCAGCAGCTGACTCAATGCACCCAGAGCAACGCCGCCCATGGCCAGTGATTGGCCAACAACCTGACCCGTGCGGAGGACGGTTTGGGCTGTAACCTTTCCTGCCAGCAGATCGATGCCGGCACCGGCGCCTGAAAGACTGACCTGGTCAAAGGAGCGTTGGGCCGGCAGCAAACGGTTGATACCGGCCTGTTCGGCGTTGGGCAGCAGCAGGCCAAGGGTGGCGATCCGGCCGATGCGGGCCTTGATGGCAGCACCCCGTGCCACGGCATGTTCTTCCCGTTCCAGCACCAGTATGCCGCAGCCTTCACCAAAACCGGAGGCGTAGCTGTGCAGTTGTCCCAATGCCGCAAAGCCTTTCATCATCAATGAGGTCAGTTCATCGACGCCACCGGCCAGCATCACGTCGGCCCGTCCCTCTTCAATAAAACGGCAGGCGGCCAGAATGGCCGATTCAGCCGAACAGAAGCGTTGCACAAAGGTAATATTGGGGCCTTTAAAGCCATATTCGATTGAGGCGTTGCTGGCCGGGGCGTTGGCCACGGTGTTGGGAAACAGCACGGGCGATAGCCCCGCCACCCCCTGCTTAAAATAGCCGGTCAGAAACTCGGCTGAATTGGCAATGCCGCCAAAACCGCACCCCAGGGCGATGCCGATCCGCTCTGCCGGGATAGCACCCTTATCGATGCCGGCCTCACGCAGGGCCTGTCCGGTTGTGGCCACTGCAAACTGACTGCAGCGGTCCAGTTTGCGCGCCTTGAGCGGCGGCATAAAATCTGCGGCCTTAAACTGCTCGGCCCGGCCCCACAGCAACCCTTGCCCATCGGCACGCATATCTTCAGGCACCGGTTGCAGACAGCTGCGACCTTCTTTGAGCGCCGCCAGGAGAGGCTCGAGCCCGGTGCCGGCCACTGTAATGGCGCTGGCGCCGGTAATGGCGATTGAACAGGAGAAGGTATCCATTACGCACCCCCCTGCTGCAGATCAGCCGCTGCAAGGGCCAGACTGGTGATGTTGCCGCCAAAGGCGAAGGAGTTGGACAGTGCGATGCTGCAATCGCTTGGCTTGCTGGCGTCGTGGCAGTAGTCCAGGTCACACTCCGGGTCCCGGCCTCTGAAATGCAGGGTGCGGGGGATCGTTTTGGCATTAAGCGCCAGCAGGGTTGCCACCGCTTCGACGGATCCGGCCGCCCCCAGACAATGGCCGGTGATCGGCTTGGTGGAGACCAGCGGCACCTGCTGGACCCGCTCGCCAAAGACCTGCTTCATGGCGTTGGATTCGACCACGTCGTTGGCCGGCGTGCCGGTGCCGTGGGCATTAACCCACCCTACCCGCCCAGGGTCCAGTCCGGCTGCAGCCAGTGCTGCGGTCATCACCCTGGCGGCCGATTCGCCGCTGGGTTCTGGCGCGGTCATGTGATGGGCCTCGCCCACCAGGGCGTAGCCCAGCAGATAGCCAATAATATCGGCCCCGCGGGCCCGGGCGGCCTGCTCCTCTTCCAGCACCACAAAGGCGGCCCCTTCCCCCAGCGTGATACCCTGGCGGCCCAAACTGAACGGCGCACATGGTTCAGGATCCATCACCTTGAGGGAGTTGAAACCGGCAAAGGTCAGCAAGGCCAGAGAGTCGGCCCCGCCGCACAGCATGGCCTTCTGTCGGCCGCTGCGGATTAGATCGGCGCCCCAGCCGATGGCGGAGGCCGATGATGAACAGGCGGTGGTGATGCTACCCTGGTAACCTGCCAGACGATAGGCCAGGGCCAGCTCGGTGCAGGTCTTGTCCGGCAGCACTCCCCGCAGTTGTGCGGGGCGTGACCTTTCACCACGCAGGTCGGCAGCCAGCCACTGCTCGGCCTGAAACATGCCGGCAGCGCCGCCGCCCACGCAGACACCGATGTCGTAAGGATCATAACAGCCAGCCAGACCGCTCATGGTCAGTGCTTCTTGGGCGGCCAGCAGGGCAAACTGGTCGGTGCGGGAAAGACGGGTCACCTGACGTCGCGTGAAATGGGCCGCAGGGTCATAGCCTTTAACCTGAACCGCAATCTTTGACGGAAAGTCGGCCACGTCGAACAGATCCACCGGGCCGACGCCACTCTTGCCCTGCAGGACAGCAGTACGGAAGTCAGGTATCGATTGGGCGGCGCCACAGAAGACCCCCATGCCGGTGATGACGATGCGGGTAGCGGTCACAGCACCCCTCCGTCCACCACCAGGCATTGACCGGTGATGTATGATGCCTGGGGAGAGGCCAGAAAGGCCACGGCGGCTGCTACTTCGTCAGGCTGGCCGACGCGGCCCAGGGCGGCTGAACCGATAATCTGGTCAACGCGATCCTGCTTCAGGCCGGCGGTCATGTCGGTGGCGATCAGGCCGGCCGCCACGGCATTGACCCGGATTCCCATCGGTCCCAGTTCACGGGCCAGGGATTTGGTGAAGCTGATGGCAGCCCCCTTGGAGGCGGCGTAGTTGGTCTGGCCGCCAGCGCCGGACAGACCGGAGATGGACGAGATGTTCACAATAGCGCCGCTACGGCGGGCCAGCATCTTGCGCACCCCCCACTTACAGCAATGAAACAGGGGATACAGATTGGTACGGATCACGTTATCCCAGTCGTTGTCGGACATCATAGCCAGATAGCCATCACGAATGATACCGGCATTGTTAACCAGCACATCCAGATGACCACGTTCCTCACTTGCGGTATCAATCAGAGCGACAGCGCCGGCCGACGTGCTGACATCAGCCCTGACCACCCTGACACAGCCGGCCAGCCCTTCGGCCTCCTGTTGCAAGGCGACTGCAGCGGCTTCATTTTCGAGATAGGCGGCGTAGACCTGGGCACCGGCTGCGGCAAACCGCAGTGATATGGCCCGGCCGATTCCCCGTGTGCCACCGGTCACGGCCACCACGGCATCCTTGAAATCCATAACTACTCCTGCTGGGGTATACATAAGGCGTAACTATACCCGATGTGCGGGCTACTTGTCCAGAAACGGGGTGCCCCGATGCTCAGCGAGATTGACAAACAGCCCCGCCATCAGCTACTGACAGACCAGAGCGCAGCGCAGCAGCTTTCTACCTGGGAGGACAGCATATGCCGAAAGAACATCACGAGGCCGTAGGATTACGGATGCTTTGGGGAGGGTTCTGGAGCTCCCGCATCATCATCAGCGCCAATAATCTTGGCATCTTTGATCAGCTGACAGAACCGCGTGATGCCTGCACCGTGGCACGGGCAATCAAGGCCGACCCGCGGGCCACCGAGGTGCTGCTGGACGCCCTGACCGCACTGCGACTGGTAAAAAAGCAGCATGAACGCTACAGCAATGCGCCCTTAAGCGCCAAATTCCTGGTTAGCGGCACACCGCACTATCAGGGCGACATCCTCAGGCATGCCGACAACCTCTGGCAGAGCTGGTCACAACTGGACAACGTGGTCAAGACCGGCAAACCGGTCAGCAAAGTGGCCTTTGATCATAACGCCTTCATCATGGGGATGCATAACATCGCCAGCCTGATCGCACCGGATGTCATCAAGGCGATCAACGTACAGGGGGTTGAAAAGGCCCTTGACCTGGGAGGCGGTCCCGGCACCTACGCCATGGAGATGCGACGTCAGGGGGCGGCCAGCGTCACCCACTTTGACCTGCCGAATACCACAACAATCGCCAAAAAGATGGTCAAACAGGCCGGCCTGGACGACATCGCCTTCAAATCAGGGGACATCCTGCAGGATCAGCTGGGCGAAGGCTATGACCTGATCCTGCTCAGCCAGCTGATTCACGCCTTTTCAACGGAACAGACCCTGACAGCCTTTCAGAAGGTCTGCCACGCCTTGCAGCCCGGTGGCCGGATCGTGGTGCAGGAGTTTCCGCTCAACCCCTCCCGCACCTCGCCAACCCAGGGGGCGCTGTTCAGCGTTAACATGCTGGTCAACACCCCTGGCGGCCACTGCTATACCCCCCAGGAGATCCGCAGCCTGCTGAGGCAGGCCGGTTTTGTGCGGCCAACAAGCAGCATGGTGGCCGGTAACAGTCTGACCATCGCCCATCGACCGCTTAGCCGGCGTTAATGCAGTACACCTAAAAAGCAAAGGCCCCCAAGGAGTTATCCCTGGGGGCCTTTGTGATTGTTCGACCGTTGCAGCTACTTGATGGCGGCGTTCAGATCGGCTAGCAACTGCTCCGGGTCGAGACCGTGGTTGATGGCACCCAGTTCGATCGGTTCACTCTGGGCCCCCATGCAGCTGGCGCAGGCCAGATTGTATTTCTTGAGCACCTTGGCGGTCTCAGGATGGCTTTTCAGCATCTCCAGAAAGATGGTGTCTTTTGTGATTTTAGCTGTTTTCTTTGCCATGGTTCATCCCCTGCTTTAATACTTGATCTCGATAATCTCATATTCCTTGGTGCCGGACGGCACCGTTACCTTGACGGAATCATCCAGCTTGTGGCCGATCAAGGCCTTGCCCACCGGCGAGGTGCAGGAGATCTTGCCCTGCTTGATATCAGCCTCGTCTTCACCCACGATCTTGTAGGTGATCTCCTCCTCGGTGGCGGTGTCATAGAGGGTGATGGTGGCGCCAAACACCACCTTGTCAGGCTTTAAGCCGGTCAGATCGACCACATGGGCCCGGGCCAGCTTGCCCTGCAGTTCGAGGATGCGCCCCTCGATAAAGCCCTGACGATTCTTGGCAGCATCATATTCGGCGCTTTCCGAGAGATCACCATGACTGCGCGCCTCGGCAATATCCTGGATAACCTTGGGTCGCTCCTCGCGAATCAGACGCTTAAGCTCCTCCTGCAACGCCTCGTAGCTCTCTTTGGTTAACGGAATGGTATTCGACATCGTTTGCAGCAACTCCTAATATAAATAATCCTGCAGTGGCTTGACCTGCAGTTCCTGCTCCTTGAGCGCCTTGATCGCATCCACTGCGGCGTTGGCGCCGGCGGTGGTGGTGTAATAGGCGATCCCATGCATCAATGATTCACGCCGGATCGAGAAGGAATCGGCCACGGCCTGGGCGCCCTGGGTGGTATTGATCACCAGTTGCACCTCGCCGTTCTTGATGGCGTCAACGATGTGCGGCCGTCCTTCCTTGACCTTGTTGACCCGTTTGACCGGTATCCCTTTTTCTTCCAGAAAAACAGCAGTGCCTGCCGTTGCCAGCAGGCCGAAGCCAGCCTTATACAGCTTTTCTGCCGCGTTTACAACATGTTTCTTGTCGCTGTCCCGGATACTGATGAAGGCGTTGCCGGCCATCGGCAGCTTGACCCCTGCCCCCATCTGGGATTTGGCAAAGGCCTCGGCAAAGCTGTCACCGATCCCCATCACCTCGCCGGTGGACTTCATCTCCGGCCCCAGCAGGGTATCCACACCGGGGAATTTGACGAACGGGAAGACCGCCTCCTTGACCNNCGGTGGCCTTGGAGACGAACGGCGCCGTGCGCGAAGCCCGCGGGTTGACCTCCAGCACGTAGATAGTGTTGTCCTTAACCGCATACTGCACGTTCATCAACCCCTTGACGTTCAGCTCCAGCGCCATCACCTCGGTCTGGCGGCGGATCTCGGCGATCAGCTCAGGCCCCAGCGAGTACGGCGGCAACGAGCAAGCCGAATCACCGGAGTGGATGCCGGCCTCCTCGANNAACTTGTCCACCAGGATCGGGTGCTCCGGCGAGGCCTGTACGGCAGTGGTCATGTAGCGCGTAAGGTTCTCGTCGTCATAGACGATCTCCATGGCCCGGCCACCCAACACATAGGAGGGGCGTACCACCACCGGATAGCCGATCCGGTTGGCAACTACCAGCGCCTCTTCAGTGGAACGGGCCGTGCCGTTGGCCGGCTGCAGCAGCTTCAGCTTGTGCAGCATCTCCTGGAACCGCTCCCGGTCCTCGGCGCGGTCGATGGCATCCGGGGTGGTGCCGATGATCGGTACCCCGGCCTGTTCCAGGGCCACCGCCAGCTTGAGCGGAGTCTGACCACCAAACTGGACGATAACTCCATAGGGCTTTTCTTTAGCCACGATCTCCAGCACATCCTCCAGAGTCAGCGGCTCGAAGTAGAGCCGGTCGGAGGTGTCGTAGTCGGTGGAAACCGTCTCCGGGTTGCAGTTGACCATGATGGTCTCATAGCCGTCCTCTGCCAGGGCGAAGACGCCATGTACGCAGCAGTAGTCGAACTCGATCCCCTGACCGATCCGGTTGGGGCCACCGCCCAGAATGATGATCTTCTTGCGATCACTGACCTCGGCCTCGCACTCCTGCTCGTAGGTGGAGTAGAGGTAGGGGGTGTGAGCCACAAACTCTGCTGCGCAGGTATCCACCCGTTTGTAGACCGGGCGGATATTCAGTTTCCACCGCAGCTGCCGCACCGCATCTTCGGTGGTCTTCCAGAGCTTGGCCAGCATCTTGTCGGAGAAGCCGTACTGCTTGGCCTCGAACAGCTGCTCGGCTGTAATGGTCTCCGGCTTATTCCGCTTCAGCTCCTCTTCCTTGTCTAATATCTGACGGATGCAGTGCACAAACCAGGGGTCAAAGGCGGTATGCCGAAAGACCTCCTCCACACTCATGCCGCTGCGCAGGGCATCGCCCAGATACCAGACCCGTTCGGCATTGGGGGTCTTCAGCTTTTCCAGCAGCAGCCCCTGTTCCTTCTCGGTCAGGCTGCGACGGGTCTCTTCGGCTAGATCGAACAGCTTGGAATCCAGGCCACAGACGCCGATCTCCAGTGAACGCAGCGCCTTCTGGAACGACTCCTTGAAGGTGCGGCCGATGGCCATCACCTCCCCCACCGACTTCATCTGGGTGGTCAGGGTGGCATCGGCGGCCGGGAACTTCTCAAAGGTAAAGCGCGGGATCTTGGTCACCACGTAATCGATGGTCGGCTCGAAGCAGGCCGGGGTCTCGCGGGTGATGTCGTTGGTGATCTCGTCCAGGGTGTAGCCCACGGCCAGCTTGGCCGCGATCTTGGCAATCGGAAAACCGGTAGCCTTGGAGGCCAGCGCAGAACTCCTTGAAACCCGCGGGTTCATCTCGATCACCGCCAGACGGCCATCGCGGGGGTTGATGCCGAACTGGATGTTGGAGCCGCCGGTATCGACACCGATCTCGCGGATGATCTTCAGGGAGGCATCCCGCAGCAGCTGATATTCCTTGTCGGTCAGGGTCTGGGCCGGTGCCACGGTGATCGAATCGCCGGTGTGGACTCCCATCGGGTCGAAGTTTTCGATGGAGCAGATGATCACCACGTTGTCGGCGGTGTCACGCATCACCTCCAGCTCGTACTCCTTCCAGCCGATGATCGATTCATCCACCAGAATTTCATCGGTGGGCGAGGCCTCGATGCCGGCCATGGCCATCCGCTCGTACTCCTCCAGGTTGTAGGCGATACCGCCGCCGGTGCCCCCCAGGGTGAAGGAAGGCCGGATAATGGCCGGGAAACCAACCTGTTTGATGATCTCCAGCGCCTCTTCCCGGTTATGGGCCAGACCGGAACGGGGCATCTCCAGACCGATCTTCTCCATGGCCTGCTTGAACAGGGTCCGGTCCTCGGCCTTCTTGATGGCCGGCAGCTTGGCGCCGATCAGTTCCACCCCGAACTTATCCAGTATCCCCATCTCGGCCACCGCCACCGCCGTGTTGAGGGCGGTCTGGCCGCCCAAGGTCGGCAGCACCGCATCGGGTCGCTCTTTTTCGATGATCTTGGCCAGAATCTCCGGCGTGACCGGCTCGATGTAGGTGCGGTCGGCAAAGTCCGGGTCGGTCATGATGGTGGCCGGGTTGCTGTTCAACAGCACCACCTCGAACCCTTCCTCCTTCAGCGCCTTACAGGCCTGGGTGCCGGAGTAGTCAAATTCGCAGGCCTGGCCGATCACGATCGGCCCTGCCCCAATTATCAGGATTTTTTTAATGTCGGTTCGTTTCGGCATCTACGTTCAGCTCCTTTTTACGCCAGCGAGGCGTGGTACTCCTGCAGGCTGCGGATCGCTTCCTGACCGCTCTTGCGGGCAGCGATCCCTTCGGCAGCGGCTACGGCGGCCGCCATGGTGGTAATATACGGAATCTTGTGCTTAATGGCTGCCTTGCGGATATAGGAGTCATCATGGATGCTGCTCTTGCCCGCAGGGGTGTTGATCACCAGTTGCACCTCTTTGTTGGTGATGACATCACCAACATTAGGGCGCCCTTCATACAGTTTCAGCACCGGCTTGGCAGTAATGCCATGCTGCTGCAGATAGGCAGCCGTGCCCTGGGTGGCCAACAGCGAGAAGCCCAGCTCAACAAAGCGTTGCGCCACTGCCGGCAGCTGTCCACGATCCCGCTCGGCCACGGTGATCAGCACCGCCCCTTCCAGCGGCAACAGGCCGCCGGTGGCTTCCTGGGATTTGTAGAAGGCCATGCCGTAGCTCTGCGCCATCCCCAGCACTTCACCGGTGGAACGCATCTCCGGGCCCAGCACCGGATCTACTTCGGGGAACATGTTGAAGGGGAAGACCGCCTCCTTGACCCCGAAGTGGGGTAGCTGCTTGCGCACCAGTCCCATCTCCTTCAGCTTGGCCCCCAGCATCACCTGCACGGCGATACGCGGCATCGGGATATTGCAGACCTTGGAGACCAGTGGCACCGTGCGGCTGGCCCGGGGGTTGGCCTCCAGGATGTAGACCTTGTCGTCGGCAATGGCGTACTGGATGTTCATCAAGCCCACCACCCCCATCTCCACCGCGATGCGGCGGGTGTATTCGTCAATGGTATCGATATGTTTCTGCGGAATGTTGACCGGCGGGATCACGCAGGCCGAATCGCCCGAGTGGACCCCGGCCATCTCGATATGTTCCATCACCGCAGGCACAAAGGCGTCAACGCCGTCGCTGATGGCATCGGCCTCGGCCTCGATGGCGTTCTCAAGGAAACGGTCGATCAGGATCGGCCGCTCCGGGGTCACATCCACCGCCTTGGCCAGATACTCCCGCAGCATCTCCTCGTCGTAAACCACCTCCATGGCCCGGCCACCCAGGACATAGGAAGGGCGCACGATGATCGGATAGCCAATCCGCTCGGCAATCACAATGGCGTCTTCCAGCTTGCTGGCCATGCCCGATTCGGGCTGAGGGATACCAAGCTTGCGCATCATGGCATTGAACTGCTCGCGATCCTCGGCCAGATCGATGGTATCGGGTTGGGTACCGATAATCCTGACGCCGGCCTCCTGCAGCTGACGGGCGATGTTGAGCGGCGTCTGGCCGCCGAACTGTACCAGCACCCCTTCAGGCTGCTCCTTCGCGTAGATCGACAGCACATCCTCTACGGTCAACGGCTCAAAGTAGAGCTTGTCTGAGGTGTCGTAGTCGGTGGAGACCGTCTCCGGGTTGCAGTTGACCATGATGGTCTCGTANNTCCCCTGGCCGATCCGGTTAGGGCCGCCTCCCAGCACCATCACCTTCTTACGCTGCGACGAGCCGACTCTGTCCGGTGCGTTGTAGGTGGAGAAGTAGTAGGCCGCATCCTCGACACCACTGACCGGCACCGGCTCCCACGACTCCAGTATGTCGAGCGTTAAACGCCGCTCACGGATCTGCTCCTCTGGCACATGCAGCAGTTGCGCCAGGTAACGGTCAGCAAAACCGTCCTTTTTAGCCTGTATCAGCAGCTCATTGGGCAGCTGTCCCCATTGGTGGGCCAGAATCTTTTCCTCAAGCGCCACCAGTTCCTGCATCTGCTGCAGGAACCAGGCCTTGATATGGGTGCGTTGGTGGAGCTGCTCGACGCTGGCCCCCTTGCGCAGGGCCTCATAGATGATGAACTGCCGCTCACTGGTGGCCTCGGCCAGCAGTTCCATCAGCTCGGGCAGGCTGCGCTTGTTAAAATCCTTGGCAAAACCCAGGCCATAGCGGCCGTTCTCAAGGGAACGGATCGCCTTGTGCAGCGCCTCCTTGTAGTTCTTGCCGATGCTCATCACCTCGCCCACGGCCCGCATCTGGGTGCCCAGCCTGTCCTCAACACCCTTGAACTTCTCAAAGGCCCAGCGGGCGAATTTGACCACCACGTAGTCGCCGGAGGGGGTGTACTTCTCCAGACTGCCGTCACGCCAGTAGGGGATCTCGTCCAGGGTCAGGCCGGCGGCCAACATGGCCGAGACCAGGGCGATCGGGAAGCCGGTGGCCTTGGAGGCCAGGGCCGAGGAGCGTGAGGTGCGCGGGTTGATCTCGATCACCACCACCCGGCCGGTTGTGGGATCGTGGGCGAACTGCACGTTGGTGCCGCCAATCACCTCGATGGCGTCGACGATCTTGTAGGCGTCGCGCTGCAGGCGGTCCTGCAGCTCCTGGGTAATGGTCAGCATCGGGGCGGTGCAGAAGGAATCGCCGGTATGCACCCCCACGGCATCTACGTTCTCGATAAAGCAGACCGTAATCTTCTGGTTCTTGGCGTCCCGCACCACTTCCAGTTCCAGCTCTTCCCAGCCCAGGATCGACTCCTCAACCAGCACCTGCCTGATCGGGCTGACCGACAGACCGCGGTTGACGATGGTCTCGAACTCTTCCATATTATAGGCAAAGCCGCCGCCGGTGCCGCCCATGGTGTAGGCCGGCCGAATTACCACCGGGAAACCGATGATCTCCAGCACCGCCTTGGCCTCATCCAGGGTATGGGCAATGTCGCTGCGGGCCATCTCGATGCCCAGGCTATCCATGGTCTGCTTGAAGGTCTCACGATCCTCACCGCGCTTGATCGCATCAAGATTGACACCGATTACCTTGACTCCGTACTTTTCCAACACACCGGCCTCGGCCAGGGCGCTGGACAGGTTGAGACCGGTCTGGCCGCCCAGGTTGGGCAGCAGCGCATCGGGCCGCTCCTTTTCGATAATCCGGGTCAGGGTTGGTACATTCAGTGGTTCGATGTAGGTCACATCGGCCGTGCCGGGGTCGGTCATGATGGTGGCCGGGTTGGAGTTGACCAGCACGATCTGGTAGCCCAGCTTGCGCAGCGCCTTGCAGGCCTGCGTGCCGGAGTAGTCAAATTCACAGGCCTGGCCGATGATGATCGGGCCGGAACCGATGATCAGTACCTTGTGGATGTCGTTTCTTTTTGGCATGAACAACTCCTTGTAAAAATTCGAAATGTGATTGTTTCGTCAAGGTCAAGGCTGAGATTGGCGAAAGAGCACATTTCTCAGCGAAAGATAAAGTACACTGCGCCGGCCAGACAACAACCAGCCCAAAGATAATCAAGCTTGAGCGGCGCTCCCATATAGAACACCGCAAAGGGTACAAACACGGTCAGGGTGATCACCTCCTGGGTGATCTTGAGTTGGGCCAGTGAATAGGAGCCGTGGTAGCCGATCCGGTTGGCCGGCACCTGCACCAGGTACTCAAAAAAGGCGATGCCCCAGGAGACAAAGACCGCAATCAGCCAGTGCCGGTTGCTCAGGTTCTTCAGGTGGGCGTACCAGGCAAAGGTCATGAAGATGTTGGAGATGATCAACAGAACTACCGTTCTCATACAGATCCCCGCTCCTCATCCAGCTCCTGCACCCAGCCGTTCTCCAATCCTGCATCTTCCAGGGCTGACACGGCGGCATCATACTCTTGGTGGGTCAGACCACGGTTGATTCCGCACATGGCTGCTGCCCGATGGGCCGGGAAATACTGACTCATCAGGGCGATGTGCGTCTCCTGCCCAAGGTGTTTGGCAATCCAGGGCAAGGTCACTGCCGAGCCGGCCCTGCCCTGCGGCAGCACCAGATGGCGAACAATTAACCCCCGAGTGGCAATACCGTGGTCATCGGTCTGCAGAGGACCGACCTGGCGCAGCATCTCCTGCACCGCCAGCCGGTTGATCGCCGTGTACCCAGGCGCGTCGGACAGTTCTTTGGCCTGCAGGTCGTCGCTGTATTTCATGTCCGGCAGGTAGAGACTCACAACACCATCCAGCAGTTGCAGGGCATCCATCGTCTCGTAACCGCTGGAGTTCCAGACCAGCGGCAGCCTGAACCCCTGCGGTATGGCCAGCCAGAGCGCTGCCAGCAACTGGGGCAGCCAGTGGCTGGGGGTCACCAGATTCAGGTTGTGGGCCCCACGCTGTTGCAGCCCTAGCATCCGACGAGCCAGCTCAAGGGTACTGATCGTCTCGCCCGTGTTCTGCTGGCTGATCGGGAAATTCTGGCAGAAGACGCAACTCAAAGTACAGCCGGAAAAGAAGATTGTGCCCGATCCCTTGCTGCCGCTGATCGGCGGTTCTTCACCACGATGCAGGTTGGCCGAGGCGATGCGCGGTTTAAAACCGCTACGACACCTGCCCTGTTCGCCCCTGATCCGGTTCACCCCGCAGCGGTGCGGGCAGAGGTCACAGGCCGCCAACCGTCGGTAGCCTTCCTTGACCCGCTGCAGCAGCTCTCCTGATTGATACAGGGCGTGGTACGGCTGCATCAGTGCTGCTTATGTTTTTCCATCATTGCCACGAAGCGCGAAAACAAGTAATGCGAATCATGGGGCCCCGGCGAGGCCTCGGGGTGATGCTGCACCGAGAAGATCGGCAGCGTGCAGTGGCTGAT